>DATDYW010000040.1:0-5815 GCA_036516995.1 Minisyncoccota bacterium
CGGTCGGCGACGGCGACCGCCGGGTAGAAGTGGCCGCCGGTTCCTCCACCAGTTAAGACGATGCGCATGCGTGCAGATTCTACCTTACATAAACGGGAGGCTCCATTCGGGGCGCAAAACAGGTTCCTACGCCTCGCCGTACATTCGTACGTCGTCGGCTAGGGAAACCGTTTTCGCTCGCGCCTGACGGCTCTCGCCGAGATAGAGATTTTGGTGGTGGCTTGCAGAAAAAGGAAAAGCCACCCGCTGTAAACACGGGCGGCTCGTAAGGTGCCGAGGATTATTTTTCGGTTTTGGCAGGGCGCTTGTCGTAGGTGACCCAGAAGCCCAGGAGGCCATAGCCGTTACCGGAATAGGTGTTTGCCGAAACAGTGACAATTTTCTTGTCCGGGTTTTCCTTTTCCCACTGGGTCAGTTTTTGGGCACCTCGCTCGGCGATGCTCTGGACCTCATGGTCACCACGAACATTGTCAGAGCCGATGTGGACGTAGGTCGTGTCAGCCCAGGAAGAGGCGACGGCGAGGAGAATCACGCTCGTTATGCGGAGGATACTTTTCATTGGATTGGAGGGTTCACTATCTTATCTGTATTAATAACACAAACTAGATATTCTGTCAATTAAAGAGCTTCTCTGTTGAAAATCTCGTTTGTCTTGTCGCTAGTCTCACTTGAGCCTCGTGATACTCTTTTGCGCGTGAACGACGCGACCTCCCCGAACTTCGCGGCGATGAAGGCGGTGCGCGACGAGCTCTTCGCGGACACGACGCTGCCGCTCTACGCCGAGCGGACGGCCAACAAGATGTTCCCGGTGATTGGGGAGGGAAGCCACGAGGCGAAGATAATGTTCATCGGCGAGGCGCCGGGCAAGAACGAGGCGGCGATGGGCAGGCCGTTCTGCGGCGCCTCGGGCCGCATCCTTGACGCGGTGATGGCGCATATCGGTTTCGACAGGAAAACGGCGTACGTCACCAACCTGGTGAAGGATCGGCCACCGGGCAACCGCGACCCGCTCCCCGAGGAGATCGCCGCTTACGGCCCGCTCCTCGATAGGCAGGTTGCAACCATTCACCCGACGGTGATCGCCACGCTCGGCCGCTTCTCGATGGCCTACATTATGGAGAAGTGCGGCCTCGCGGCAGAGCTCCAATCAATCAGCAAAATTCACGGCCACGTTTTTGAATCGAAAACAGACTACGGCCCGAAGTACGTGGTGCCGCTCTACCACCCCGCCGTGGCCGCCTACTCGCCCTCGATGATTGAGGTCCTCAAGAAAGACGCCGAGGCGCTGAAGGCTTTGCTGAAGTAAAAAGGAAAAAGTAAAAAGGAAAAAGTTCAAAAAGCCAAGGGCCAGGGTCTCAATGCCTCACTTTTCCCTTTTTAATTTTTCCTTCGCCGCGCTGCTACAATTACTCCAACGTGGCACAGAAACAGCGGTGCGGCGGGCAGGCCGGGTTCTCCATCGTCGAAACGCTGGTGGCGGCGACGCTGCTCGGGATGATCGGGGTGGCGGTCTACGGTGGTTTCGGGGCGATTGCCAAGGGCGCGGCCAAGGCGAAGATTCAGGAGACGGCGCTGCTGCTCGCCTCCGAGAAGCTGGAGATTGCCCGCGACGTCAGCTACAAAGACCTCGGCCTCGTTGGCGGCCTGCCGGCGGGCAAGCTCTCGCGTCTCGAAACGGTGATGCGCGGCGGCTACACCTTCGTCGTCACCACCACCATTCGTAACATCGACGAGCCGTTCGACGGCCTGATCGGCGGCAGCCCGAACGACCTCTCGCCGGCCGACCAGAAGCTCGTCGAAATCGAGGTGTCCTGCGGCGCCTGCGGCCTAGCAACCACCACCCTCGTCACGAGAATCGCTCCCGCCTCCGGACTCGAGACCTCGACCGGCAACGGCGCGCTGTTCGTGCAGGTCCTCGATTCTTCCGGCGAGCCGGTTCCCGGCGCCTCGGTGCACGTCGAGAACTCGCAGGCGAACCCCGCCATCACTATCGACGACCTGACCGACCTCACCGGCTTCCTCAAGATTGTCGACGCGCCAACCGGCACCGCCGCCTACCAGATTGTTGCTACCAAGAGCGGCTACTCGACCGACCAGAACTACCAGCCCGGCGCGCCGGGGAACCCCGTGCCGACGGTGCCCTACGCCAACGTCGCCTCGGGGGCGGTGACGCAGGCGACCTTCGCCATCGATCGGCTGGCGACGCTCGAGGTTTCGTCGGCGAAGCCCACCTGCGAGTCGGTGGGCGGCGTCGAGTTCGACCTCACCGGCGCCAAAACAATTGGCCTGAACCTTTTCAAGTTCGACAGCGCCGAGGAAACCGGCACCTCCGGCCTCCTCTCGCTGCCGCTGGAGTGGGACACCTACTCGGTCACCGTCACCGACTCGTCGTGGGCGCTGATTGGCACCAACCCGGCGCAGCCGTTCCCGGTTCTCCCCGGCGCCACCCAGCCGCTCTCGCTGGTGGTGGCGTACCGGAACCCGAACGCGCTCCTGGTGAAGGTCCGCGACGCGGGCACGCAGCTGCCGATCGCCGACGCCTCGGTGACTGTCTCGAAGACGGGGTACTCCGGCACCGAGCTGACCGGCCAGGGGTCCTTCACCCAGACCGACTGGTCGACCGGCCCGGGCCAGTCCACGGCGGGGGAGACGCCCACCGGCTTCCTCGCCTCCGACGGCAACGCGGACTACTCGACGTCGCCGGGCAACCTCCGCCTCGCGCTCTTCGGCCAGAGCTACGTGCCCTCTGCCTGGCTCGAGTCCTCGACGTTCGACGCCGGCACCACCACGAACTTCCTGGCGCTCTCCTGGCTGCCCGCCTCGCAGCCGCCCGAGGCCGGCGCGGAGAGCCTGCGGCTGCAGGTGGCGACGAACCTCGAGCTCACCGCCACCACCACCTGGAGCTACGTCGGGCCCGACGGCGGCGGCGGGAGCTACTTCACCGCGCCCGGCGAGGCGTTCCCGCCGTCCGTTGCAACCGCCCGCTACCTCCGCTACAAAGTCTTTCTGTCCACCGAGGACCCCACGGCGACGCCGTCTGCCTCCGATGTCTCGGCGACGTTCACCGAGGAGTGCGCGCCCGCTGGCCAGGCCTACTTCTCGGGACTCTCCTCCGGCACCTACACCGTGCAGGTGAGCCGGAGCGGCTACCAGACCGCCACCGATAGTGTCTCGGCGTCCTCAGCCTGGCAGGAGCTGACGGTAAACTTGAGCCCGGTATGATTTACAGAACGAGGGCAGAGGGCAGAGGGCTGACGGGACGAGTAGGCCGTATGGCTCTACTCCGCCCTCATCCCTCGTCTGTGGCCGCCGGCTTCACGCTCGTCGAGGCGCTGGTTGCCGCGGCGCTCGTCGCGGTGCTGGCGATTGCCGTCGGCACGCTCTTTCGCGATGTCTTCTCGCTGCGCCAGACGATCGACGCGAGCCTCACGATTGGCCACGACGCCCGGAGCCTGCTGCGCCCGTTCGCCGACGAGGTGCGGAGCGCCGGGGCGGGCGCCGACGGCTCCTTCGCGCTCGCCGAGACGGCCACGTCCTCGTTCACCTTCTTCGCCGACTACGACAACGACGGCGTCCGCGAGAAGGTTCGCTACTTCGTGGCGGGGACGGAGCTCCGGCGCGGCGCGACCGAGCCGTCCGGCGTGCCGCTCTCCTACGTTGGCCAGCCGGAAACCGTTTCCATCCTCGCCCGCGACATCGTGGCGAGCTCCACCGCCTTCCTCTACTACGCCGAGGGCTACGACGGTTCGACCACGACGGCCGCCCTCGGCTTCCCCGTCTCTCCGTCCGACGTCCGCGCCGTCCGCGTCTGGGTGGCGATCGACCGAGATCCCGCCAAGCCCCCCGCGCCGGCGGTGCTCTCGACCCTCTCGGTGGTCAGGAACCTACGAGCCGACGACCAGACGCAATGACGATGAACAAAACGAAGGCAGAGGGCAGAGGGCAGAGGGCAGAAAATGCCGCCCTGTCTTCACCTCTACCCTCCGCCCTCTGCCCGCCGACCTCGCCTGGCTTCACGATTCCGCAAATCCTCGTCATCGGGGCGATTACCGTTTCCGTGGTCACCGCGCTCGCCGGCTGGCTCGGGGCAACCCTGCGGCAGGCGAAGACCGCCGCCAGCCGCGAGCTCGCCTTCCAGGTCGCCGAAGCCGGCGTCGAGTACTACCGCTGGCACCTGGCGCACGCGCCCTCCGACTTCGAGGACGGCACCGGAGAGCCCGGCCCCTACGTCCACGACTTCCTCGACCGCGACGGCGTCAAAATCGGCGAGTTCTCGCTCGAGATCACTCCGCCGGCGACCGGCTCGACGCGGGTGACGATTGCCTCGACAGGCACGCTCGTTGCTACCACCACCGCCACCACGTCGCGCACGGTGCGCGTCGAAATGGCCAAGCCCTCCTTCGCCCGCTACTCCATCCTCTCGAACGCCAACGTCCGAATCGGCGCGGGCACGGTGATGAACGGGCCGGTGCACAGCAACGGCGGCATTCGCTTCGACGGCCTGGCCACGAACCTCGTCACCAGCGCCAGGGACGTCTACGACGACCCGGACCACTCGGGTGGCAACGAGTTCGGCGTCCACACCCACGCCTCGCCGGCCGACCCCCTGCCGCCGGCGATTGTGCCGTCGCGCCCGGACATCTTCCAGGTCGGCCGCCAGTTTCCGCTGCCGGCGGTCGACTTCGCGGGTGTCGCCGCCGACCTCGCCGGCCTGAAGGCCAGCGCCCAGTCGGGTGGCCGCTACTACGCCGCCTCCGGTAAATCTGGCTGGCACATTATTCTCAAATCAAACAGCACCTTTGACCTCTACAAGGTTACGGCTAAGAAAACTCCACCTTCCGGTTGCTACAACGATGCCGGCGAGACTGGCTGGGACACCTGGGAGATAAAGACAGAGGCGCTCCAGGGCAACTACGCCTTTCCCGGCAACGGCGTGATGTTCTTCGAAGATTTTGTTTGGGTCGAGGGAGCGGTGCCCTCCGGCGCCCGCCTCATCGTTGGCGCCGCCACCTTCCCCGACAGCGCCAGCACCCGGAAGAGCATCATCATCAACAAGAGCATCACCTACGGCGCGCAGGACGGCACCGCGGTCCTCGGCCTCGTGGCGCAGAACAACGTCTCGATTGGCCTGCCGAGCGACAACGTCCTCAACGTGCACGCCGCGCTCATCGCCCAGAACGGGCGGGTGGGGCGGAACCACTACCGGTCTGCCTGCGGCGCGAGCTACGTGCGCTCGACCATCAACATCTACGGTGCCATCGCCAGCAACCTCCGCTACGGCTTCGCCTGGACCGACAACACCGGCTACACGACGCGCAACATCACCTACGACGCGAACCTGCTCTACGGTCCGCCGCCGGAGTTTCCGCTGTCGGCGGAGGGGTACGAGGTGCTGTCGTGGGAGAACGTAGAGAATTAGAAGTAACAAGTAACAGGTAACAAGGAACAAGTAACAGGTAACAAGGAACAAGGAACAAGGAACAGGTAACAAGGAACAAGGAACAAGGAACAAGTAACAGGTAACAAGTAACAGGTAACAGGTAACAGGTAATGAGCTGGCATCCAATTCCGAACTTGTTCCCTGTTCCTTGTTACTTATTTTCCTTCACCCTGCTGCGCTAGTATTTCCGCGTGAAAAGGCCGCGACGCAAAGCGCCGCGGCCTTGACGTTTGGCGTTAAATCTAGTAGCAAATACGGATGAGCCCTATCAAAGAAATATCGATCTTGGTGAGCACGCCCGTGCGTGCCAGCTTTCAGTCGTTCGGCGAGCTCGACGTCGACTACGCCGCGATTGCCGCCCCCGGCGGCTACGCG
>DATDYW010000041.1:0-8348 GCA_036516995.1 Minisyncoccota bacterium
TTGCTCACGGAACCTATTTTCAAATTCCAAGCATAATGTCCCCATAAACTCGAGGTAATGGCACCCTAACTACAAAGTCCGACTTTGTAGTTAGGGTGCGTGCTAAAGTTGGCAAGCAATGACCGCCGCTAAGAAGGGGAAGGGCGGGGAAGCGGCAGGAGCCAAGAAGCACCACGCTCTGTACGCTAAATACCGCCCCAAAACATTCGAGGACGTGATAGGGCAGGAGCACGTCACCGACGTGCTCGCCAAGGCCGTGGAGACGGAGCAGGTGAGCCACGCGTACCTCTTCTCCGGCTCGCGTGGCACGGGAAAAACTTCGGTGGCCCGCATCCTCGCGCGCGAGCTCGGCACGGCGCCGGAAGACACGTACGAAATTGACGCCGCTTCCAACACCTCCGTCGAGGACATCCGCGACCTCAACGAGTCCGTCTCCGTTTTGCCCTTCCGCTCGCCGAAGAAGGTCTACATCCTCGACGAGGTGCATATGCTCTCGAAGTCGGCGTTCAACGCGCTGCTGAAAACTCTGGAGGAGCCGCCGTCGCACGTGGTCTTCGTGCTCGCGACCACCGAGCCCGAGAAGGTGCCCGAGACGGTGCTCTCGCGCTGCGAGTGGTACCAGTTCAAGAAGCCGACGCACGCGATCTTGGTGAAGCACGTGGCCGAGGCGGCGGAGGGGGAGGGGCTCCGGTTCGCGCCCGGATCGGCCGAGCTCGTGGCGACGCTCGCCCGGGGCTCGTTCCGCGACGCCCTCTCCACGCTGCAGAAGGTGTCGCACCTCGCTGGCGACGGCAAGGTTACCCGCGAGGAGGTGGAGAAGGTGACGGGCGCGCCGTCGCAGGAATTAGTTTTCGATTTTGTTCGAGCGATGGCACATCGCGACGCGGCGCACGGCCTCGACGTGCTCGGCCGCGCCGACGCCCAGGGTCTCGACCCAGAGGTCTTCGGCGAGCTGGCGCTCCGGGCGCTGCGCGGCGCGCTGCTCGCGAAGGTGGCGCCAAACTCTGCGCTCCTCGCCTCGGCGAGTGAAGAGGAAAAGACCTTCTACGCCTCGCTCGCCAAAGATCCCGCGAGCGGCCTCTCGTCGGACACCCTGGTGGCGCTGCTGCGCGGCCTCGACGAGGCCTCCACCGCCTCGCTGCCCGAGCTGCCGCTCGAGCTCGCCATTGTCTCGCTGGCCGAGGCGAGAGGGGGGGTGCAGGGGAGGGTATAGGCCGCGACGCTCCGCGTCGCGGCCTTTTCCCCATTTTTTATTGGTGTTTCCTAGCCGAAAAAGCTAGACTAGCTCCGCGAACGTCTCTCATCGTGAAAAAACTCCTCCGCTCCGGTTTCGCCACCCCCGCCGCGATTATTCTCGCGAGCCTGCTCGTCGCCGGCGCGATGGTCTTCGCGCCGAGCAGCGTAACCGCTGTCAGTTGCGCTGTTTACGACGGCAACCAGACCACCTGCCAGGCGACCACAGGCTGCACCTGGGATGCCAATGTGAGCTGCTCCGCTTTCGACGGTGACTCCAGCGCCTGCACCGGTACCTCTGGCTGCACCTGGGACTCGACGAGCTGCACCGGGCCGACCGTCAACCCCGACTGCACAAACCAGAACGATGCCTACGGCGGCTCCTGTGCGCTCAACGAGACTCAGACCAACTGCTCGTGGGCAGATCCCGACTGCTCCGGCGATGTTGCCTGCGATGCGGGCGACGCCACCGACCAGGCTACCTGCGAGGCAATCACCTACGGCTCGGGCATCTACCAGTGCGACGGCACCTACAACACCAACACCTGCTCCGGTACCTACGCCCCCGGCACCTGCTCCGGCACCTACGGCACGGGCAGCTGCTCTATTTACGCCGCCGACCAGACTACCTGCCAGGCAACCTCGGGCTGTAGCTGGGATGCTGCGACCTGCTCTGCTTACAGCGGCGACCAGAGCGCGTGCCAGGCGCAGGTTGAGTGCACGTACCCGGGCAACCTCGGCGACTGTGGCATTTACAGCAGTGACGAACCCACCTGCACCGCGACCTCCGGCTGCACGCCGAACACCACCCCTTGCTCGTGGGCAGATCCCGACTGCTCCGGCGATGTTGCCTGCGATGCGGGCGACGCCACCGACCAGGCTACCTGCGAGGCAATCACCTACTTCTCCTGCTCCGGCAACTACGACGACGGTACCTGTTCTGGTGACGGCTGCTCTGGCACCTTTGACACCACCGCGCCCACCGTCACCAACATCACCTCGGCTACTGCTAACGGCTCATACAACGCCGGCGACGCAATTTCCATCCAGATTACCTTCTCCGAGCCGGTCAACGTGGCCGGCACGCCCCAGCTCACCCTCGAGACGGGCGACACCGACCGTGCCGTCAACTACAGCTCCGGCACTGGTGGCCTCACGCTGACCTTCGCCTACACCGTCCAATCCGGCGACACCGCCGCCGACCTCGACTACACGGGCACCTCCGCGCTGGCGCTCAACGGCGGCACCATCAAGGACCCCTCTCTCAACGCCGCCACGCTCACTCTCCCGTCTCCCGGCGCCGCCGGTTCGCTCGGCGCCAACAAAGCCCTAGTGATTGACACCACCGGGCCCACCGTCGCGCTGACCGCGCCCGCCGACGGCGCGAGCGTCGCCGGTGCCTCGGTGACCGTCTCGGCGGACGCCTCCGACGGCGGCACCGGCGTGGCCGGCGTGCAGTTCAAGCGGAACACCAACACCGCCATTGGCGCCGAGGACACCACCTCCACATACGGTGTTACTTGGAACACCACCGGTCTCAGCGACGGCAGCCAGACCCTCATCGCCGTCGCCCGCGACGCCGCCGGCAACTACGCCACCTCGACCTCACGCACGGTGACTGTGGACAACACTGCGCCGACTGTGCTCAACGCCTCCTCCACCGCCGCCGCCGGCGCATACAACGAGGGCGACACCATCGACATCGACATCCAGTTCGCCGAGGCCGTCACCTCCACCGGCCTCGTCACGGTGACGCTCGAGACGGGCACCACCGACCGCACCTGCACCTTCTCCGTCTCCGCCGCCACGTACGGCACCTGCGACTACACCGTCTCCACGGTCACCTCCAACGACACCTCCGCCGACCTCACCGTGGGGTCCATCTCGGGCACCATCGCTGATGCCGCCGGCAACGCGATGACCAGCTTCGCCCCCGCCACCAACCTAGCGGCGAACGAGGCAATCGTCATCGACACCACCGCCCCCACCATCACCCTCGATGCCCCGCTAGACGCTGCCGTCGTCGCCGGAGCCGCCGTCGCTCTCACTGCCACCCCCGCCGACACCAACCTCGTCGGCGTCCAGTTCAAGGTCGACGGCACCAACGAGGGCGCCGAGGACACCGCCGCCGCGTACGGCGTCACCTGGGACTCCACCGCCGTCATTGACGGCGCGTACACCCTCGCCGCCGTCGCCCGCGACACCGCCGGCAACTACGCCACCGACACCGCCGCCGTCACCGTCACCAACGCGGTCGCCTCCGGCGGCGGCTCGCGGCCCTCGGTCACCACGTACACGTACGCCCCGGGGTACGAGTCGGCCGGGGAGGAGGACGACGACGCGGACGACGACGAAGGCGAGGACCAGGACGACGAGGACGAAGACGAAACACCGGAGGAGGGGGACGAGGCCGGCGCCGAGGGCCCCGCGTACTCCTTCCCCCGCGATCTCGAGGCCGGCGTCGAGGGCCCCGACGTCCGCGACCTCCAGCGCTTCCTCAACGCCCGCGGCTTCACCGTCGCCCCCGACGGCCCCGGCGCGCCCGGCAACGAGACCGACCTCTTCGGCGAGCGCACCCGCGCCGCCCTAGCTGCCTTCCAGCTCGCCAACGGCATTACCCCCGCCGCCGGGTACCTCGGGCCGGTCACCCGGGCCCTCATCGCGGGCATCGATGGCGCCGCGCCGGCCGCGGCGCCTGCCCCCGCCGTCCTCGGCGCCGCCGCCGCCCCCGCCTTCCCCCGCGACCTCGAGCTCGGCGACACGGGGGAGGACGTCAGAAGCCTCCAGGTCTTCCTCAACGCCCGCGGCTTCACCGTCGCCGGTGCGGGCCCCGGCTCCCCGGGCCAGGAGACCGCCATGTTCGGCTACGCCACCCGCGCCGCGCTCGCGCGGTTCCAGGCGGCCAGCGGCATCAGCCCGGCCGCCGGCTACCTCGGCCCCCGGACGCGGGCGGCCGTCGCGGGTTTTTAATCGCGGGAGGGCTCCCCTCGGGCCGCAAGCCGTGACCCCGTGAACCCTATGAGGTCCGACCTCAAAGGGCCACGGAGGGGGCGCGGTGTACAGCGGCGCGGCTCTCTCAGAAAGGAAAAGCGCCCGCGGGGGCGCTACTTGCCGTCGTCCGGCTGAACGGTCTGGAGCGTGGCCTCCATAAAGATTGGCAGGAAGCCGCGCTGGTGAACTCCGACCTTGAGCAGCACCCCGCTGCCGCTGCTCGCCCCGGCGAATCCCACCGCCCGGACGTCGATGCGGACGCCGGACTCCAGATCCTCCTGGCTGCGCCAGAACTGGCCGCTGGCGAGCGCCTCGGGCGAGACGCCGTCGAGCGTCTCGAACACGGCGCCCAGCATCTTCCGGCGAACCACGCCGTCGAGATTCGTAATCACAATGGTGTGCATTTGCGCCGAGTTTGCCTCTTCCGTTGGCCGGGTGCAAATTTGGAACCGGCATAGATTTTGACACTCCGCCACGCTTGAGGAGTGCCAAAATCTATGCAAGCCACTTTCCTTTAGCCGAAACATCCTTTGGCGGCTCTCTGGCCTCGGCGCGCGTGGGTGGCGAGGGGCGCTATCCGTCGTGGCGTCCGCGCGGCAGAGCAAAACCCGCCTACTCCTCAAAGGTGAAGCTCCTCTGTGGTATATATGAACTAACTAGCTCATCGAAATTGAAACAGAAGAAAGGAAATCACCAACAATGACACCAGAAGTTATTCCGGCAGTTCCGGAAATCATCCAAGGCGGAATGGGGGTCTACATCTCCAGCCCGTTCTTGGCAAATGCCGTTTCTTGTAACGGGGCCTTGGGCACGGTATCGGGAGTCGCGGCCGAGCGTATACTGGCTCGTGTTCTAGGAAGAGGGGACATCGGCGGGCACTACCGAAGGGCCTTGTCGCGTTTCCCTTTTCCCAGGGTCGCAGAGCAGGTCCTCGATGCTTACTACATTGAGGAAGGCAACCCGAAAGGCCTGGCGCCAAAAAACGCGCCGTTATTCGCGGTGAATCCTTCAGAGAGTCTCATTGCCCTGACGGTTTGCGCAAATTACGCATTCGTTTATCTGGCGAAAGAGGGGCACGGAAACCCGGTGAGCATCAACTACCTAGAAAAGATAGCGATGCCTCACGTATACGCCATCACGGGCGCGATGCTTGCCGGCGTAGATTTCATAACCGTGGGCGCGGGCATACCGCTTCAAATTCCCGGGGTTATCACCGACCTTGCTGAAGGCGAAACAGCAATCTACCGCGTGCCCGTCACCGGCACGAATATCACGAACCACACCATGAGCTTCGATCCGGAAGCTTTCTTCGGAGAAAAACTTCCTCCCCTGAAAAGACCCGGTTTCATTCCGATAATTGCGTCAAACCTTCTGGCGTCACTTCTTATTAAGAGATTGCCGAAAGGAAGCATCCACGGATTCGTCATTGAAGAGCCGACGGCCGGGGGGCACAACGCTCCGCCCAGAAAAGGCGGAGTATACGGCCCAAAAGATGAGGTCAACTACGCCGAAATTGCGAAGTTCGGCTTACCGTTCTGGATCGGCGGCGGCAAGGCCTCTCCGGGAGAATTGAGGTGGGCAAAATCTGTGGGCGCGGCCGGGATTCAGGCGGGCTCAATCTTCGCCCTCGCTGAAGAATCGGGGATGGACCCGGCAATCCGCCGGGAAATCCGCAGGCTCGGCTTTGGGGGAAAACTGGAAGTCAGGACAGATACGAAGGCATCCCCCACGGGGTTCCCTTTCAAGGTGGCTGTCCTGCCAGGATCCTTGTCCGAAGAGAGTGTGTATCTCTCCCGAAACAAGGTCTGCGATCAGGGGGCTCTTAGGACCCTGTTTGATCAGGGCGACGGGTCAATCGGGTACCGTTGCCCGGGAGAGCCCGTGGCGCTATACCTAAAGAAACTCGGTAAGCTTGAAGAAACCGAGGGGGTGCGTTGCCTCTGCAACGGCCTCATGGCCACTGCCGGTTTATTGGGAGATGAAGAAGAAGCCCCCATAGTGACCATGGGGGACGATGTCGGATTCCTAAGGTTCCTTATGCGTCGCGGCGGAGACTCCTACGGAGTAGCCGAGGCGCTCAACTATCTGTCGGGTTAGCGTTCGGCAAATACCCCGCGCCGCCGTTTTACATCGGCGGCTTTTCTGTGATTTTTGTTGCCGGGCTTGGAATCGGTCTCGGCTCTCCTCGCGCCGTCGCGCTCGTCGGTCGCGACCCCGGCTCGCGACCTCGCGAAGCGCTCGGTAACGCTCCGCCTTTCGAATCAAAGACGCAAGTGAAGTAGTTCACTTGCTCCCGGCAACAGAAAAAGAAACGCCCCGCCATGGGCGTTTCTTTTTCTGTTGCCGGGCTTGGAATCGAACCAAGATACTCGCCTCCAAAGGGCGATGTCCTACCGTTAGACGACCCGGCAGAAGGGTCAGGGGAAGGCTAGCACGGTCGCCGAAGCGACCGTGCTATTATCGCGCCGTTATCCGCCAGCCACTAGCAAAATGAAGAAACCCTGGGTTATTGTCCTCGCGATTGTCGTTGTCCTCGTTCTCTGGCTCTGGAGCGCCTACAACGGGCTCGTGACCACCAACCAGATGGTGGACACCCAGTGGGCGCAGGTTGAAACGCAGTACCAGCGACGCGTCGACCTGATTCCGAACCTCGTCGCCTCGGTGCAGGGGATTATGGCGCAGGAGCGAACGATTTTTGATAACCTCGCTAAGGCTCGTGCCAGCTACTCCGGCGCTAGGACCACCGACGAAAAAGCCGCAGCCGCAACGCAAGTTGAAGGCTCGCTCGCTCGGTTAATTGCAGTGATGGAGAATTATCCAAACCTCCGTTCATCAGAGGCGGTGACCACGCTGATGGCCCAGCTCGAGGGCACGGAGAACCGCGTTTCTGTTGAGCGAATGCGCTTCAACGAGGCGGTGCAGAGCTACAACCTTCGCGTGAAGCGTTTCCCGGGTGCGCTCGTGGCGGCGATGTTTGGCTACGACGAGAGGGCGTTGTTCGAGGCTGCGGAAGGATCGGAGAATGCACCAGCGGTCAATCTCCAGCTGGCGCAGTAAAGTCAGAATAGTCGCCGCGCTCTGCGCGGCGACTGCTTTGGCCGCGCCCGCTATCGCGGGCGCGGCCTTGGAGTTGCCGGCTCGTCCGTCTGGCCCCATCGCCGACCTCGCGAATGTAATCGACGACGACGCCGAGGCCGCGCTCGACGCCGAGCTCCGCGCCTACTACCAGCAGACCGGCAACTCGGTCGTGGTCGCAACCGTCCCCACGCTCCAGGGCGAGGCGGCCTCGGTCTACGCCAACAGGCTCTTCGGCGAGTGGGGCATCGGCGACGCGGCGAAAGACACCGGCGTGCTGCTCCTCGTCTCGCCGTTCGGCGAACCCGGCGAGCGCGACGTCTGGATCGAGGTCGGCTACGGTCTGGAGGGTGACCTTCCCGATGCCGAGGTTTCCTGGATCGTGAACCGGACGCTCATCCCTGCGTATCAATCTGCTGACATCTCCGGAGGCACCGTCGCCGGCGCGCGCGAAATCGTGAAGGCGATCGGCGACGTGTCGTACGCGCCGGCGCAGGAGTCGGGCAGCTCGATGGGTGGCGAGTTCTGGGGATTCCTGCTCTGGATGTTCCTTGCGGCGCTCGTGGGCTTCTCGCACACCAAGCGGAAGTGGGATGCGCCCCTCTTCGCCGGCGGCGTCGGCGCGCTGGCGGGCTGGCTCCTCTGGGGCTTCTTCGCCGCGGCTGCTGCCGGTGTGGTGCTCGCGCTGGTCGGACTGCTCTTCGAGATCTACCGCGCCAAGCACCCGGGCGGACACCGCGGCTTCTGGGGTGGTGGCTTCGGCGGAGGTAGCGGCGGGGGAGGATTCGGCGGCTTTGGCGGCGGTTCCTCCGGCGGCGGCGGCGGCGGCGGGAGGTGGTAGTACACCGTCCGCACGAGACCCGGACTGGTAAAGCTCCACAAAGTCGGACTTTGTGGAATGTAAACTTGATAAAAAATTTACGGGGGCTTTAGGGGTGGAAGCGTACGCTCTGCGGCGTGAAAACCAGGGCAAAGTTTCGGGTGGGGAAGCCGAAGGCGGCGCACCTAATCGGGATTGGCGGGAAAGGGCTCGCGGGCATTGCAGAGGT
>DATDYW010000042.1:0-9610 GCA_036516995.1 Minisyncoccota bacterium
CCGCAGCGGCGGGCGCCTCGGCTGCGGCCCCCGCCAGGCGTCACCGCCGCCGACGCGGCGGGCGCGGGCGGCACCGACGCGGCGGGGGCGCGTCGAGCGCCTCCTAAGCGCAACTTGCAGAGAGGTCCGGTCACAGCTCGCCTCGCGCCGTCGCGCTCGACGGCCGCGACCCCGCCTCGCGGCCTCGCGAGGCGCTCGGCAACGCTCCGGCCTTCGATTCCTGCGGAATCGAACTCCCGGAACTCGAGGTCGGACCTCGGAAGTGGTAACCGAGCGCGAGCCGCCCGAAACCGGGCGGCTCGCGCTATAATTTTGCGCGCATGGACGAGCGCGAGCCCACGGGCGCGGCGGGGAGCGGGGACGCCGTCCCCGAAGCTGTTTTCATTGGCGAGCCGGTGCCGGTAGAGAACCCGACGCCGCGCGAGCTGCTGCCGCCCTAGGCGACGGCTATCCTAGACAGGAAGGCGTCGCCCGCGGCGGGGGCGGCGCCACCTGCGACGCCGACGACTCCACGTCTAGCTGCTGCGCCAACGCCGGTGGCACCAGCGGCAGCCCCGCGGCCCGGACCCGCTCCCGCACCCACCGTCGCGCCTAAGCCGGCCGAGGTGGCAGCGGCGTTCGCCCCCGCACCCCCAACCCCTCTGGCGGCCGCTCCCGTTTCGCCCGCGCCGCCGAAGCCGCCGGCACCCGTCCCGCTCTCGCTCAACCGCCTGCGCACCTACAGGGACGACATCGAGGTGGCGGTGCGCGCCCAGAACCTCTCGGTGGCGAAAGTGTTCCTCGCCGAGGAGGAGCACCGGCGCCGCAGCCAGAGCCTCGCCGAGATTTCCGCGCCCGACTCGCCGAGGAACCGGCTCTACACCGTCGCCGCCGGGGCGCTCGTGCTGGCTGCTGTTGCCGTGCTCGCCTACTTCCGTTTCTTCCACCAGCAGACGCCCGTGGGCGACCTGCGCATCAACCTGCCGGCGTTCGTCAGGAGCGACCAGACCGAGCTCGTGGACGCGACCGACGAGCCGGTGCGCGACCTCGCCGCCGAAATTGGCGCCGCGCTCGACGCTCCGCTCTCCGAGCGCCAGGTCCGCGAGGTGGTGGTGGCCGTTGCCGAGCCGGATCCGCTTGGCGGCCAGCCAATTTTCCGGCGCGTGCCCCCGGGCGAGCTCCTCGTCGGCATCGGCGCCAACCTGCCGGAGAGCCTCTACCGCTCGCTCGCGAGCGACTACTTCCTCGGCACCTACGGCGCGAGGACCGGGGCCGATCCGATCGTCCTGGTTACGGTCGACGACCACGCCCTGGCCTTCGCCGGCATGCTCGCCTGGGAGCCGACGCTGGCGCGCGACCTCTCCGAGATTTTTCCGCGCGCCTGGAGCTACGTCTCGTCCGAACCGAAACCCCCCGCCGAGCAGGCGAAGTTCAGGTTCGGCGCCGCGCCGGGCGTCGCGACCACCTCGACGACGACCGCGTCCGCGGGAGCGGCCGAGAGCGGCGCCGCGGCCAGCAGCTCGCCCGCGGGAGCGCCGGCGACCACGGCCCCGGCGGCGCCGCCGGGAAGCCGCAACCGTTTCGAGGACATCGTCATTGCCAACAAGGACGCCCGGGTGCTCTACGGGGTGAGCCGCCAGCCGCTCCTCCTCTACGCCTTCCTCAACCCGAACACGGTTCTGATTGGCGACGACCCGCTGCTCGTCTCCGAAATTTTCCGGCGGCTCTCCGTCGACCGGCAGCTGCACTAGCCCCACGGAGGTCCGGCCTCCGTAGGGCTAAGCGGGCTGGCCGTCGCCTCGGTGGGCAGCTATAATCCGCGGACGCTAACCAACACGCCGATGGACACCGCCAAGCACCGCGCCGCCCTGGAAGCAGAGAAGGTCCGCCTCGAGGGCGAGCTTTCCACCGTCGGCAAGCCGAGCCCCGCGAACCCAACCGACTGGAACGCCGCGTCCGACGAGGACGGCAGCGAGCCGTCCGATCTGGCCGACAACGCGGATCGGATGGAGAGCCTCGAGACCAACGAGGCAATCGCCACCCAGCTCGAGGTCGAGCTCGCGGAGGTGGTCGCGGCGCTCGGCCGCATCGAGGGAGGCACCTACGGCAGCTGCGAGGTCTGCCACAAGCCGATTGAGGCCGACCGCCTCGAGGCGAACCCGGCGGCCAAGACCTGCAAGGCGCACCTGAACGAATAATTTACCGCCGCCTCACGGCGGCTTTAGGCCCGGCGCGCTAGCGTGCGGGGGCGATGGCGTTTTCCAAGGCAACCGGCGCGCAGCTCGTCGGCGTCGACGGCGAGCTGATTCGCGCCGAGGCAGACGCGGCGTCCGGCGCGCCGCCTTCTTTCTCCGTTGTCGGGCTCGCCGACCGCGCCGTTTCCGAGGCCCGCGAGCGGGTTTCGGCGGCGCTCGCGAACTCCGGAGTGGCGCCGCCGGGCCGGCGCAATTTGCGCGTGACCGTCTCGCTCGCGCCGGCCGACCGCCCGAAGTTCGGCAGCCAGGTAGACCTCGCAATCGTGGCGAGCTACCTCGGCGCCTGCGGCGAGGTGCCGTCGGATCAGTCGAAAAAATTATTCGTGGGCGAGCTCGCGCTGTCTGGAAATGTTGCGGCGGTGCGCGGCGTGCTTCCGATGGCGCTCGCGGCACGAGCGGCCGGAATCACAGAAGTGTTCGTGCCAAAAGATAACGCGAGCGAGGCGGCTGCTGCGCCGGGCGTTGTTTGCTATCCCGTTTTGCATCTACGCGAACTCGTCGCGCACCTGAAGGGTTTAAAGCTAATCGAACCTGCACCATCAAAACCACTTCCCGAATCAACTTACCCGGGACTCGGCTTCGACGCGGTCCGGGGGCAGCTGGCGGCGAAGCGCGCGGTGGAGGTTGCGGTCGCCGGCGGACACAGTTTGGCGCTCTTCGGCCCACCGGGAACGGGGAAGACGACACTGGCGCGAGCCTGCCCGGCAATTGCGCCGCCGCTCTCGCCAGAAGAGGCGGCGGAGGTGGCGCGCGTCGCCTCCGCGTCAGGCACGTGGCGCGGCGTGGTTACTCGACCGTTCCGTGCGCCGCACCACAGTGCCTCATACGCCGCGATTGTTGGCGGCGGAATGCAATTGCGACCGGGCGAGGCTACGCTCGCGCATCTCGGATTTCTTTTTCTAGACGAACTGCCCGAGTTCGACCGTCGCACCATTGACGCGCTGCGTCAGCCGATGGAAGACGGCGTGGTGCGCGTCGCGCGGGCAACGGGGAGCGCGGAATTTCCTTCGCGCTTCACTTTTCTTGCCGCGATGAATCCGTGCCCGTGCGGGCTCGCGGGCACCGACCAGATGTGCAAGTGCCCGCCGGGCGCGGCGCAGAAGTACCAGCGGAAAATTTCGGGGCCGGTAGCTGATCGAATAGATGTTTGGGTGGATGTTCCCGCTGTTGCCGCGAAGGAGGTGGCAAGCACAGGGACGGGCGGTGAGACGGAAGCGGCGAGAGCCCGGGTCGCCGCCGCGGCGACCCGGCAGCGCGAGCGCGCCTCGCTCGCCGGCGTCGCTCCGATAGATTCCCCGAACGCCCGCCTCCCCGACGCAGCCCTCCGCGCCACCCCCTGGGCCAAGAGCGCGCTCGACACGCTCACGAAGTCCGCCGACCGCCTAAAACTTTCTGGCCGCGCCGTCGTCCGCGCGATGCGCGTCGCCCGCACCATCGCCGACCTCGCCGGCTCTGCCGAAACTACCGAGCCGCACGTGCTGGAGGCGCTGCGGTACCGGAGAAGGGTGGGGGAGTAGCTAAGGAAAAAGTAAAAGGTAAAAAGGAAAAAGTTCGAGCCGGAGCCGGTTCCAAACTTTTTCCTTTTTACCTTTTACTTTTTCCTTCTCTAGAACGGGTTCACGCCACCGCGGACCTCGAAGTGGAGGTGGTTGCCGGTTGACTTGCCGCTGCTGCCAATAGCGCCGACGGGATTGCCGGCGGAGACGGTCTGGCCAACCGAAACGGAAACGGAGGATAGGTGGGAGTAGAGCGTCTGGACGCCGTAGCCGTGGTCAACGACGACGTACAGGCCGTAGCCGCCGTTCCAGCCGGAGGACTTCGCAACAATGACGGTGCCCGCGGCTGCGGCGGCGACGGGCGCGCCCGCGGGGGCCCCAATGTCGATGCCGTTGTGGCCGTGAATGCCCTGCGTCTTGACGCCGGCGACGGGGCGGCGCAGCAGGATGCCACCAGACTGGGCCGAGGCGGCAACCCCGCGGCCGATGCCCACGCGGCTCGGCGCCGATCCAGAGGAGCCGCCTCCCGACTGAACCGTGGCAATTTCGCCGTCCGGAACAATGACGACCTGGCCGACGGCGAGCTTGTCGCCGAGAATTTCGTTGAACGCCCGAATTTCGTCTGCGTCGGCGCCGTACTTCTTGGCAATCGAGGCGACGGTGTCGCCCTTAACGACCGCGTGCGAGACGCCGGTAATCGGGAGGATGACCAGGCGCTGGCCGGGGGTAATCGGCCCCTTCAGGTCGTTGCCCCACTTGATGGTGTTGGCGGAGACGCCGTACATCTCGCCAATCTCGGAGAGGGTGTCGCCCGGCCTGACCTCGTAGACGGAAATTTGGTCGGTGGTGCCGCGGCGGGCGGCGGCGACGGCGTCGCCGTCGGTGGAGGCGGCCGCGAGGAGTGCCGTGCCGTCGACCACGGAGAGCGGGAGCGTGGTGGGCTCAGCGACCGGGCCGTCGGGGGCGACGAGGAGCGCCATCGTCTGCGAGTTGCCCGTCGGAGGAACGGGCACGAGCGCGGCGCTCGCTTGGGCAGCCGAGAACAGTCCAAAGAAAGCCGCGTAGGCGGATGCGGGAACAGCCAAGACTAGCAGCGCCGTGGCACAGGCCGTGGCAATCGCTAGATTTTTCGTCCGGGCCGGGCCCTTGGCGCCAGGCGAGCCGGAGTCTCGTGGTTGGGAGAAGATAAGGGGTGGGGGCAAATCGGCTGCTCGACCGTTGCACGGGCTAAATCCATAACTTTCGCTATGGGGTTACCCTCGATTCGTCCGTGTCGGGTACCGAGAATGGTAGCAGCTAGGGGTATTCCGGCAATAAAAAATTGGTGAAAAACCCATAAAATAAGGCTCTTTTCGTAAAGTGGTACAATGCCGCGCCGATGAGTCAACCCATCCCCGAGCCGAGCTACCTGGGAGACCTCAACGACCGCCAGCGAGAGGCCGCGCAGGCCACCGAGGGTCCTCTCCTCATCCTCGCCGGCGCCGGAGCGGGCAAAACCAAGACGCTGACCTACCGAATCCTCCACCTTATAAGGAAGGGGGTCTCGCCGAGGGCCATTCTGGCGATCACGTTCACCAACAAGGCGGCTCGGGAGATGCGCGACCGGGTTCACGCGCTGCTCTCGGCTGATCCCGCGGGGTCGCTCGCCGCCCGCGACGGTCTGCCGTTCGTCTCGACGTTCCACTCGCTCGGCGTTCACCTCATCCGCGAGGAGTTCGCGGCGGCCGGCGTGTCGAAGCGGTTCACCATCCTCGACCGGAGCGAGTCGAAGTCGGCGGTGAGGGGGGCGATGGCCGATCTCGGCTACGATCCGAAGGCGCACGACCCGGCGAAGATCCTCGCCGCGATCTCCCGCGCCAAGGGTGATATGTTGAACCCCGACTCCTACGCCGAGGCGGAGCGCGGGAAGAGCCGGCTCGCGCCGGTGGTGGTGCCCATCTGGCGACGGTACGAGGAAATTCTCGTGAAGCAGAAGGCGCTCGACTTCGACGATTTACTTTTTCGCGCCGTGCACCTGCTGGAGAAGGATTCGGAGCTCCGCGCCCGCTGGCAGAGCCGCTGGCAGTACGTGCACGTCGATGAGTACCAGGACACGAACGAGGTGCAGTACCGGCTCACGAAGATTCTCGCCGCGAAGCACCGGAACCTAGCCGTGGTAGGCGATGCCGACCAGAACATTTACTCGTGGCGCGGCGCGACGATTAAAAACATCCTGCACTTCGAGCGCGACTACCCGGAGGTGAAGATGGTGCTCTTGGAGCAGAACTACCGTTCGACGCAGACCATCCTCGCGGCCGCCAACGCTGTAATCTGCAAGAACGAGAACCGGCACGACAAGCGGCTGTTCACCGAGAACGGTGCGGGCGAGAAGATTGTGAGCTACGGCGCGGGCGACGAGGCCGACGAGGCGCGCTGGATTGCCGAGAGCTGCGCCGAGCTGGTCGCCGCGGGAACGCCCGCGTCGGAGATTGCGGTGCTCTACCGCGCCAACTTCCTCTCGCGGGCCATCGAGGAGGCGATGCTGCGACAGGGCGTCGCGTACCGCGTGCTCGGCACGCGCTTCTTCGAGCGGCGCGAGGTGAAGGATTTGCTGTCGTGGATCTCCGCTGCCGTTTCGCCTGATGATTTGGCGAGCTTCCGACGCGCCTCCGCCTCTCCCGCGCGCGGCATCGGCAAGGTGACGCTGCTCGCGGCGCTCGAGGGGCGCGAGGCGGCGCTCGCCGCGGGCGGTCGCCAGAAAATTGCCGACTTCCGCCACGCACTCGAGGAAATTGCGGCGGTCGCCGCGCGAGGACGCACGAGCGAGACGGTGAAGTTCGCACTCTCGCGCTCGGGGCTCGAAGCTTCAATCAAGGCCGAGGGTCCGGAGGGGGAGGAGCGGCTCGAGAACGTCCGCGAGCTCGTCTCGCTCGCCACGAAGTACGACTCGGTGCCGCCCGAGGAGGCGCTGCAGAAGCTGCTCGACGACGCGGCGCTCGCCTCCGATGCTGACGAGCTCGAGTCAGCGCCAGATGGTGTGCGCCTGATGACCGTGCACGCCTCCAAAGGTCTCGAGTTCGACCGGGTGTTCGTCGCCGGTCTCGAGCAGGGGCTCTTCCCGCACGAGGGATTCGGCGAGGCGCGTGACGGGGAAGAGGAGCGGCGCCTCTTCTACGTAGCGCTCACCCGCGCCCGCCGCCGCCTCTACCTCTCGCACGCCGCCGTGCGCACCGTCTTCGGCTCGCGCCAGGTCTCGCTGCCCTCCGAGTTCCTCGGCGACATCGCCCCCGAGCTCGTCGAGGACACCGGCGCCACCGACTCGGGTGTCTCCTCCGGCATCAAGTCCTACTTCATCGATTTCTGAAAATGCGGCCCACAAAAATGCGAGTCATGAGTCACTGGGGGCTTTCGGCGCCCGGGGCCGCGCCGAAACCCCAGGCGCCCGCGACCCCGGCTCGCGGCCGCGCCCAGCCGCGGCATCGCTGCGCCTTTCGATTCCGGGCGCGAGCTGAGCAGTCAGCTCGCGCCGAGCGGAATCGAACCCGGGGCGGGACAGTATCAAAAAGCAGGTGAAGCCCACGTAAAGAAAACCTAACGTCCGCGGAGCGATTTTCTGTGCTAGTTTCCTTTTCATGAAAGCGAAGAAGCATTTGGGACAGCACTTTCTCGCCGATGGCGGGGCACTGGCTGCAATGGTTGCGGCGGCGGAGGTGAGGAGGGGGGATTCGGTGCTGGAAATTGGGCCGGGCACGGGGAGCCTCACGGAGTTTCTGCTGGCCACAGGCGCACGAGTCACCGCCGTGGAAAAGGACCGGGAGCTGCTGCCGGCGCTCGAGGAGCGGTTCACAAAGGAAATTTCGAGTGGGCAGCTCAAAATCGTTGAGGCAGACGCGCTCGTATTTGACATTGATTCAATTTTCCCGCACACCGTTAGACACCATATGGTGTCTAACGGTGTTGGTGATGATGAAAAGAGGGGGAAAGAAAAGTACAAACTTGTGGCGAACATTCCGTACTACATAACTGGGGCAATTCTCTCCAAATATCTCGGTGCGGAGCGGCAGCCGTCGCGGGTTGCGGTGCTGGTGCAGCGCGAGGTCGCCGAGCGAATCGTGGCGCGCTCGGGCCGCGAGAGCATTCTTTCTGTTTCAGTAAAAATCTACGGCGACCCGCGAATTGCGCGGCGCGTGCCGCGCGGCGCGTTCCGACCACCGCCGACCGTTGACTCCGCGATCCTCGCAATCGATAAAATTTCGCGCGAGCGGCTGGGCGGCACCTCTGACAAACGTTTTTTCGAAGTTCTCAAGGCTGGCTTCGCCCACCCGCGAAAATTTGTGCGCCGCAACCTGGGGGGCGTAGTTTCTCCAGAAAAAATGGAATCGTGCGGTGTCGGCGAGAGGGCCCGCGCCGAGGAGCTCCCCCTTTCGGCGTGGGTGTGTCTTGCCCTCGGCCGTAGCCCTACGGGCGAGGCCCGTAGGCCGGGCACAGCCGAGGGCCTCGCCCAGAGCGGCTAGACCCCGACAGCCTTACCAATGATCGGCGGGAACAGCGAGGTGCCAATTCCGGCAAAGGGGAACGGCGTCACCGTGCCAGCGAACGGCGCCACGAAAAAGGCGCCGCTCGAGAGCGGGAAGATGCAGAGGCCCGGAACGGGAAAGAAGGTCCCGAGGTCGGCGTTGCCGAAGAACGGCGCCCACCACATATTCACGCGGGACACCGGCACGATGACGAGCGGGATGAGGAGGTGGAGCCGGTAGTCGTACTCGAGGAAGTACCAGGCGGGCAGGCCGAGCGTGGTAATCGGGCAGGGGCCAGACCCGATAATGATTCCGCCGAACGGAATGTCGGGGCGCAGGGCGGGCTTGACGATGTCCGTGCCCGCCACAGCTCCGCCGGGGCCGACGACGGTGTAGCCCTGGGACACGGCCCCGACGCCAACGGCAGAGCCTGCGGCCGTTGTGCCCGCCGCAGCGGCGCCGGTAGCTCCAGCTGTCGTGCCCACTCCGGCTGCGGTACTGGCGCCAGCGCCTGCGCTGGCGCTGGCGCCACCCGCGGCGCTGGCCGTCGCGCCAGCAGTGGCTCCCCCCCCAGCCCCCGCAATGTCCACGAAACCCGCTTCCGGAATCGGACCGGCGACAAAGCTCGCGCTCGCGGTGCCGCGCCCTAGCATCCCCAGCCCAAGGGCTAGAATCCCAACCGCGGCCAGACGCCCGAGATTAAATCGGTGAATCATTTTGCGCGCCTCATCATCCTAGAACGAAACGTTGAGCATCACCGGCGTGCTCGCGCCCTTCGCGTTCACGACGCGCAGCACGACCATCGCCGCGCCGCCGACCTCGGCGCGAATGTTCTCGGGAATCTGCGACCCGAAAGTGCTGACGAACTTGATTTTTCCGCGTTCGCTTCCGAGATCGGAAACCGTTCCCGACGAGGACACAATCGAGTTGCCTGTCTCGGTGAAGTTCGTGCCCTCAATCGTGACCTCTTCGCCGAACGGCATCGGCGAGGGTGAGATTCTGGTGATCTTCGGACTCGAGGCGCCGCTCACGTACACCGTCACCGTGTTCGAGGCGGCGCCGTCCGCGTCCTCCACGTGCATCTTGTAGCCCTTGGAGGTCCAGCTCTTCGGCACCGTGAAGGTCACCGTGTTGGAGCTCGCGGCGTACGCCACTGCGAACGTCCGTCCGCTGCCCTCGTCAATCAGGCTGTACGTCTCTCCCTCCTTGAACCGGAAACCCATCAGGTACCCGTCGCCGCCGGCGACCACCGGCTGGCCTTCGGCAGGGAATAGAACTGGAGCGTCTGAAAGGCCGCCGCCGAAAATGTTCTGCAGGGAGAGCGCGAGGTCGCCTCCGAACTCTAGGCCGCCGAGCGCGCGCTCGGCGGCCGGCACGGCGGGAG
>DATDYW010000043.1:0-5739 GCA_036516995.1 Minisyncoccota bacterium
CGGTGATGAATCGCAAAACCGCCGCCTCGAGAAATGCCCCTTGATCAACGCGCAAATGCCGCTCGGTGACAATCTTCCGCAGCTGCACCCGCCAGTTCGAGCGCTCAACAATATCTCGCACCAAAAGTGGCAGCTCGGCGAGGAGCTCGGCGTCGGTCTTCTGGGGTTCTGTCATACGGCTATCGTACTACGGGTGACTAAATCGTGGTGCTTCCGCCGCCAGCTCCTCCGCCGCCAGCGGCTCCACCACTCCCGCTGCCGCCACCTTTCTTCTTGCCGCCACCGCCGCTCCCAAATCCCGCACGGCGCAGATTCTCGAACTGCTTCTGCTGGGCGTCATTCAGTATCTGACCCTGCTGGATTATCTTCTGGAGTTTCTTGAAGTCCGACTCCGCCCTCACCTTTCCAGCAGCCTTAGCTGCTGCGTCAGCGTAGTTCGAATCAGCGACCGCATCGCTCATTCCCCCGAGGCCGTACCCGGAACCGCCCTTATTCGTCGCGTACCGCTTGAGCGTCACGAATCCACGAGCGCCGCCGAGTGCCAGCGCTGCTCCCCCAGCCGCCAACCCGAGAGGAACGCCGCCGAGCGCGAATCCACCCGCGATTGCCGCCGCGCCGCCAATGTGACCCATCCAGTCTTTCGCCGTGGCGCGGTGGGCGACCGCCTGCGAGTAGTTGCCGATAGCCTCGTGGCCGAAGAGGTGTTTGTTCTGGGCCTTCTCCCAATCAGCTGAGGCGGTTGTGCTCCGTGTCTCAAATGTCTTAATCCGTGCCTTACTAGCAGCAATTTGCGCATCGAAACCAGCAGTTGCCCAAGGGTTCGTGTTGTTTTTCTTCTGTTCTTCGAGTGCCGCCAGCTGCGACTTGGCGACGGTAACGTCTCGGTTAGCTGCGCGGTAGCCGCGGTTTGCCGTGCGCAGGTCGTCTCCGCGCTTGCCGTCCGCCCTAAGCCCCTTCGCAATTTGGTCTCGTTTTTCCTCCTCCGAGTAATCGTACTTCGCGGCGGCCGCGACCCGCTTCGCGGCGAGCTCCTCCCTCTCTTCCTTTATAGCCTCGTAGCCGCCGTCCCCGCCAGCCTTGCCGGCGTCGAGGACGCCCTGCTTGTTCATGTATTTACCAAGTCGGCTTCCGCGGAAATCGAAGCTGCCCTCCTTTGCCTTGCCGGCGATGCCGCGAATCGGGGCGCTGACCATCCGGGCGAGCGCGGAGTTGTCTGCCCAGCGGTTGAACTTCTTGTTGTCCATCAGGGCGCTCGCGCCACGGCCGAGGGTCCCGCGCAGCCCGGCGCCCGCCATACCGAGCGCGGCGCCGGAGGCGAAGCCGCTCACGCGCTTGCCGATGCCGATGATGCCCTGGGAGCCGATGTTCGAGAGCTTCTTGCCGAGGACGATGGAGGCGAGGAGCAGGCCGATGAGGACGAGCATCGTGACAATTATCCCGAGTATCTTAGGATCGGCCTCTTTGGTGACGATCTCCGAGAGCTGAGCGTCGTTCCCCTTGAATTTTTCAAATACACTTTCCTGCACCTTCAGCGTCGCGTAGAGCATCAGGAACACTGCTGGCGCGAAGAACGACTGGCCGAGGAGGGTGCTCCACCAGGTTTTCGCGTGATTCTGCATTGCCGGCAGCAGGTACGCCAGGAATGCCAAGACAGAGACAATCATTAGAATTATTAGTACAACGAACCGCGCGAGCAGCATCGCGGAGAGGACGAGAAAATAGATTGCGAGGGCAATTAGAAAGGCCGAAGAAAAGATGGCGAACACAAGGAAGTTGAAACCGTCAAGACCAGACCTGTAGGTTTCATCCGGCGTTGCCTTTCCCTTGTCGTCTGTGGGGGGTTTGTAGATCGATGAGAGTTTCGTCTTGGCTATAAACGCGCCCGCGATTGTTGGCTTAGAACTTCCAGCACCTTGGTTTTGTTTGATCTGCTGGAAGCTCACCTCCGCCATTTTATTGCTCACATCGATAATGGTCTGCGAGAAAAGCAGGCTGAAGTTCATCAGCAGCGCCACGACGATGATGCGCGGCACCAGCTTCAGTCCGTTCTCGGATCCGAGCACAACGTTGAACGCCGCGTAGAGGAGGATGAATATGAAGAGCGAGTTCGCGATGTCGCGGAGCGTTTTCCACGCTCCCTCAACGCCATCTCCCACCCCTTGGTTTTTGTAGAGGTCACCCATCCCGACCACGAGCTCGTCTACCACGAAGTTAAGTACCGCGCCGGCGAGGGAAAGAGCCCAGCCGGAGATTTTGAGGAGGAAAACGCCCAGCGCCTCGGGGAGGCAGTACTTGAACCAGGTGAAGGGGTTGTAGGAACAGCGGCCAGAACTCTCGTCGCGGGCATCGGCCTCTGCCTTTTTTTGTTCGTAGACAGCACTTGAACCTACAATTTTTCCACCGCTGTACAGATTGTATGTGAGAATAGATGTCGGGTTTGATGTGTCTGGGTCACCAACACTCAAGAAGTGATTCCCTGAATTGTCCACAAACCGATAGGAAACAGTAGTTTTACCGTTTGCGTTCGTTGCGGTTTCGTAATAGATGCTACCGATGGTGTATGTCTTTCCGCCGAACGACAGCCCATTTCCAATAGACCAAGTATTTTTCAAGGCATCAAGTCCCGTAGCGCCTCGATTGAACGTCACGGACGTAATCGGAATCTCGTTGGCGGTCGGTGTGTAGGCTAGTGCGGCTGGCGTCGGTACAAAAAGGGCAAAAAACAAAGAAGCCGAAAGGAAGGCAGGCAAGAAGCGGAGCATCGCCCTAGGCAAAACCATTGTTTGCATTCTACAACAGTAAGGGGTGCGCGGAGCGCGAGCTTATCCGCATTAGCCTCTCCCGAAAAGTAGTGGAGTTGTCCACGGCTGTGGTTTAACGGGAAGAATCGCTGCTAATTTCCAATCTCCCACGCCCCAGAGAGTGCCTTCATAATTTGATTTATTGACGCGGCCGCCATCCAGTCGAACCGGCTGGTAACGGGCACCTGTCACGCACCGCCAACCTCGAACTCTCAATTCAGCGCCTCCTGCAGCACCTCGTGCAGCGCGACCTTTATCGCGTTGGCTAGGGCGGCGACGATGTTGTCGAAGCTGTCGGCGAGGATCAGCCGCCGCTCGCCGTTGAAGAGGCGCTGGTTGATCAGGCCTTCGATGGTGCGGCCCGGCGTCGTTATTCGGCCAGTCTCGGGGTCCGTCTTGCTCAAGTAGCCGCTGCTCCACTGCAGCTTCTCTTTGAGCGAGTCGCGCTGCGCGTTTATCCCAGACCAGAGCGCGTCCGAGGCGATGAACTGTTTCTCGTAGTAGTTATCGTCAATTGCGGCCGCACGGAACGCCTCCAAATTACCACCCGAGTCTCCATTAAAGAATTTTTCTGGGTCGGTCACCCCCGACAGACGGCACGAGCTGTTCAGCGCCGAAGATCCACCGCCGCTGCTGTTCTGGTACTCCCGCAGCAGCCGCAGCTGAATCGGCACCTTGTACGCTTCGCACAGAAGCCCCTCGCTGATGCCGCTGATGAACTCGCCCGCCACAATGTCGCTGGCGTCTTTGTAGAACTGGCCCGGATCGTCCACGAACGCCGGGTTGCCCTCGAAGCCGGAGTTGATCCAGCGCACCGTCGCCTGGCCGATGTACTCGATGACGCCGTTGACCAGGCAGTAGAAGACGGCGTCGAGCGACGGCAAGAGGCAGATGCCGAAAATCTGGAGCGAGCAGACCTCCTTGGCGCGCTGCGTGCTGGAGTTCTGGCGCTGCTTGAGGTCGCCCACCGGAACCTGGAAGAGCAGCTCGATGAGGCTCTCGACCGTCTCGGCAATCATCGTCTCGATGAGGTGGGTGATGAAGAAGGCGATGAGGTTGGCGAGCGCCTCGCCGAAGACGCACTCGGCGAAGCCGCCGGCGGCGTCCGCGAGGTCGTAGGGGCCGCCGCCGGAGCCCTCGGCACCGCCGCCGTAAATTTGGCCGTAGGCCTGGGTGCCCTCGCCCGTGCCGATGGTGTTCTCGTACGTCCCCGTTTTTGGGTTGAAGGTGTAGTTGCCCTGCTCGGTGCCGATGCCGTACCCGGCAGGCGGCTTGTCGAGGTTGAAGCTCGTGACGCCGTCGCCGAAGTTGACGGTCGTGACGGTGCCCCCTCCCGACGGGCCGTAGCCTGGGAGGTAGCTCGTGCCGTAGGCGTCGGTTTCTGCCCACGCCACGCCGAACGGCGGCAAAATGAACGCCCCGGTCGTGAAGACCAGCGCCGCCGCTCGCGCCCACCACCTCGCCCTGCCCGTGAAGTACAGCCCCATAGCGCTCTTATTCTACTGCGACGCCGCCGCCCAGAACCCCGGGTAGCGCGAGCTCCCCAAATCGACGCCGCCGGCGTAGAGGTGCTGCGCCAGCGCGAGGTAGGCGATTGAGCGCCGCTCCTCTGCCGCGCGCAGCGTCGCGATGCCGAGTATCGCGCGCAGCGGGTCGGCCTCGCCGGAGGCGAACGAGAGAATCCCCTCGCCGAGGTGGTCGTTGACGTTGCAAATCTCTGCCTCCATCGCGGCGACCGACGGCGGCACGGCGCTGGCGCAGAGCGTGCGGCCGAGGTTCACGAACGCCTGACCGACGAACGACGGGTAGTCGGCGCGACCCTTCGCTGCGCCCATCGCTTTGACGGCGTCGCCCTGGGTGTTGGCGAGCCAGTCGGCGTAGACCTGGAGCGAGATGCCGGGGTCGGTTGGCACGCTCGCCGCCCTGTAGCGGTCGGGAGCGCTGCCCGCGCCGCTGATTTGGCTGGAGAGGCTCGCCACGAGGGCATCCTGCGTCGACTGGCCGGCGCCGCCCGAGGCCTGCGCGCTCACAAAACTCTGCGCGAACCGCTCGGCGAAGTCATCGGTGACGCTGCCGGGCTGCCGCAGCGCGCCGTACTCGGCGCCGAGCGCCGCCGAGCTCGATGCCGCGAGCGCCGAGACATCGTCGTTGGGTCCGGCGGTGAGCGGATCGCGGCTCTGCGCCACCTCGTCGCCGTCTTCGGTGCCGTCGCCGTCGGAGTCGGCGTTTTTCGGGTCGCTGCCGCGCAGGCTCTCCTCCCAGTCGAAGAGGCCGTCTTGGTCGGAATCCTCCTGGCGCGCGAGGCTGGGGTCGCGGGAGACGGAAATCGCCGCCAGCGGGCCGACGGCCGCCTCTTCCTGCGCTCCTCCTCCCTGGGCACGCGAGACAAGCGTCCAAACCATAACGAAAGACACCACGAGCACGGTGCTCACGAGCACAATCAGCGCCCGCCGACTCGGATGGAAAGCCTGCCGCATTGAGCGAATGATACACTGGCGCGGCAATGTTCAGAGGGGCGCGTATCCTCAACTGGGTGCCTGGCGCGGCGCTCCTCCTGGCGGTAATCGCGCTGCCGTTTTTGGCTCTCGCCGCCCCGCTCTACCTGCCGCGCAACCTCGCGCGCGGTGACTCGGGCCTCGACGTCTACAACCTCCAGGTGATTCTCAACCAGGACGCCGAGACGCGGGTTGCAGCTGAGGGCGCGGGCGCGCTCGGCGGCGAGACGCAGTTTTTCGGCGCCGCAACCGAGGACGCCGTGCGGCGGTTCCAGTTGAAGCACGCCGCGGAGGTGCTGGTGCCGGCGGGGCTCGAGGCGCCGACGGGGTTTGTTGGCGCGCGGACGCGCTCCGCGCTGTCGGCGCGCGCGGACGCGGCGTTCGGCGGCGGCGCGCGCAGCGCGCCGCCGCCGGCAGCCACCGTTTCGGTCGGCTCTCCCGCC
>DATDYW010000044.1:0-10165 GCA_036516995.1 Minisyncoccota bacterium
GAGCTCGCTGACGAGGAACTCGTCCACCAGCACGTCAATGTCGTGCGTCTCCGTCTTCTTGAGCACGATGCGCTCGCGCAGCTTCTTCACCTCGCCGTCCACGCGCACCGTCTCGAAACCCTTGCCGAGCAGGTCGTAGAGCAGCTGGTAGTACTCACCTTTCCGCCCCACGACCACGGGCGCGAAGATTTGCACCTTGTCCCGACCGCCCTTCGGGTTGCTCCGGACGCTGTGAATCGATTTCAGGACCGCCTCGATGATCTCCTCTTTCGAGAGCCGCTTAATCTCGCGGCCGCAGGTCGGACAGTGCGGCTTGCCGACGCGGGCGTAGAGGATGCGGAGGTAGTCGTAAATCTCCGTGACGGTGGCCACGGTGGAGCGGGGGTTGTTCGAGCGCGACTTCTGATCAATGGAAATGGCCGGCGAGAGGCCGGTAATTTCGTCGACGTCGGGCTTCTGCATCTGCTCGAGGAACTGGCGGGCGTAGGAGGAGAGCGACTCCACGTAGCGGCGCTGGCCCTCCGCGAAAATGGTGTCGAACGCCAAAGAGGACTTCCCCGAGCCGGAGAGCCCGGTGACGGCCACCATCTTGTTGCGGGGCATCCGAACGGTGACGTTTTTTAGATTGTGGGTTCTCGCGCCTTTTACGACGAGCCACTCCCCCTGCGGGGCCTTGTCCTTACCTTGCACGGGCGGGAAGGTATCACCAAAAAGGCGTGATGTCGAGCGGGGGCGGCTCGACGGACACGAACTCACCGCCCCCTCATTTCCAGCTAATTGACGCCGAGGATCACGCTGCTAGAGTAGCCTCATATTCCTAGGGAGAGGTACTACGTGAGGTTTCGTCCTCACGCGGTGCCCCTCCATCGTTTTTTGGCCGTAGAGACTTGGGCAGCTCTTCCCTCTATTCATTTTTACCTAATTGACCGAGCTGCCTGACCTGCTACAATTGAAACGTATCACCAGAAAGAGGCCTGCCTGAGGTTCCGTCCTCAGCGCGGACCTTTTTCATTTTTACCCTCCTCTTTTCTTTCGAGCAGGTGCCGCAGCTGGCCGAGGTGAAACAAGGCAGCACCTGCTTCACGGCTAAGTAGCCGAGAGGCAGACGAGCAGGGGCTTAGCACAGCCTCTAGTTTTCCGCCCCGCCGCCAGGCCCGAACCAGGGAGTAGAAGTCGCCGTCACTCGTGACCAAGACAGCACCGTCGTACTCCTCCCAACGAAGCGCTGCCTGGAGCACCAGGTCGGCGTCGATGTTCGCCTTCACCTTCCCTTCGCTGTCCCGCACAACCGGCTTGAAGATGAGGCGGTACCCAAGAACCTTCAGTCGTCGGTAGAGGTTCTCGCGCTCCGGCAGGTAGCCAACGAAAATGAGCGCCTCGGTAACTCCGTACTTCTCCGTGAGGTACGTGCGAAAACGGCCCCAGTCGAGCACCCAGCCTTGCGACTTAATACCCAGGTGCAGGTTGTTGGCGTCGATGAAGGCCCAGACGCGGCCGAAGTTCTTGCGCACGACTCCTCATAGCAGGATGGCGGTGAAGGAGACGTGAGGAGAAGTTAAAGAGTGTCCATCGCCCGGAAAAGAAAAGCCGCCCGAGCACGCTGTGCGGGGCGGCGAGAACTACCAGCTCCCTCGGTTCTCAGATATTGCCCGTTCGATGCATCCGTCAGCCTGCTCTCGGAGGCGAGCGGCTGTTACAGGACTTTCGTCCCGGTCTGCCTCCTGCGCCTGTCTCAGGAGATTTTGTCGTTGTTCGTAGAGACGCTCCTGAATTCGCTCATCGGAAGTTAATTCGCGACGGAGTTTCTTGTTCTTGGTTTTCACCCTCAACTTTCCTTTGTGCTTCATGGAACAAGTAATATGCAGTATTACCATTTTGTCAACCTCTGCGTGCCGCCCGGGGCAGGCCTCCAATCCAGGACTACTTCCCCGCCTTCTTCTTAGCCTCCGCCAGCTTCTTCGTCTTGGCCCGCTCCGCGTTCGCGTGCCGCGCCGCTGCCCAGCCGCGGCCCTTGGCGAGGGTGCCGGCCATGGGCTTTGGGGCGCGCTCCTCTTTCTTGAGCACCGCGATGGCCTCCTTGTGCGTCATTTCGCCAGCTGCGTCTGAGAGCGGCTCGTTCTCTATCATTTGCTCAATCTGCGCGATCTCGTCGCGAATGATGGCTGCCGTCTCGAAGTCGAGCATCTTGGCCGCGGAGTTCATTTCCTTCTCCTTAATTTTCAAAATTTTGCGCAGTGCGGAGGGCGTGGCCTTCTTACCGCCGAAAGCCGCGTTGAGCTCGGTCGCCACCACCTTGTCGTGCTCGCTGCGCATAGTCTCGGCGATGCTCTTGATGGCCTTGACGATGGTCGTCGGCGTGATGCCGTGCTTCTCGTTGTAGGCCACCTGCACGGCGCGCCGGCGAGAGGTTTCGCCAATGGCGCGCTCAAGCGAGCCGGTCATAACGTCGGCGTAGAGAATCACCTTGCCGTCGACATTGCGCGCCGCGCGGCCAATGGTCTGAATCAGCGAGGTATCGGAGCGCAGGAAGCCCTCCTTATCTGCGTCGAGAATGCCGATGAGCGTCACCTCGGGCAGGTCGAGGCCCTCGCGCAGCAGGTTCACGCCAACGAGAATGTCGAAGTTCCCCTTGCGCAGGTCGGTGAGAATCTCGATGCGTTCTATGGTCTTCACGTCGCTGTGCAGGTACTTGGCGCGGACGCCCTTAGTTTCAAGGAACGCCGACATATCTTCAGCCATCTTCTTGGTGAGCGTCGTGGCGAGCACGCGGCCGCCCTTCGCGATAGCCTCTTCCGCCGTCTTGATGAAGTTGGGCACCTGGCCGGGGTACACGTCCCCCTTGCCGGTTACGGGCCGCACCTCAACCGCAGGATCCACGAGGCCAGTGGGGCGAATGATTTGCTCCACCACGTCGCCCTGCGCCTTCTCGAGCTCGTACTTGCCCGGCGTAGCCGAAACGTAGACGGTCTGCCCGATGCGCTTCTCGAACTCCTCGAACTTCAGCGGCCTGTTGTCGCGGCACGACGGCAGGCGGAAGCCGTACTCCACGAGGTTGTCCTTGCGCGACTTGTCGCCGGCGTACATCCCGCCGATTTGCGGCACCGTCACGTGCGACTCGTCGATGACCGTGAGGAAGTCCGCCGTGCCGTCTTTCTTGCGCGGGAAGTACGAGAGCAGCGTGTCGGGCGCCTCGCCGGGCTTCTTGCCTGAAAAGTGCCGCGAGTAGTTCTCGATGCCGTTGGTGTAGCCAACCTCCCGAATCATCGCCAGGTCGTAGCGGGTGCGGCGCTTGAGGCGCTCGGCCTCGAGAATCTTGCCTTCCTTCTCTAGCTCGGCCAGACGCTCCTTCAGCTCGTGCTCAATAGTTTTTAATGCAGACTCAATCTGATCCTTCTCGGTGATGAAGTGCTTGGCCGGGAAAAAGTAAAAGTAGTCGAGCGGGCTAATTTCGGCGCGGGTGACGCCGTCGATTTTGGTCATCGAGGCGACCCTGTCGCCCTCGAACGTCACCCGAATCACAAAACGCTCGGAAATGGGCATCACCTCTACCGCTGGCCCGATGCCGCGCACCATCCCAGGCTTCAGGTCGGCCGTGGTGCGCTCGTAGTGCACGCGGATGAGGCTGCGCACCAGCTCACCGCGCGGCATCGCGTCGCCCACGGCCACGCGGAAGTTCACCTTCTCGTACTCGGCGGGCGAGCCCAAGCCGTAGATGCAGGAAACGGACGCCACCACGATGGAGTCGCGCCGCGTGAGCAGCGACTGCGTAGCGGCGTGCCGCAGCCGCTCAATCTCCTCGTTGATCATCGCCTCCTTTTCAATATAGGTGTCGGAGGAGACGACGTAGGCCTCCGGCTGGTAGAAGTCGTAATAGGAAACAAAGTAGGAGACGGCGTTATCGGGAAAGAGGTCGCGGAACTCCTGGGCGAGCTGCGCCGCGAGCGTCTTGTTGTGGGCAATCACCAGCGTGGGCTTCTGAATTTTGGCAATGACATTCGCCATCGTGAACGTCTTGCCCGTGCCCGTGGCGCCGAGCAGCGTCGTGTGGCGGTCGCCCCGCTCCAGCCTCTTGTTGATACTGGCAATAGCCGTCGGCTGGTCGCCGGCGGGCTTCATTGGGGTCTTCAGGACGAACTTGCCACTGTCGATCGGCACGGAGGGGAGAGTAGCAGAAAGCCGAGACGTGGGGTAGAAAGGTGGCAAATGGATTCAGACAAAACCTTGCAGCAGTTCCTGCATGAAGCCGACGTCGAGATGACACTACGGAACGTGCCCGTGGGTCTTAGCGAGGAGTTTATGACGCACCTACCACCTGGTGTCATGGAGGACTACACGCTGGCGACACCAGTTCCGCTCACCGTCCTCGAGCCGCTCCTCGACCGATACTTCGAGGGGCTGGCGAGCGAACGTGGCAGCATTGATCCTGCCTACTTTGGAGGAAGCATCGAGGCGCTCGCCTACGGCTACGGCGACGCGCGCACTGTCCTGATGATGCGTAAGAACGACGAGGGCTTCGTGGAGTCGGTGCTGTTAATGGCGTCGCCCGACCCCACGCTCGACTGACCGTCGAGCTTTTCCGTCTCAAAAAGAAAGGCCCCTCTCCTGCAACCAAATAGCAGGTTTGCAGGACTTGTCAATTAACCCGGATCGCCTTGCTGGCAAAGGGCAAATTTCGTCATTCGGGGACGTAAAAACCCCTTTTTCGGAAGTTGACGCTCCTGCCTTGCGGCTCGTCCAAAGTTCCCGAAAAAGAGGCTGCTTTCGCTGGTTACGGTTTATATCACACTGTGTTTAAAAGGTCAATTTCCCGGCTCACGCCAGTTTTTCAGCGCCTCGGCGCGGTAGCGCGGAAACTGCCCATCGATGATCGCCTGCCGTGCCTCCTCCACAAGCCGCACCGAGAAACGAAGGTTGTGCTGCGTCAGGAGGATGGGGCCGAGCATTTCGTCGGCGCGGAAGAGGTGGGCGATGTAGGAGCGCGTGAACCCGGCTTTACAGGGAGCGCAGTCGCAGTTTGCTTCGATCGGGTGATGCTCGTCCCGTGCGGAGCCGCCGCGCAAAGATATTCTCCCCTCTTTGGTGTACGCGTACCCGGTTCTGGCTAGCCGTGCTGGCGAGACGCAGTCGAACGTGTCGTAGCCCTTCTCGATCGCCGCGAGCAGGTCGGGTGGCTCGCCAATGCCCAACATATGACGCGGAAGTTCGGGCGGCAGTTCATCGGCCACCCAACTCGCCACCGAATCGAGGTCTTTCCGCGCGAACGCGCCGCCGACGCCGATGCCGTCGAAGCCCATCTCCGCAATCTTCCTGGCGCTCTCTCGCCGCAGATCCTCGTGCCGTCCGCCCTGCACGACGCCGTAGATACCTTGCTTCCCTGCTGAAATTGAATCACGGTGCGCCACAAGCGATCTCTTGGCCCAGCGGTGCGTCCGATCGAGCGCCTCGCGGAGGTAGTGCTTGCTTTCGTTCGGCGCGGGACACTCGTCAAAGGCAAAAATGATGTCCGCCCCGAGCGCGTTCTGAATCTCCACCGATTTCTCTGGCGTGAACATGTGCGCCGAGCCATCGATGTGCGAGCGGAACGTCACGCCGTCCTCGCCCACGATTGCCGGTTTGAATTCCGCGGAAACATTGCGTCCATCGCCGCGCGCCATCTCGCCTGCCTGCAGCAGCAGCTCCTCGTCCGTATCTTTTGTAACCTTCCTGATAGAGCGCCCGAACGCCACGCCGAGCGAGAACACCTGGAAGCCGCCCGAGTCGGTGAACGTCGGGCCTTTCCATTTCGAGAATTCGCCAAGCCCGCCGCCAGCCGCCACAACCTGGTGCCCGGGCTGCAGGTAGAGGTGATACGTGTTGCCGAGGAACGCCTGCGCGCCCGTCGCCTTCAGCTGCTCCGGTGTCAGCCCTTTCACGGTTGCCTTAGTGCCAACAGGGATGAACGCCGGCGTCTGAATCTCGCCGTGGGGCGTTGAAATCGTGCCGGCGCGGGCGCGGCCACCCGGCACGGTTGCCGCGATCTTGAAGCTAATCGGAGATTTGGACACGGCGGCAATCTAGCAGAGGCACGCGAGAGGAGCGAGGCGGCATTTGACATACACGAGGCATCGTAGTTGAATCGGTGGCATGAGCTCCTCGAAACTAAAAAAGTTTGGCTTCCCATTAGTCTTCCTCGTCTTCATCTACGCGGCCATCATTGTTGCGGTGTTTGCCGTCATCGTGGGTCCCGAATCCCTGGACGCTAGTCTGTCGACATCTCACTCTTGGATCTACATCTACCTACTGCTGGTAGTCGTAGCGCTCGCGATAGCGCTCTACGATTTGACGAGCCCGTCCCCGTATGGGCCGCCCAATAACGACTGGACCCCGAGTAACAACTGGATCGCAATGACTTGCGTTGGCGTGGCCATGTTCTACCTCTTCTGCCTGGCTATCCTTATTTTTCTCCTCAAGGGCATTTAGCCAGTAGCGGAGGTCGTCTGGCTCTTGGCAATGTCCTACCCGGGAGCACGATCCGAATCCTTACATCTGCCGACAGCTTCGCTGGGCAGGTTTTTCTTTTTTCGGTCTGCTACAATCCTTCCCGTAATGCCCGACGCAGTCAGCCACCCCATCACCCCGCCCGCCAAGCGCACCTGCGACCCCGTCACGCTCGAGCAGCTGCACTCGGACACCGAGCGGCGCGTCGCCCAGGCGAGCCAGGAGCTGCGCGACGGTCTCTCGTTCGTCGGGTCCTGCCAGCCCACGGTCAGCATTTTCGGCTCGGCGGTCGAGCCCGAGGGCAGCCCCGACTACGAGAGTGCGCGCCACCTCGCCGGGCGCATCGCCAAGGAGCTCGGCTACGCGATTGTCACGGGCGGCGCGGGCGGCACAATGGAGGCTGCGAACCGCGGTGCCAAAGAGGCCGGCGGCACCTCGATTGGCCTCACCATTCAGCTCCCGCACGAGCAGATGACGAACGGCTACCTGACCCAGCACCTCGACTTCTACTACTTCTTCACCCGCAAGGTCGCGCTCGCCTACTCCGCCGAGGCCTACCTCTTCTTTCCCGGCGGCTTCGGCACCCACGACGAGCTCCTGGAAATCCTGACGCTCGTTCAGACGCGCAAGATGGAGCGCGACGTGCCCATTGTCCTCGTCGGCGAAAAGTTTTGGACGCCGTTCGCCAACTACGTCCGCGACCAGCTCCTGGCTAGCGGGAAAATCGATCCGGGCAACGAGCGGCTCTTCACCGTCACCGACGACGAGGAGCGCATCCTAGAAATAATCCGGGCCGCACCGATTCGGCACGTGGCTCCTCGGCCTGCCGGCGCGTCCTAGCGCCGAGCGGAGAAACCGCTTTGTCCGCGTGCGGCCGAGGAGGGCCGTAGCCATGTCGCGGCTCTGCGCGACGGGCGAGGCGGGGTCGCGAGCACTTAGATTTTTGCCAATTTCCAATTCAAGAATTGGCAAAAAGCTTAGTGACTCGTGACCCCAAGCCGACGGCTCAAAACTAGGGCTGGCTCGCCGAGAGCGGGGCCGCGGCCGCAATTTGGTTTCGCGCTACGTGGCCGATGCGCGCGTTGATTGCGTCGACCATTTTCTGCGGTTCAGAGACGTTGGTGATGACGAACTCGGTCTCCTCGGCGGCGGTCTGGACGCGGATTATTCCGAAGCCGAGGTAGGTGGCGAGGATGCCGTTGATCTCGGCGGTGACCTCCTGCACCTTCTCGAAGCGCAGCGAGGAGACCTCGCGGTGGAAGAGCCCCTTCTGGTCGACGTCGATGAGGCGCCGGTCGGTGACCACCCACATATCGAGGTAGTAGTCGATCCACATCACGAAGCCGACGATCCAGGCGAACAGAACCCATCCGGCGTAGAGGTAGAGGGCGAGCGCGGAGGCGTTGCCGGGGAGCTCCCAGGCGACTGATAGATTAGAGACGACCGCGTAGGCAAAGATTGGCAGGAACAGAAGCACTCCAATAAAAAGTCCAGGGAGAACAAGTACAATCCAGTGCCGTCGCACCTCGAGAGCCACCTCTTCGCCTGGTTCGAGGGTGATCATAATTTCTATTACGCGCCGTAAGCAGCCGCGCTGAGCCCCATCCCTACCAGAAGGGCGATGCCGCCGACGTAGTAGAGCGCCGTAGCGAAATCGCGGTTGGTGTTGGAGACGCCGTAGTAGCTCCAGTGGTGCGAGATAAAAATAGAGGCAACGGTGAAAATCACAGCCATTGCGAGCAGCCCCAGCCAGAGGCCTGAAGCGGGAATCGGGAGATTGACGACGATAGGTTCCTTCACGGCAAAAATTCTACCATCCGCCCGCTGTATCGTTTAGCTGTCTATAGACAGCTAAACGATCAGGGCGCACTTTCGCCTTTCGCCGCGGACAGGTAGGATTGGCCGCATGTCCAAGGGCCTCCCCACCGATCCGTACAAGGGCGTCCGCGATTTCTACCCCGCCGACTTCGCCAAGCGGGAGAAAATCTTCAGCGCCTGGCGTGCGGTCTCGCGGCGCTTCGGCTACGAGCCCTACGATGCGTCGCCGCTCGAGGCTACCGAAATCTACGCCGCCAAGACGGGCGACGAGATTGTCGGCGAGCAGACCTACACCTTCACCGACCGCGGCGACCGCTCCGTGACGCTGCGCCCCGAAATGACGCCGACGGTGGCCCGAATGGTCGCCGCTCGCCGCCGCGACCTCGCCTTCCCGCTGCGCCTCTACTCCATCCCCAACCTCTTCCGCTACGAGAGCCCGCAGCGCGGCCGCCTGCGCGAGCACTACCAGTGGAACTGCGATGTCTTCGGCATTCCCGGCATCGAAGCCGAGGTGGAGCTAATTCAGATGGCGGTGGAATCGCTGCAGTCGCTCGGACTCAAGCCGGAAAACTTCGAGGTTCGCCTCAACGACCGCGCCGCGCTCTCCGGTTGGTTCGAGGCACAGGGTTACAGCAACACCCAGACCAAGGCGCTGCTGCGCCTGCTCGACAAGCGGCGCAAGATCGAGGACTTCGATGCGCAAGCTGCGGAGGTCGCCGGCAAGCCGTTCGTGTTTGAAATGGGCGAGCCGGAGAGCGTGCGGACGGTGCGCGAGCAGCTCGCGCTGCGCAAGATTACGAACGTGAGCTTCGTGCCTGATATGGTCCGCGGCTTCGACTACTACACCGGCGTCGTCTTCGAGGTTTTCGAGAAGAGCGGCAAGAACCCTCGCTCGGTTGCCGGCGGCGGCCGCTACGACAAGCTCCTTGAGATCTTCGGCGAGCCGGGCATCCCCACCGCCGGCTTCGGGATGGGCGACGTGGTGCTCGGTGACGTGCTCGAGGACGCGGGGCTCGCGGCGGGCGAGGCTACCGCTCCCGCTGTCACCGTCATCCCGCTCGCTGCGGAGCAGGTGCAGGCCGCCGAAAAGTTTGCCGACCAGCTCCGCTGCGGCAGGAGCTCTCCCTCCGTCGCCGTCGATCCCACCGACCGTAAGCTCGGCGATCGGCTCGCGACGGCCGGTAAGCGTGGCTCGAAGTTCGCGGCGATCGTCGGCCCGAAAGAGGCGGCCAGCGGCACGGCGACGCTCAAGAATCTCGAGACCGCGGAACAGTCTGCAGCGCCCCTCACGGCGGAGGAGTTCGCCAAGAACATCGGCTAATGCGCTTCCTGACGGTAGACATCGAGACCTCCAACACCTTCGACGAGGCGGGTTCGTCTGACCCAGCAGATCTCGAAATTTCGGTAGTCTGCGTGCATGACTCGCAGACGGGGCAGGTTGAGGCGTACCTCAATGAAGAGTTGAGCAAGCTCTGGCCGGTGATACTCGAGGCCGACGGCCTCATAGGCTGGAACTCCGACCACTTCGATCTGCCCATACTCGCCCGCCGCTACCCGGGGAGCTTCGACTCGAAGCGCTCTGTGGATTTAATGCGCGAGATGCAGCGAGTGATTGGCCGTCGCATCAAGCTCGACCACGTGGCGCAGGCGACGCTCGGAAAAGGTAAGAGCGCCGACGGACTGCAGGCGCTAGTGTGGTGGCGCAACGGCGAGAAGCAGAAGGTCATCGACTACTGCAAGCAGGACGTGCTCGTCACCCGAGAGCTTTTCGACTACGCGCTCAAGAATGGCGAGCTCAAGTACCCGACCAACGGCGGCGTTGAGACTGCGAAGCTCGACACCTCCGAGTGGCTCACCAAGCCGCAGGCGC
>DATDYW010000045.1:0-12039 GCA_036516995.1 Minisyncoccota bacterium
CGGGGCTCCACCGTGGGTGGAGCGGGGCCAGAGGGAGGAGTGCGGGCGGGTCATGGGGGGGAGAGTAGCGTGAGGTCTGCGGGCGGTCAAACGGGAGGTTGCGACTGAGCGGACCTTGAGCGAGCGGCGCCACGCCTCACCGCCCGCTCACTTTTTGCTGATTGACCCTTCGCCTAGGCGTAGTAGAATGGTTCCGTTCACGATGAAAGAGGCCTCGGTAGGGTTCCGTCCCTACGGAGGGCTTTTTCTTTTTGTGGGAGACTCGACGGCATCTCGAAATTTGGGCAGGTACACCATCGGCACAGAGAGCTTCCGCAAGAGGTACGAGCAACGCTCGGCGGCACTCGGCGACACCACGCACTCGAGCGCCCCGCGCTCCTTGAGAAAGTCCACCAATCCCGCGTAGTCCCCATCGCTCGAGACAATCACCGCCCGATCGAATCTCCTCTCACAGCAATCCACGGCCACCTTGAGCACGAGGTCGGCGTCGCAGTTCCCTTTCGCCTTGCCGGTCAGCGGATCGAACGTGACCTCTCGAAACTCCATTTCGTACCCATCGGCTCGACGTGCCGCGTAGACGCGCTCGAACTGCAGCAGGTAGCCTAGGAAGAGGTAGGCTCGCTCGACACCGTGTCGCTCACGCAGCCAGACCCGGAAGCGGGCGTAGTCGAAGTGCCAGTCGAGGCGGCGAATGGCCTGGTCGAGGTTGGCGCCGTCGATGAACGCCCAGACGCGGCCGAGGTTTTTGCGCACGCCTCAGTTGTAGCAAGCAAGGGGTGCGGGGAGGATGAGGGGAAAGTGAGGAGGGGGTGACAGCCTGTGGGGTGTTTTCTTTTGGGGTGGGGGGGGTGGGGGCAGGGTCAGAGGGAGGACACTCTTCTTCAGACCTTAAGGCTGCATAACCCTTTCCATGTAAGTCTCGAGGTAATCATCCTCGATTCCTACTATGTGTCGTCGGTCTGTCAGCGAGTAAAGTTCTTCCACGGCACTATAGGGAAAGAACCAAATATCAAGTTCTTTAAATTGTTCCCTATTAGCCTCGGCCACCACCTTATCCCTGTCTTCGTCCGGAGCAACGATCACATATCTCGTCGGAAACCCAGGTGGCAATTCATCCTGATAACCCTTCATCCTAGCCAGACCACTCGTAACTCCCGTTGTATGTTCAATTTCCATTACGGCAGGCATTCTCCGCTGATCGACAGAGAACCATATGCAATCAATCAAGAGTCCGGCTTTGATCACCCTCGGGTAGGCTGATACAAGGACTTGTTCCTCCAGTTTTGCAATTACTCCGGGTAGATTTGCGAGTTTGTCCTTCCCGTATGTAATTCCCCTGTCGTTAGCAGCAATCCAGGTCTTGTATTGAAGTCGTTCACCAATCTTTACAAGCGCCACTTGGATCTGCACGTGCCGCCGTTGGACTTCAATGTTCATCCCCGAACGGTGACTCTCGTCGGGTAGTGCCAGTGCCTCGTATATGACTTCTGTACTGGGAAGTTCCGAAATGGTGACATTGCTCTCGTTCTCTGAGATTCGCCCTAGTTCGTGAGGCTCCTCAGGAAGCCAGGTCAGGTGCTTGTGGCCTTTTTTTACCTGAACTGTCGAGTTTATTGTTTCTATCCGCCCGGGGTAGCAGAAATAAAACTGGGGGGTGTGGGCCAGTAAAGATTCCAAGATTGATCGAGTGTTGTAGCTAGCTCCCAAGACTCTATCGACATTCACGGGGAGTCCGGGTTGGAACGCAGGTGCTAGTCGCCGCAACATTGCGGGGGAAATAGAGAGCTCTTTTGAAGCTCCTTCGGTCTCTCCCTTAGCGGGATCAAACCTCTTTACAATGATCGGACCTTCCGGGGCGTCGACTCTCACGATGCGGATCGAACCGTGTGTCCCAGGGTTGACGTACCCATACATGACACTCTTGTTGAGAGATCCAATCGCTCGAACCAGGTCAGCTGAGGTCAGGCGACTGATATTCATTTAAGTTCCTTTTTGGTAAGCACTGAGGCAATCATGCGCGCAACACCGTGAGCTGCCAAGTAAGGCACTCCGTTTCCAATCGATTTGAATTTGTTGCTTAGGGTCATATGGTGAGGAAGCTCAAAACCAGTCGGCAGGGATTGAATGGCTAGAGCCTCTGCCGCACTGATCCTACGCGGAAGGGTTGGGTGGATGTGAACTTCGTTATTTCCGTAAGCAGCTGTTGGGGAATATCGCCACCGATGTAGACGCTTGAACGATTTCTTCGTCACATCACCTTCCTCAATAGCAACAAACTTGCTCGCCGCAGCTCGGGGGATAAAGTGGTCCTTTCGGTTTGGGTGTTTCTGAACTTTATTTTTTTTGAACCAGTACTCAACGGTGAGTTCTCGTGGTAACTCTCGTGACCGCTTAGTAAGCTTTCTCTCTAGGGTCGGCCAGCTCAGTGAAAAGAGGTCCTTCTTGTTATATTTCTTAAATCTAGCCCAGTCAGGAAGAGCGAGGCCGCGCTTCGTGCCGATGAAATTCTTGTGAAATCCAATTAGAATAATTCGATTGCGATCCTGCGGCGCTCCATACTCAATTGAATTAATGAGATGGTCGTCGAGAAGGTACCCCGCCCGAACAAGCTTCTTCTTTAATTCCTCATAAAAATGTCTATGCACTTTTGTACTCCAAAGTCCTTTTACATTTTCAAAAAGAAAGAAATCTGGTTTTTGCTGAACAATTAAGTCGACGTAGATCTTCGAGAGCTTACCATTATCTCCGTGTTTCCCGCGATTTTTTCCGGCAATAGAAAAGTCAGGGCATGGGGGACCACCGATAAATCCCACGATCCTGTGTTTGTTACGCGCCACATCGACCTTCTTAGTCAGTTCCCTCTTTTGTCCACCTGTAATTAGTTCTGCGATGCTTCCTTCGAAGTAGCCGAGTTCTGGGGGAGCAATCCTCAATTTCTGACGTGCATACTTATAGGCTTCCAAGAATGGTGGGTGGTATTCGTTCACATAAACCACCTCAAAACCATTCTCCTCGAATCCAAGGTCCAAAAAGCCAATCCCCGAAAAAAAGGAGAATATCGCTGGAGCTTTTCCCTTTTCACGCATGGAGCAGAGTCTTACCTATTTTGATAAAAAAAGCGACCCCACTCAGCGGAACACAGTCTGGGATGCGGTCACGAATCACTATGCCGATTAATTTTGGGGCAGGCAAATATTTTTTATCTCGCATAGTCTAGAGGATTAGCCGACGCTGCTTTAAGACTACTAGTAGCCAGATGAATACACTGTAATAAACCCCACAATGCCCAAGGTCCGTGGGCTGTAATTCCCTGATAATTATGATTCGATACAAATAATCCCGGGTCTATCACCAGGAGACCATCAATGTCCTTATTTGCTAGTTTCGATTTAAGAGTTTCTATTTCTTTCCAACCCGTGTAACCAACTGCAAAGACAGGAATGCGAACTTGTGGGGTGTTACCCATTGAAAGAGTGGCCCCAAACTTTCTTTCAAGTTTCTTTACGGCTGTTGCTGTCTTTTCGACCTCTTTCCACTGAGAATCGAGACTGGACTTCACCTCAATAACTGCCGCCACTCCTTCGGCGAGATAAAGTCTCGAACTACCGCCTATCATCGGAATACTTGGTAGAAACGGAAACTCCACAACAAGATCAACCTGCCCGCTTTTCCCTCCATTTTGATCTGTAATATCTCCATCCCCAAATCGGTATGGGGGTGGCATTACTTCAGCCAGAAACTTGTTAATAAAATCCTCTCGTTCTCCACCCTTTGTGGCGCTGCTCATAGTAGAGCCCCCGCTATGTAAGGCTATCAGTTGGGCTTGAATGCCAGACAGACGCTGGGAAATATGCGAGTTAGTCACGGTTCAAATCTGAATATCTGGCGGAGATAGGGATTCGGTAACGAGTCACTAAGCCTTTTGGCAATTGCTACGGTACTCTTTAATTGCCAAAAGTCTAAGTGCTCGCGACCCCGGATCGCGGCCGACCTAAGAGTTACACCTAGCCGAGATGATTAGGGCCGCGACTGAAATAAGTATGGCAATGACTGAAATCAAACTTTGAAACCCCTTCAGGTGTCGGAGGGTCTTGTTTTGATTCTCTAACGCCTCTAACTGAAAGACCTCTGACGCAGTCATACCTGCCAAACACTTTTTGCATTTATAAAAAGTTGGTGTGGCGTTTCCACCTCCCTTTTGGGTCGCCTGAGAATGAGTCTCCCACTCATGAAGACACTCTGTATCTATCATGTAGGAATTCTAGCAACTCTTTTACCTAGCCGGAGACGGTGGGATTCGGTCACGGGTTACTAAGTCTTTTGGAAACCGGGCGGTTTCCAAAAGCCTAAGTACCCGCGACCCTGCCTCGCGCCGGAGCCTTCGTCAGGGCTCGGCTCCGACCTCGCTCCGCTCGGTGCGCTCCGGCCTTCGAATCCCACCGTCTCCGCATCGCAGCAAATGCAAAGAGCGGCCGGAGGCCGCCCCTTTTCAACTGCGATGCGGAGACGGTGGGATTCGAACCCACGAGGCGGGTTTAGCCGCCTAACGCATTAGCAACGCGCCGCTTTCGGCCACTCAGCCACGTCTCCATTGTGCCCGACAGACATTCAACCATTCAGCCCCCGTAGTGCCAACCAAAGACCGGTCAGCCACGTCTCCGAGGGAAGGTTCTAGGCCAAAAATCGGACTTTGAACTTATACCACAGGCCCCCTGCCCTGGCACCGCCATTATCTCGGCTTTAGATTGCCCTACTTGCCAGCGAGTTGGGCGCTGGTACAATGGTCACAATATCCATCGGCGGTATCCTACATGGGTCCCGCCATTTTTATTTCTCGGATTTTAAATGTCTCACAGATTCTTTATCCTCGTCTTAGCGTCCAAACATGAGAGCTGGGCCAGAATCTGCGGGTGACAAACTACGCCTTCATCGACAGCCAGAACCTGCACCAGAGCATCAAGGCTCTCGGCTGGAAAATCGACATGCGCCGGTTTCGGGTGTACCTGAAGGAAAAGTACGGCGTGTCGGATGCATTTCTGTTTCTTGGACTAATTCCAAAATTTCACGGTCTGTACCGGCAGCTCGGCAGCGGCGGCTACCGTCTCGTTCTGAAGCCGGTGTCCTTCTTGCCGAATGGGGGGGTCAAGGGGAACGTGGACACAGAGATTGTGCTGCACGCGATTGATCAGATGCCGAACTACGACCAGGCGGTTCTCGTTTCCGGCGACGGTGACTTTGCGAGCCTAGTGCGTTACCTAGACGACCGAAAGAAGCTCGAGATGGTTCTCGCGCCCAGCCCACGAAGCTGCTCGGTGCTGCTGGAGAAGGCCGCGGGCACAAAAATTCGCTTCCTCCACGAGCAACAGGTCAAGCTCAAAAAGAAAAGGACCCCGTAGGGACGGCACCCTACGGAAGGCTTTTCATCGGAATGCGGCAATTATACTCGACTGACTACGCAGGTCAATAAGGTAAACCTCAAGGAACAGAAAAGGCCCCACTGGGGGCCTTGGGTTCATTCGGTCTCGTTTTCGAGAGGATCGCCTGAGGAGTCGGGGTCGGTGTCGACGCCGAACTCGCGGAAGGCCATCGCCACGCCGACCTCCTCGTCGGTCATTTGGTCGGGAGACCGCTTCGGCTTCGGGCCGCGCCTGCCGAGAGACTTCTCGGGGAGTTTCGCAGCGGCCCCTGCGGCGGCAACGGCGGTCGACAGCTTGGCGGGCTTCGCGGTGGTGGCCTCCTTGGTTGCCGTCGTGGCGAGTTTCGAACCCTTGGCGGACTTTGCGGTCGGCTTGGTGATTTTTTTGGGCATACTTTGTGCCCTTTCTAGCGCCGCTGGGCGCCGTTGGCAACAGGGGGAACGTCGGTCTCCCCGATCCGGAACTTCGGCTTCCAGCTCAGCGATTTTTTGGCGATCTTGGTGAGCGGCAGCTTGCTCTCCAGATTGCGGAGCTGAATTCGTCGGCGTGGCTCGGCCGCAGCGGCTGTTTTGACGGTGCTTCGATCAGACATTTCGCAGACGCTTTAACACGCAGACCCGCTGCCGGCAACTGTAGGCAGGTCACGGGTTACTAAGTCTAAAAATGCAGACCCCCGGGGCGGGACAGTACTATATCGAGTGTGAAGGCACGGAAAGGAAAAGCTAAGGCGGCGGTAAAGAAAGCGCGACACCAGCGGGCCCGTCTGCGCAAGGTCAAACCGGCAGAGGTGCGCGCCTTCCGTCGGGCGCTCTACGGCCACTACCTCGCCCACCGGCGCGACCTGCCGTGGCGGCGCACCCGCGACCCGTACAAAATTTTAGTGTCGGAGGCGATGCTGCAGCAGACGCAGGTGCCGCGCGTCGTGCCGAAGTTCCTCTCGTTCATCGGCCAGTTCCCCACCCCGCACGCGCTAGCCGGGGCGCCTCTCTCGGCCGTGCTCGCCGCCTGGCAGGGCCTCGGCTACAATCGTCGCGCCAAAAATCTTTGGCACGCGGCGCAGACAATCGCGAAGGAGCATCACGGCAAGGTGCCGAAGACGTACCAGGGTCTCGTGGACCTGCCCGGCGTCGGCGACTACACCGCGGGCGCGATTCTCGCGTTCGCCTTCGGCCGCAGCCGACCAATCATCGAAACAAATGTGCGCACCGTGATCATTCACCACTTCTACCGGCGCAAGCGCAACGTTACCGACAGGGAGATACTCTCCATCGTCGCACAGACGCTCCGCGGCGAAGACCCTCGCAACTACTACGCCGCAATCATGGACTACGGCGCCTACCTCAAGTCGACGGTCGGCAACGTCTCGCACCGCTCGTACCACCACGCGACGGTAAAGAAAACTGCTTACCGTGGCTCAACGCGACAAATTCGCGGCGCGGCATTACGAACGCTGGTCTCCGGCCCCGCGACGCTCGCGTCGCTCGCGAAGAAAGTAGCCCGCGAGCTGGGTGTCGCGGCAGAGCTCGTGAAGAACGCCGCGGCCTCCCTCCTCGGTGAAGGTCTCGCGGTCAAAACCGACGGCAAATTGACGTTGCCGTAGGCTGTTGACTGGTTGAAGGAGGGGTGTAGGGTGAGTTCAACAAGACCTACACATATGTTCGGATCCTTGCCTACAAACATCACGGACATGTCGTTGAGTGATTTCATGTCCGCAATTAACACTGAGGGCGTCAACATCGACGATCTGCGTGCCCTCGGGCTGCTTCTCGACCAGCGTATTCGAGAAAAACAAGACGCTCTCGATCTTCTGAGGCCTCAGCGAAATGCTGTTCAAAATCGGCTGAGAAATTTGGCCCCACCACCCACGGATACCACGGAGGAAGACGACGACCAGTAGCAGCCCCCACCGGCTGCTTTTCCTTTTATTGCCCCATCACGCAAGCCAGCGTATAGAATGCCTCCCGTGAATCCCTCGCCCGCTGAGGCCCCTACCAAGCCGAAGCTCACCCTCGAGACGCCCCTGCCGGTGGTCATTCGGCTGGCCGAGCGCGAGCGGGCGGGGCTCGAGAAGCTGCGGCTCTTCAGCGTCCGCGACCTGCTGTACCACTTCCCCGCTCGGTACGGCGACGTCGCCGAGGTGCGACTGGTCTCGTCGCTCGCGGACGGCGAGGTCGTGACGGTGTACGGCACGCTCGGCAGCATGAAAACGGGCAAGACGTTCCGCTCGCGCGTGCCGCAGGCCACTGGGCAAATCGCCGACGAGAGCGGCACCCTGCGCCTCGCCTGGTTCTCGCAGCCGTACATCGCGAAGATGTTCCCGAGCGACACGCAGGTAAAGGTGATAGGCAAGGTCACGGTGCGCGATGGCCGCCGCTCGATGGTGAATCCGGAAATCGAGCGCGTCTCGGCGCTGCCCTCCGCTACAGGCGACTCGCTCTTCGGCGAGAGGGCGCCAGAGGCTGAAGCGGTGCTCTTCCCCGTGTACCCCGAGACGCGCGGCGTCTCGTCGCGCTGGCTCTACCACGCGATTCAGAAAATTCTCGCCTCGCTACCCGACGAAGCCTTCGCCGATCCGATTCCCGAGCCGGTCAGCACCCGCCTCTCGCTGCCGACGCTGCGCACCGCGCTCTTCTGGATTCACGCGCCAAAAAAGCAGGCCCAGGCGCTCGCAGCGCGTAAGCGGTTCGCGTTCGAGGAAATGTTCCTGGTGCAGGTGGGGCACCAGCGGGCGCGCCGCGAAATTGAGGCTGAGCCGGCGTACAGGGTTGTGGTCAACGAGAGCGCGCTCGCCAATTTCGTCTCACGTTTCCCGTTCAAGCCAACCAGCTCTCAAATGGACGCCGCGCGAGAAATCTTTGCCGACCTCGGTAGCGGCAAACCAATGTCGCGGCTGCTCGAGGGCGACGTCGGCTCGGGCAAGACGTTCGTGGCGGCGCTCGCCGCGCACGCCGTCGTTTCGACCGCGCCAGAGGGCGCCCCGTCTGCCCGCCTCGAGGTCGCGTACATGGCGCCCACCGAAATTCTCGCCCGCCAGCACTTTGACTCCTTCGTCAGCTACTTTCGCCACCTCGGCGTGCCCGTCGGCTTCATCTCGGGCACCGGCTGCCTGAAGTTTCCGTCTAAGAGCAATCCGAATGAGCCCACGAAGGTCTCGCGGACGCAGTTTTTGAAGTGGGTTGCGAACGGCGAGCTGCCGATTGTTGTTGGCACGCACGCGCTCATTCAGAAGAGCGTGAAGTTCAAGCGGCTCGGCCTGGTAATCATCGACGAGCAGCACCGATTCGGGATGCGTCAGCGCTCGGCGCTGGCAAAAAAGGAAGGTCGCGCACCACACTTACTCTCAATGACCGCTACGCCAATTCCCCGCACCCTGGCGCTCACCGCCTACGGCAACCTCGACCTCACGCTGGTGCGAGAGCGACCGGAGGGGCGCGGCGAAATCGTCACAAAAATTATGGGCGCGACGCACCGCAGGGCGGCGTACGAGGCGATGCGCGCCGAACTCGCGGCCGGCCGCCAAGCGTTCGTGATTTGCCCGCGCATCGACGAGGCCGATCCGGACAACGAGATGGCCCTGCAAGCCGCCTCGGCCAAGAGCGAAGCGAAGCGACTCGCTGAAGAAGTTTTTCCTGAATTCGAGGTGGCGCTACTACACGGCAAACTGAAACCGGCCGAGAAAGACGAGGCGATGCGGCAGTTCGTGGCAAACGAGGCACAAATTTTGGTAGCAACATCAGTGGTGGAGGTCGGCGTAAATATTCCAAACGCTACCGTGATGCTCATCGAGGGCGCGGAGCGCTTCGGCCTCGCCCAGCTCCACCAGCTGCGCGGCCGCATTGCTCGAAGCCGGCACCGCGCGCTCTGTCTCCTCGCCACCGAGTCACGCGGCGAGACCACGATGGCCCGCCTCAACGCGATGACCAAGAACGCCGACGGCTTCGCGCTCGCTGAGCAGGACCTCGCCAACCGCGGCCCTGGCGAGCTCATCGGCGGCCGCCAGTGGGGACTCTCCGACCTGGCGATGGAGGCGCTCAAGAATCTCCCGCTCGTCGACGCCGCACGCAAAGAAGCCGCCGCCCTCGTGGCCACCGATCCTAAACTCTCCTCCCACCCCACCCTCGCCACCACCCTCACCCGCCGCGGCGAGGTGCATTTGGAGTAAACACTAAGTGTTGGAAACACTCAGTGTTTCCGGAGGCGGGATTTAACGATGGCCGTGGCGGCGACGGAGCGACGGAGATTTTCCTCTTGAACGGCGGCGAGGGTGGCAAAACGGGATGTGGGCGCGAGGAGGAAGCGTTCGGGGTAACGGCCCCGGCAAAAAATTAGCCCCCGCTTGGCGAGGGCCCGGAGGGCTGAATGGGCGGTGGAGCGCGGAATGTCCGCACTCCCCGCGAGGGAGGCGAGCGTGCCGCCGGGCGGGGGCGTATCGGCCAAAATGGAGAAAAGCTTCGCCTCCGACTCGGTTAGGCCGAGCCAGGTTAAGGCCTCGATGAATGCGGTGTCGGGGGTGTTCGGCACTCGAATCCAGACGAGAGCGATTGGCGACGAGCCTACAGAATTCGCCTTTCGTGTCAAGGCCGGGTCGGGGCGCGGCCTTGCGCGCCCCGACCCGGCCGTTTCCTCCTGTTGCCGAGTATTGTCGGCAACGCAGCTACGCTTTACCCTTGCGCGGCAACCACTTGTATGAAGGCCGCGGAGGTTGCCCTCGACCGCGACCACCTCGCCACCCTAGGCGAGCTCTCCCGAGGCCTGTTCCACGATTTGGCCTCGCCGCTCTCCTCAATCACGCTCGTCGCCGAGTACATCTGCGCCTACGCCGACTCCGACCCAGCGGGGGTGCGCGACTGCGCCGAGACGCTCAGGCGCTCGTGCCGCGACCTCGGATCCCTGGTGCAGACGATTCGGGAGTACCTGGCGAATCCGCGCAGCTCTCGCCGGTTCTCGCTGCGCGAACAGGCCGAGCGAGCGGGAATGCTCCTCGCCCATCGGGCCCGCCGTGCGGGCGGCGTGGAAATTGTGACGGTCGGCGAGGAGCCGGCCGAAATTTTTGCCCGGCCGCTGCCGGTGCTGCAGGTAATGGTGAATTTGATTGCCAACGGCATCGATGCCTGCGCGGCGAGAGCCGCCAGTCCCAGCACGCCCGTCGACTACCGCGGCCGCGTCGCCGTCTCTACGGCGGTCAAAGACGATCTCGCCTGCCTCACCATTCGAGACAACGGCATCGGGATGAGCGAGGAGACCGCCGGGCGGGCTTTCGAGCCGCACTTCTCCACCAAGGACCGCGGCGAGGGCACGGGCATCGGGCTCTCGTCCGTGCGAATGATTACCCAGGACATCCTGGGAGGGACCATTTCCCTCGAGACGGCGCCCGATGAGGGCGCTATTTTTTACATCGAGTTTCCCGTTGCCGGTGGCGTAGGCGAGCCGGACGTTCTAGAGTAGCCAGGCGGGCGTAGCTCAACGGTAGAGCAGTCGTCTTATACACGACCGGTTCTTGGTTCGAATCCAAGCGCCCGCACAAGAAAACCCCGCGGCCGGGGTTTTCTTGTGCGGGCGAGCAAGGTACCAGCGTACCTTGCGTCTTGGATTCGAAAGCCGCAGCCATGTCGCAGCTTTGTGCGACAGGCGAGGCGGGGTCGCGAGCACTTAGCCGAATGGAATTCGCCCCGCGAATTCTAGGAGGCTTAGTGACTCGTGACCGAATCCATCCGATAGCCCACCGAGAGCTGCGACCGAATCCAAGCGCCCGCTCACCCAGAACTTACCGTCCCCCCATCCCCTCTTTGCTTTGCTGGGGCGATGCCCAGCCGCCAGAAAATTGACCCCTTGAAATTTCAATGTAGTGTCGCACCTATGCAAAAGATCTTTTCATTTCCCATCGAAGCTGGCGGCCAGCCCGTCGCCGAACACCGCGCCGCACTTCTTCGCGACCTAGGTGCCGTAACGCCGTGGCTCGGCAGCCTCGAGCTGCCGCTCGCGCTCCAGAATCCGGCCGGGGTGTTCATCGCTACGCTCTGGGGCTCGAAAGAGCCGTGGAACACGGCCGAGGGGCTCGCGGAGATCTCCGGTGAATCGGGCGGCACACCCCAGGATCCGCGCCTCGAGTCGCTCTTCCCGCTCGCCGCGCGGCTGCTGCTCCTGAAGCACCGCGCCTACGAGGTGTGCTTCTGGGACAAGCTGCACCTGCCGCCGACGCAGGCGCTCGGCGTTGTCTTCCCCGCGCTCGGCGCGAGCTGGAACGAGGGCGTGGAGGTATCACCGCTCGCCACCGACTGGGGGCGGCTCAACCACCCGCGCTACCGAACCGCGAAGACCTTTGGTCTCCGCGTGCCGCTCCGGCGCTGCGAGCGTCCGACGCTCGGCGCCGGGCCCCTGTTTCCCATCGATGGGCAGGGGCGCGACATCCCGAACGGACGCGACACCGTCTTCCTCCAGATCCACCGATAAGGTGGATTTTTCCTTTCGACTAACCGGGCTGCTATAGTGCCCGCCGTCCGTTTCCTTCAATAGCGGGTGTCGTTCAGTGGCAGGATGTGACCTTCCCATGGTTGAGACGGGGGTTCGATTCCCCCCACCCGCACAAAGTTGAGAGCCGCCCAGAACGGGCGGCTCTCAACTT
>DATDYW010000046.1:0-6129 GCA_036516995.1 Minisyncoccota bacterium
GAGCTCGGAGAGGACGCCCACGACGAAGGCTCCCTCTCGCTCGGCGAGCGTGAAGGTCTCGGCCGCGGCGGGGGAGGCGGCGGCGATTGCGGAGCGAGCCTCGGCGCGCGAGAGGAGCGCCACGGGCTCGACGCCGTTTCGAATTACCGAGAAACGCCGACGAACGAAACCGGGGCCGCCGAGCTGCCGCACGAGCGCCTCGGCGACCGCGATGGTGCGGTGGGCGAGGAGCACGGTGAGCCAGTGCAGCGCGCGAATTACTAGCTGCTGCCAGGCGCGCCGGTACCGCGGATCGTTGAACGCCCAGCCGTGCGCGGTGAAGATTACCGCCGGCACGCGGAGCAGCCGACCTACAGCCGTGCCAACGCTGCCCGCTTTCGAGCTGTTCACGTGCAGCACGTCGGGGCGCTCGGCGCGAACGATGCGCCAGATGTCGCGGAAGGCGGCAACGTCGGCGCGGGCGTTCACGTCGCGGGTGAGGCTGGGAATTGGAACGACGCGGATGCCCGCGACGCGGAGCTCTTCGGTGAGTCGTCCGCTGCCGCCCGCCGCGACCGCTACCTCCCAGCCGGCGTCCCGCGCGTCAACCGCGAGGCTGTGCACGTAGCGCTGGGCGCCGCCCCAGTTGGACTTGGTGATGAGGTAGAGGACCTTCGGCCGGCTCGCCGGGGTGTCGGCCGAGGTCATTAGAGGGAGAATAGCTTACCTAGCCTAGCTAGTGTAGCATAGCGCGGCGATGCGGATTCTCCGCGGCCGACCTATTTTCCTAGCCGGGGGCGACGCTCTGGCGTTCGCCGCCGCCCTCTACGCCGCCCTCGCGCTGCGCTACTGGCAGCTGCCAGACGGCGCGGCGTACCTCCGCCACCTCCTGCCGTTCGCCATCCTCGCGGCCGTCTGGCTCCTAGTCTTCTTCGTGGCCGGCCTCTACGACCGCCACGCGCCGATCAAGCGTCGCACCGAGCCTCGGATGCTCCTCTACGCCCAGGCGTTCAACAGCCTGCTGGCCGTCGCCTTCTTCTACTTCGTGCCGGCCTTCGGCATCGCCCCGAAGACCATTCTCTTCATCTACCTCGGCGCCTCGCTCGTGCTGCTCTCGCTCTGGCGCTGGATTTTCTGGCGAATCGCCGCCTCGGCGCCGGCGGAAGGTGCGGTCGCCGTCGGCAGGGGCGAGGAACTCCGCGAACTCTGTGAAGAAATTAATCGTCGCGGCGGCTACCGCATCCTTCGCTCGGTGAACCTCGACTGCGGTTCAACGCTCAATGTTCAGGATGACATCGTGAAGCCCGTCTACGAGCTCGGTGCTACCACCGTAATCATCGATGCTCACGATCCTGCTGTTGCGCCGATTCTGCCGCGCCTCTACAACCTGATGTTCGCCAACGTCTTCTTCGTGAGCCTCCACCAGGCCTACGAGGATGTTTTTGGTCGCGTGCCGCCGTCGCTCGTCTCGCACGGCTGGTTCCTCGAGAACATTCAGACCAAGCCGCACCTGCTCTACGACGCCGCCAAGCGCGTCTTCGATATTGTGGTCGGCGGGCTCATTTTCATCTGCTCGCTGCCGCTCATCGCGCTCTCCTGGGTGGCGCTCAAGCTGCAGGACGGCGGGCCGCTCTTCGGCTTCCAGGATCGCGTCGGGCAGGGCGGCCGGTCCGTGCGCCTGGTGAAGCTTCGGACGATGAACTACAACGACAACGGCGAGTGGCAGGGCACGGGTGAGCGGCCGAAGAACGAGGTTACGAAGGTGGGGAAGTTCCTGCGCAAGACGCGCATTGACGAGCTGCCGCAGGCTTGGAACGTGCTCAAGGGCGACGTCTCGCTCATCGGGCCGCGTCCAGAATTTCCGAAAGCGGTGAAGCAGTACGCCGAGGCGATTCCGTACTACAGTGCTCGCCATTTAATCAAGCCAGGACTCACTGGTTGGGCACAGATCTACGCCGAGCACCCGCACCACGGTGTCGATGTCGACACCACCCGCGCCAAGCTCGCCTGCGATCTCTACTACGTGAAGAACCGCTCCTTTTGGTTGGATCTCACCATTGCTCTCCGCACGGCAGCGACGCTGGTACGGCTGGAAGGGAAATAGTGAAGTAACAAGTAACAGGTAACAAGTAACAGGTAACAAGAAAGGCAGAGAGCCAGTCTCGGGCTCCTATCCGAACTTGTTACCTGTTACTTGTTACTTATTACTTCGCCTGTTAGCATCCCCGCACTTATGATCGCCCGCCGACTATCCGCAATCTTCGTCCTCGTTGTTGCCGGCCTCATCGGCTGGTGGGTGGCCTCGACCCAGGCGGTGGACAGCAAACACAAACTTAATTACGGTCTCGATCTCTCCGGCGGCTCGCGGCTGACCTTCGTGGCCGACACCTCGACCCTCGACGGTGGAGACGTGGCGAGTGCGATGACCTCGCTTAGAGATGTAATTGAGAGGCGCGTCAACCAGAGCGGCACGGCGGAGGCAACGGTAGCCGTTGAGCGTTCTAGCTTCGGGGAGGCGGCCAATCGCGATCGTTTGGTGGTGGAGCTTCCAGGTATCACCGATCCTGCCGCCGCAGCTGCGGAAATTGGCAAGACGCCGCTCCTAGAATTTCGACTTGTTGAAGAGGCAACAGATGCTTCAGGAACACCGATGTTTTCTGACCCAATTCTCACAGGCGCTCACTTAAAACGCGCAGCACTAACTTTTGATCAAACAGGTCTTGGCCGTCCGATGATTAGCTTTGAGCTCAACGACGAGGGCGGCAAAAAGTTTGGAGAGATCACCGAGGCGAACGTCGGCCGCCAGTTCGCCATCTTCCTCGACGGCGCGATGCTCTCGGCGCCGGTCATTCGCGAGGAGATTCCAGGCGGCAAGGCGGTCATCTCCGGAGACTTCACCGTCAAGGAGGCGCAGGAGATGGTCCGCAACCTCAACTACGGCGCGTTGCCCGTGAACGTTACGCTCCTCGAGACGCGCACCGTCGGCGCCTCGCTCGGCGCGGACACGCTGCGGCAGGGCGAGACCGCGCTCCTCTACGCAATTATTGCCGTGGCAATTTATATGCTTGTTCTGTATCGCTTGCCAGGCCTCGTCGCGAGTCTCGCGCTTGTTTCCTACTCGTTCCTAGTTCTCGCCATCTTCAAAATCTTCGGCGTGACGCTCACCGCCGCTGGCATCGCCGGCCTCATTCTCTCTGTTGGCGTGGCGGTGGATGCAAACGTGCTCATCTTCGAGCGGCTCCGCGAGGAGCTCGGCCGCGGCCGGACGCTCACCGAGGCCACCGCGCTCGGCTTCTCCCGTGCCTGGCCGTCCATCCGCGACGGCAACCTCTCGAGCCTCATCTCGGCGGTGCTGCTCTTCTGGCTCTCGGGCGTTGCGCTGGTGAAGGGCTTCGCGCTCGTCTTCGCGATCGGCGTCCTCTCGAGCATGGCGACCGCGATTCTGGTGACCTGGGTCCTGCTGCGCGCCCTCGGCGACCTCTCGCCGAAAATGGCGCACATTTTCTACGCCGCGCCGCGCCAAAAGCAGACCGACGCCGAGCCCGTGGCCGGTAACTGAACTCCAATGTGGATCATCCGTAACCGAAAAATCTTCTACTGGCTCTCCGGGGTGCTCGCCGTGGCTTCTGTTGCCTCCTTCCTTTTGCTGCCGCTCAACTACTCGGTGGAGTTCACCGGCGGCACCGTCCTCGAGGTGACGTACGAAGGTGATGCACCCTCTCAAGAAGATCTGCGCATGGCAGTAGCTGCCGCCGGTGCCGAGGATGCCTCGGTGCGTCCGTCGGGATCCGGTCTTTCGGTGAAGAGCTCGCCGCTTGCCACTTCAACTCGCGAAGCGGTAATTGAAGCGCTATCTATTGATGGCAGGTACAAACCATCTGTTGCCTCCGAAAGCACGCTGGGTCCGTCGCTGGGCAAGGAGCTCGCCAGCCGCATGGCGCTCGCCTTCGTGGTGATTTCGCTCGCCATCCTGCTCTTCGTGGCCTACGCCTTCCGTGGTGTCTCCACCCCAGTTTCTTCTTGGGCCTACGGCCTCACCACGGTTGTGACGCTCGCGCACGACGTGCTCATCACCGCCGGCGCCTTCGTCGTCGCTAACCGCTTCCTAGATGCGCCGATGGACGCACTCTTTGTTACCGCACTTTTGGTGATGCTCGGCTACTCGGTCAATGACACCATCGTCGTCTTCGACCGAGTCCGCGAGCGCCTCGGCGGCCTCTCCGACCGCGAGCGTGCCGAGGGCTTTGAGCGGATTGTCGGCGAGTCGCTCCGCGCGACCATCCGCCGCTCCATTAGCACCTCGGCTACCGTGGCGCTCTCGCTCGTCGTCCTCGCCATCTTCGGCGCTACCGTAACGCGAGCATTTGCAACGGCGCTAGCGATTGGAGTGGTTGCGGGCACCTACTCGTCTATTTTCCTGGCCGCCCCCATCCTCGTTTCCTGGAAGCTGCGGCAGGACCGGAGAGCAAGAATTAAAAATTAAAAATTCAAAATTGAGAATTTCTAGCGACGGGGTGTCTGTCAGCGTCTAATTTTACTGGCGGTCTTCGTTCGTGGTTTTTAGCGACCCCACGCAGCCACCCTCCCCGGGAGACATTTACGCGCGACCGCTTCTTAATGTTCTCGGTCTTGTTTTGAGGCCACCTCGTTTTGGCTTTTGTTGGTAGGCCGGTTCTGTTTTTTGCGCGTTCCCTGGTCGCGCCTAGGCTTTTTCTTTGAGGACATTTAGCCGCGATCGCGGCTAAATGTCCTCGGCGTTATTTTGGCAGCAGGCGGCGCTCCTCTGGTCTGGTTGAGAGGCCGTTTGCGTTCACGGCCAGACGCGCTACAATCTCCGCGTGATCTTCGCGACCACGTCCAAGCTTCTCTCGATTCTCGACACCCACCGGGTGCCGGGGATCTGACGTAGCTTCACGAAGAATCGCGAACCGACGCCAGCTCCCCACTAAACGGGGAGCTGGAATCGTTATGGAACAAGAAAATAAACCGAAAGAGACTTTCGCGGTGCCGAGACCTGTAGCCGATTCACGCTGCTGCGGCGCCGACGATGTGCCCGATTTGCCAGAGGTTGTTGTGGGGGTGAGCTACTTTGGCACTGTGGCCGGCTGCGACCACGAAGACGGAGCATAAACCACCCCGCCTTGCCCGGCACCAAAGGTGCCGGGCTTTTCCCTTTGTTATCGTCTCCTTCTACTGTTCCTTGTTACTTATTCCTTGTTACTTTAATCGGCTTGACGGCGCCTTTGTGGCGCGTATACTCCTCGGGCCTCGAAAGGGGCTGTGTTTTTTCAAAACTGAAAGACACTCAAGATAAGACTCTTGAAGTGTGCGAGTCCTTAAAAAGTTTTCTCTCGGTGAGAGGGGAAACGATAAGTCCTCGGCCCTACCCAGGGCGAGGCAAAGTGATCCCTCAAAAGGGGAACACAGGCCCTTCTTCACCGGAGGAAGGCGGCTAGCCTAAATCGAGACAGCACTCAATTTAGGAGTCAGACTCTACGAATGGCTCACGGCAGATAGCAAAATCCCGCAAGGGGTTGCGCGTTCCGCTTTGTTCCGTTCTGTGCGCGTCAGCCCCACTTAGTACCACAAACGGTTCATCGCAACAGCAAAATCTTCGCGAGAAGATTTCTGTTACGGTAAACGGGATAATGTTCTAAGTGGAGCTGACTACATTTAAGAGTTTGATCCTAGCTCAGGATGAACGCTGGCGGCGTGGATAAGGCATGCAAGTCGAACGATCCAGCCCCACTTTTGACGGAATGCTCGCGTGGTGACTCAGACGGGTTTTTTGGAACCCGACGTTGAGCGGCCACTCGAGGTGATTGTTTCAAAGGTGGGGCTGGGTAGTGGCAGACGAGGTAGTAACGCGTAGGTACGCACCCCCGAGTCAGGAATAACCAGCCGAAAGGTTGGCTAATGCTTGATAGTCTCTACGGAGTAAAGGTTTACCGCTCGGGGAGCGGCCTGCGGAGTATCAGCTAGTTGGTGAGGTAATGGCTCACCAAGGCTATGACGCTTAGGGGAGCTGAGAGGCTGACCCCCACCGATGGAACTGAGATACGGTCCATACACCTACGGGTGGCTGCAGTCGAGAATCTTCCACAATGGACGAAAGTCTGATGGAGCGACGCCGCGTGAACGATGAAGTCT
>DATDYW010000047.1:0-5779 GCA_036516995.1 Minisyncoccota bacterium
AAGGCAGCACGGACCTGCTGCGGCCATCCGCTTCGGTGCTGATCGAAGAGTCGGCCTCGTTCGAGGTGCCGGCTAGCCCAGACGACCGCCGAAGCCAGGCACCCCGCCTGGAGATGGACGGCGACACGCCCCGGCGCCTGATCGAGAGTCGCGACGACCGGGTGCTGCTCGATGCCGTGCTCCGAGCAATCCTCGAGGGTGTACGCGAGTGCATGGAGCCGAAGTGAGATTCAAAGCCGCTGCGTGCGGCTTTTCCCTTTCTTCATTTCCTCCTGTTTGCCCCCGCACCGCTTCCGCGCTATTAATGCGCCAACCTAATGAAGGAAACGCTCCTAGTGGTCGAGTCGCCCGCGAAGGCGAAAACGATCGGCAAGTACCTCGGCGAGGGCTTCCACGTGGTCGCATCCGTTGGCCACATCCGCGATTTGCCGAAATCGAACAAGGATGCGGTGGACATCGAGAACGACTTCGCGCCGCGCTACGTCATCACGCCGGGCAAGGAGCACGTGGTCGAGGACATTCGCCGGCTCGCTGATGCCGCCGACCGCGTGCTCCTGGCCACCGACCCCGACCGCGAGGGCGAGGCTATCGCCTGGCACATCGCCGAGGCGGTGGGGCTCGAGAAGCGCGAGCGTGTCGCCTTCCACGAAATAACCGCCGAGGCGGTGCGCGAGGCGGTGGAGCACCCGCGCGACATCGACGCGCAGCTGGTTTCCGCGCAAGAGGCACGCCGCGTGCTCGATAGGCTCGTGGGCTACGACCTCTCCGGCGTGCTCTGGCAGAAGGTGCGCTACGGCCTCTCGGCTGGCCGCGTGCAGTCGCCGGCGCTGCGAATCATCGTCGAGCGCGAGCGCGAGATTAAGGCGTTCAAGCCCGAGCCGTACTGGGTGATCTCCGCGAAAGTGGAAACCCCGCGCGGCGACTCGCTCACGCTCAACTGCGACCAGGAGCCGAAAGAAGAGAACGCCGCCGGTGATGCGCTCGCCGCCGCGAAGAAAGGTCCGTGGAAAGTTTCCGAGGTGAAGGAGAGCACGGTTGCCCGCACGCCGAAGCCCCCCTTCACCACCTCTACGCTCCAGCAGGCCGCCTCGACGCGGCTCGGCATCTCCCCCGCTCAGACGATGCGCCTCGCCCAGAAGCTCTACGAGGCCGGGCACATCACCTACATGCGCACCGACTCGGTGAACCTCTCCGCGCAGGCGGCTGCCGACCTCGCGGGAACGGTAGAGAAAAATTTCGGCAAGGAGCTGGCGCAGGCTCGAACATTCCAAACAAAGTCTAAGAACGCGCAGGAGGCGCACGAGGCGATTCGCCCGACCCGCGCCGGGGCCTTGGTCGCCGGCAACGCTCCTGACCAGAAGAAGCTCTACGGCCTAATTTGGAGCCGAGCTGTTGCCTCGCAGATGAAGGACGCCTCGACATTGCGCACAAAAGTAACGGCCGAGATTGGCGGCGGTAACAAATTGCCAACATTTTCTGCTAATGGTTCGCGTATTGTCAGTCCTGGCTGGCTCCTCGCTGACCCAGCTGCACGGGGAGAGGACGTAGAGCTACCTCTTGTTAAAAAAGACGAGGCCCTAAAACTTATTTCCGCCGACTCGGAGCGTAAGGAGACGACCCCACCGCCTCGATATTCAGAAGCTGGTTTGGTGCGCGAGCTCGAAGACCGCGGCATTGGTCGGCCGTCTACCTACGCCTCCATTATTAAAACGCTGGTGGACCGCACCTACGCTACCCGCGAGAGCCGCTCGCTCGCACCCACCGACCTCGGCGAGGTTGTTTCCGGTTTCCTAGAAGCAAAGTTTCCGCGCTACGTCGACGACGGCTTCACCGCCGAAATGGAGAACGAGCTCGACGAAATCGCCGAGGGTAAGCGCCGGTACGCGCCGACGCTGAAGGCGTTCTACGACATCTTCCGCAGGGATGTGGCAGCGGTGAAGAAGGAGAAGGGCAAGGCCACCGATTTGGGAGAAGGCGGCTTCCCCTGCCCCGTCTGCGGCGAACCTACCGTGGTGAAACTCGGACGGCAGGGACGATTCCTCTCGTGCGTAAAGTTTCCGAAGTGCATGGGCATCGCCGATCTCGACGGCAAGCAGCTCGAGCGCGAGAAGCCGAAGGAGCTCGGCCTCTACCCCGACACCGGCGAGCGGGTGCTGCTCCTGAACGGCCCCTACGGCCCGTTCGTGCAGGTCGGCGAAACGCCGGCGAAGAAGAAGCGCGGCGCGCCGAAGCCGAAGCGCGCGAGCGTGCCGGCAGGATTTGCCATCGCCGATATCGTTCTCGCCGACGCGCTGAAGTGGCTGCGACTGCCGAAAGAGCTCGGCGAGAATCCCAAGAACAGGAAGCCTGTGGTTGCGGCGGTCGGCCGCTTCGGCCCGTACGTTGGCTGCGACGGCGAGTTCCGCTCGGTCAAGCCCCCCGACGACATCTACGAAATCACCCTCGATCGCGCGCTGGAACTTTTGGCGCAACCGAAGAAGAGCCGCGGCGGGACGCGGACGTCAAGAAAAGCGTGACCTGCGTCACGCTTTCAGCTAGGAGCCCCGCGGCAGCGCCGCGGGGCCTTGGCTGTGGCCGCGAGGGCGGGACCGCTGGTACTTTTAGGCTCCCGCCACGGCCCTGGGTGGCGGGAGCTTTAGTAACCCGTGGCTCAAGCGGGAGGCGAAGACCGCGGAGGCGTGATCCGGCTCTCAGCCGGTCTTTAGATTTTCTTTTCCTAGCCTTTAACCCGAAATTGGTAGTGTCCCGCCCCGGGGGTCTGCGTTTTTGCTGACGTGCGGCTGCGTCGCGTCGGTGCCGTCTCATCTTTGACTTTTTCGTCCTGGCGTGAGAATTTAAGCAGGAAGCACTATGAAAAATTTCATCCCAAAAATTGTTAAGAAAAAGCCTCCCAGAGCACTCACGGAGGCCTTCGCCAAAATTCGGCGGGGGCGCGTCGAGGGCGGGTTCCGCAACGAGGAGCTCATCGTACGAGACCTCGATGCCGCGCCTGCTCCCGACGAGGAAGTTCCCCCGTGGTTCGGCGGCATCGACCGCGCCACAGAGGAGCAGGATCGCTACGAGGCGACCGACTTCTTCGTGACCCTCCTCCTGGAACCTGACCCCGACGGCCACCGGCTGACGGAAATTCGGGTCCCGGTCAACGCCAAAAGTTCGGAGTGGATGGCGAAGAAGCTCGCCGACAGCCACCACAATCGCGCCCGCGAGAGGCACACCAAGGTGCCCATTCTCGGGTTCGTCGTGGACCCGCAAATCACCCGACGCGAGCGTCGGGCCGCGTTCTTCAGAGCGTTCGCAGAGAACGGAGTCCTGCGACGGTGGCTCGCGGCTAAAGGGTACGCCTTCGCCGAGAAACACGAGTCGCGAGCAAACGCGGCAGCCAGGACGGCGGCCAAGCTGAGGAGGATTCAGGCTCGGGACGCCAAAGCGACGCGGCAGAGGCTGGTAGCAGCACGGCAGAGGCATCTCTCCGCGCAGCAGCGGCTGGTGGCCTCGCAGCAGAACCTGGTGGAGAGGAGAATCGACGGCGCACGCCGCGGTCTCAACGCCGTCATCGCCCAGGGTCTGGCAACCAACCAGCGGAGCCTCCGCCGCCAAATTGCCGGCATCTGCCGCAGCGCAATGGACACGACGCCGAACCTGAAAATACGCGAGGCGGTAGCTCTCGGCGTCCACGCGCTCCGCGGCGACCCCGCAATCAGGGGAGCCGTCCAGAGCCTCGGCGAACGCCTGGGGTCCTCGATCCACGAAGCGCGGCTGGCGGTGCGGCAGGTTGACTCCCGTTCCACCGCCGCCGAGGCCGAGAAAGCCATCGGCGTCATCTTCCGCCTCGCCTTCGAGTCGTTCCGCGCCGGCGACCCCAGGCTCGGCACCAACCGAATCAAGAACCGGTTCGTGAACGCCGGCAAGGAAGCGTTCCTGGTCTGGCACCGCCGGGCGGCGCGCGCCTTCGACAGCCGCGAGGCTGCGCCGGAGAGTCCGGGGCCGATCGTCGATGCCCGAGTTTCCCAACCTGCCGCGTAGGCAGGTTTTTCCTTTGCGAACCGCGAAACGGAAAGGTCGGCTAGACGGAGAACCCCTTCACCGAGTAGAGGCTGTCGTCGTCCTCTGCGCGTGCCGCCTCGGCCGGCGGCACGTCGTCGCGCTCGAGCTGCGCCTCCTCGGGTGAAACGGCGGCGGGCGCGGCGGGTGAAGACGTGCCGCTGTCGCGCGAGCGGCGAATGGTCGCGAGAATGTGCTGCAGGTCCTCGTCGGAGTAGAAGTCGATGATCACCTTGCCGCCCTGCTTGCCCTCGGCGTCCTTCGGCTCGATGTGGATGCGGGTGCCGAGGAGCTCGGCGACCTCCTCCTCCATCTCGATGATCTCCGGCGAGTACATCCGGTCCTTCTTGCGCACCTTGTCGTAGGCAATCTTGCGGCCAATGCGCTCGGCCTCGCGAACGGTCATCCGCCGCTGCATAATTTCCTTGAAGAGCACCGACTGCTCGGTCGGCCGGTCGCCGAGCATCAGGAGCGGCCGGGCGTGGCCCTCGGAAATTTCCCCCTTGGAGAGCGCCTCGAGCACCTCCGGCGGCAGCATCAGGATGCGAATGGTGTTGCTGACGTACTCGCGGCTCTTCCCCACGCGCGAGGCAATCTCCTGGTGCTTGAGGCCGAACTGCTCGGCGAGCTGCTTGAAGGCCCGGGCGCGATCCACTGCGTTGATGTCCTCGCGCTGGAGGTTCTCGATGATGGCGAGCTCGAGCTTCATCCGGTCGGAATCTTCAGCGGCACGAATCAGTGCCGGAACTTCGCGGAGCCCTGCGATTCTTGCGGCCCGGAGGCGCCGTTCGCCGGCGATGAGCTCGTACTCGGCACTGATTCCGCCGTCGTCTTTCACCACCTCGCGACGGGTCACCACCAGGGGCTGGAGCACGCCGTACATTCGAATGGAGTCGGCCAAATCGTTGAGCTTCTTCTCGTCGAACTCCTGCCGCGGCTGGAACGGGTTCGGCCGCACGCGGTCAACCTCGATGAAGAAAACGGCGTTGCCGTGGAACTGCGAGTGGCCAGCGGGCGGCTGCATCGTGGCGCGATTTTAACACGCAGGCTCGGCGGTGGCGGCTGCGGTGTGGGCCTGCTAACCTCTCGGGGGGCCGGGGTGGCGAAATTGGTAACCGCAGAGGATTCAAAACCCTCCGCCGAAAGGCATTGAGAGTTCGAGTCTCTCCCCCGGCACAAAATCGATTCTGCGTCAGTCAGTACCAAACCCGCACTTGCCGTGGCGGGTTGGTAGCGCTAGGGTGACCGCGTATGGTCTACGCAAAAATTCAACGCTACTGCCCGCTGCCGCTCAACGGCCGCACCCGCACCTCCCAGCACCGGCTCGCCGGCCCGTCCGTCGCAGAGCAGCACGAGTCGCTCGGCATCCTCGAGCATCCCGTCGCGCACCTCATCGTGGCCGACCCCATCGACCCGCTGCCGGGCATCCTCGCCTCGCTGCCGGAGGACACGGACACGTTCCAAATCTTCGAGGAGCCGGGCGGCCCCGCGACCGGGGAGCACATCAGGCTCACCCCGCGCTACGTGATTGTGGCAGAGCAGGTTCCGTTCGCCGTCGTGCGCGTGGCGCTGGTCGACCCGGTCGTGAGCGCCATCTACGGCGCCGCTACCTACCGGCTGACCCGAATGGGCCGGCGCGAGGTGCTGCTCGCAGATGCCTCGGAGAAAGACCTGGGAGACCGACTCCTGCTGGTCTCGCCCGACTGGCGCACCTTCGTCGCCCAGAGGCTCGACGGGA
>DATDYW010000048.1:0-4624 GCA_036516995.1 Minisyncoccota bacterium
GCAACATCATCTGGATGTGCAATCGCCTCGGCTGCTGCCGCGGTGCTTGTGCAAGACACCGTCTCAACGCCAAGCTCCGCAATCAACCGCTGACATTGGGCCAGAGCCTGCGGGTGAGAGAAGACTCGTTTGATTTTCCGACCAAACGGATCAACCCGTAAACCGGCGAGGCAGTGCCGAATTGGTAGAATCACCTCACCAATGACGGTCACTAGTGGTCCCACAACTCCCCCATTACGCCGACATTCGGCGAGCATCTCCAGATAGAAGCGACGAGTATCTTCAACCAAGCCAGCACTCGTGTTCTCCACGGGCACGACGGCGAAATCGCCCTGGCTAGCTGCAGCCTCCAGGCACCGGAGCGACTTGTAGTTGCTCTCGGTGAAGATGATTTGATCGAAGTGAAGGCCGTCGCGCTCGGCAATCACCTTGGCAGCCTGGTGGGAGTAGCTCCCATTCGGCCCCAGTACGTATACGTTGATTTTTTCCATATTTATTTTGATATTTGGCTCACAATGAGCCGTTTTGGTGCACCCTACATAAGTGAAGCAAAAAGGTAAAGGTAAAAAGGAAAAGTTCTAACCTGCGCTCGAGGCACCACCGAGGCGACAATCGGAGCTTCCCGTTTACAAAACTACCTAGCCTTCTACGAAAGTTATGGCGACGCCCATCTTTCCGGCCCGACCGGTACGGCCAATCCTGTGGACGTAATCCTCGTAGGTACCCGGCTGGTCGTAGTTGATGACGTGAGAAATATTGGACACGTCGAGGCCGCGGGCGGCGACGTCGGTGGCGCAGAGCGCCTGCACCTTACCCTCCTTGAAGCCGGCGAGCGCGCGGAGCCGCTGGGCGTGGCTCTTGTTGCCGTGAATGGCGTCGGCGCGAATCCCCATCTTCGCTAGCGCCTGGGCGAGCTTCTGCGTGCCCCACTTGGTGCGACTGAAGACGAGAACCTTGCTGAAGCCGGGGCGCCGCAGAATCTCAGCGAGAACCTGGGGCTTGTCGGCGCCGCGCGGCACGCAGATGACGTCCTGGTCGACGTTCTGCGCCGTCTCGCCCGTCTTGACGGAAATCTTCACCGGCGAGCGGAGGAAGTCGCCGATGAGCCGCTCAATCTCTGGCGGCATCGTCGCCGAGAAGAGCAGCGTCTGGCGCTCGGCCGTCGGCATCTTGCCGACGATGAAGCGGACGTCGGGCATGAAACCCATATCGAGCATTCGGTCGGCCTCGTCGAGGACGAGCGCGCCGAAGCGCGAGAGATCCAGGACGCGCTGCTGAATCAAATCCTTGAGACGACCCGGGGTCCCCACGACGAACGCGGGGTTGCGGCGAATCGCCGAGATCTGCGGGCCGATGCCCGCGCCGCCGACGACGATGGCGCCGTGTACGCCCATCCCGTGCGCGAACGTGCGGAGCTCGTCGTCGATCTGCACCGCCAGCTCGCGCGTCGGCGCCATCACGAGCGTTCGCAGCCCCGAGTGAATGTGGCGGTGCAGGAGCGGCAGCAGGAACGCCGCCGTCTTGCCCGTGCCGGTGTTGGCAATGCCGACAACGTCTTCGCCGCGAAGCCCGTGCGGGATAGCCTTGTCCTGAATCGGCGTCGGCGTGACGTATCCCTTGCGCGCGAGGTTCGCCTTGAGTCGCGCGTCGAGCGCGAAGTCGGCGAACTGGTGCTCGGGAACGAAAACGGAAGCCTCCTCGGTGACGATGGCCCGCTTCACGAAACGCGACGGGTCAATGTACTGACCGCGCTGCTGGCGGCGGCCGCCCGAACGGTGCCCGCCGTAGCCACCACGGTGAGGGCCGCTCGAACCGTACCGGTGCCCGCTGCCGAGCCCCGCGTGGCCCTGGCTGGTGTAGCCGGGGTGCGCCGGAGCGCCGCCGGGGCGGTGGGGATTGCTCGAACCGCGATCAACGCCGCGATCGTGAGCGCCGTGTGAACCAGGCGGGTGCGCGCCAAGTCCGCCGCGGAAGCGGCGGCGCGGGCCGTGACTGGAGGAGCCGTGGCGCTGACCGTGATGGCCGCCTGGCTGAGGAGTTGGATTCAGAAAAGTGGGCGTTAGGTGCTGCGAGACTAACATTGAATGCAGTTTCGGTCAATCAGCGGCTCGCGTGAAAACCAAACCGCCGGCGAGCCACGAGCTCGCCGGCTTTTCCTTTACGCCAGCTTGAGGTGCCCCTCGATACGGCCAACCCGCTTGTTGGTAGCAGCGAGATCTTTGCGCGAGACGCGAGTCTCCACGACGTCATCCATTCGACGGTGGAGACCTTCGATTTTGGATGTGAGTGAGACGTCTAAAAGATTCACGCGCTCCTCAAGTGAATCCATTCTGACTTCTAACGAACCTACACGCTCTCCGAAGAAACTGAAACCATTCATCATTTGCAAAGACAAATTGTCGATAGATGCAGCAAGACCCTCAAGCGTAGGTGGCGTGCGATGCTTCCTCGGCAGCTTCCTTTTGGTCATAACATCGAACATTTTACTCCCCCACCTCTCACCCGAGGCAGGGGTAGGCTGTGGACGACTCCTTACCCAGATTTTATTGGGAACCTGTGGTTTAACCACTGATCAGGACTTCAAATCGCTCCGCTTGGCGCGGGAGCGGTCGCCGTCGGTCAGGTACCGCTTGCGCAGCCGAATCTCGGCAGGCGTGACCTCGAGGAGCTCATCCTCGGTCATCGTCTCGAGGCCGCGCTCGATGGTCATCTCGAGCGCCGGGAACAGAACGAGGGCTTCGTCGTTACCCGAGGAACGCACGTTCGACATCGCCTTGCCCTTGGTGGGGTTCACCTGCATCTCGTCGCCCTTGGCGGTGTTGCCGATGACCTGACCCTCGTAGACCTCGGTGGCGGGAGTGATGTAGAGCTGGCCACGATCCTGCAGACCCCAGAGCGAGTAGCCGAGCGCCTTGCCGGTCGCCATCGAGACCATCGAGCCGGTCGGCTTCTTCTCAATTTCGCCGGCGTGCGGCTGAAAGCCCACGACGCGGCTCGACATAATGCCGTCGCCCTTGGTGTCGATGACGAAGACGCCGCGGTAGCCGAGGATGCCGCGCGTCGGACCCTCGAAAATCATCCGCACCGTCTCGTCGTGAACCTTCATATCTTTCATCATCACCTTGCGCTTGCCGAGCTTCTCGATGACGACGCCCTGAAACTCCATCGGCACGTCGATTGTGATCTCCTCGTACGGCTCGTGCGTCTTGCCGTCAATCTCTTTGATGATTACCTGCGGCTGCGAGACGGCGAGCTCGTAGCCCTCGCGCCTCATATTTTCGAGCAGCACGGCGACGTGAAGCTCGCCGCGGCCGAAGACCTTGAATCGGTCGGTGCCCGAGAAATCAATCTTCAAGCCGACGTTAATCTCGAGCTCCTTCTCGAGGCGCTCGCGAATTTGGCGGGTGTTGACGAGCTTGCCCGAGCGGCCGGCGAACGGCGAGGAGTTCACGACGAAGTCGAGCGTGATGGTCGGCTCGTCCACGTGAATGGCCGGAAGCGGCTCGGCCTCCGGAGTGGCGCAGAGCGTGTCGCCAATGTAGATGTCCGGAAAACCGGCGACGAGACCGATGTCGCCCGCCTCAATCTGCGCCACCTCCTCGCGCGCCACACCCTTGAAAGTGAAAAGCTTGGTGACCTTGCCCTGGCGCACTTTTCCGTCTATGGATTTCACGGTGAGCGTCTCGCCTGTTTTTACGGTGCCTTCGTAGACACGAACTACGGCGAGTCGGCCCATAAAGTTGTCGTAGCCGAGGTTGAACGGCTGGGCACGTAGCGGAAGTGTCGCATCCCCCGTGGCCGCCGGAACTTTCTCGAGAATCACATCTAGGAGTGGGTCGATTGATTCGCGTGGATCATCAGCCTTTCGCATAGCAACGGCGTCCTTGCCGACGGCGTAGACGCTCGTGAAGTGCGCCTGCTCGTCGGTGGCGCCGAGCTCGAGGAAGAGCCCGAGCACCTCGGACTCTGCGTGGTGCGGGTCGGCTGCGGGCTTGTCGATTTTATTGATGACCACGATCGGCCTGTGGCCGAGCTCGAGCGACTTCTTCAGCACGAAACGGGTCTGCGGCATCGGACCCTCCTGCGCATCGACGACCAAGAGCACGCAGTCAATGGAGCGAAGCACGCGCTCGACCTCCGAGCCGAAGTCGGCGTGGCCCGGAGTGTCGACGATGTTGATCTTGGTGCCCTTGTAGAAGGTAGCGGTGTTCTTGGCGTAGATGGTGATGCCGCGCTCACGCTCAATGGCGTTGGCATCCATGCTCTCGCCCGCGCCGAACATCCCGGTGCGGCGCATTACCGCATCGGTGAGCGTGGTCTTGCCGTGGTCGACGTGCGCGATGATCGCGATGTTCCTTATTTCCATAGTTGAACTCAAACGAAAATCGGACGCTCAAGATTGGTTAACGAGTTGTTTTCACTCGGCAGCTGCGCGGCCCAGGAACCGGCTGCGAGCCTTCGCCGACATCCTCGCCGTGCCGTAAAGGCACGTCGTCGGCCGTCGTCTCGGACTCTCGCTCGCTTCCTGACCCGCTCGCCCAGCCGCCGCTTTTCGTTTGAGTTCAAAAAACCGGCGCGGCCGGGGCAGACACCGTAGCACGCGAACGGGAAAAGGAAAAGCTCG
>DATDYW010000049.1:0-10808 GCA_036516995.1 Minisyncoccota bacterium
CTATCCTATTTTCTGATTCCTAGCTTCTCATTCTTAATTACTAGCTGCTGCTTCGCCCTACGGCAGCGGCGGGAACGGGACGCCCGAGCCGCCGCACCTGATGGTGTTGATCATCCAGAGCGTGGTCTTGTAGACGCTGCCGGTCGGCGTGCTGGCGTCGGGCCAGAGGCCGAGGTCAACCCACGGCTGGAGCACCTCCGCCGCGTGCGCGAGCTGGAAGGCGTTGACCGCGGCGATGGTAGCCGCGTCGTAGACACCGTTCACGTCGAGACCCGCGCCCTGCTCCGCGTTGAGGAACTCCTGCAGGAGCTTCACCTGCTCGGGATCATTCACCCCACCCTGGAAGATGTAGCCGGTCATATACAGCGGCTCGCAGGTAGCGGGGCCGGTTGCGGCGCCGAGGACGCTGCCCCCGCTCGGGTGGCGGTGACCGCCGGGATTGTTGTGGTTCTCGTTGTCGCTACCGCCGCTCTCCTCCTCCTCGCCGAAGAGCTGCCGGTTCGTCACGGTGACGATGGTCGTCGACCCAACCGAGACAACGACCGTGGTGGTCGGGCTAATCGAGACGAGCTCGTAGCCCTCCTGCGGGTTCTCGCTGATGGTGTGCGAGCCGAACGAGATTTCCTCGAAGATGGCCGGCGAGCCCTCGGCAACCGAGACGCCCATCTCGCCGTCGATGACCACGGTGAACGACGCGCCGTCGGCGACGTCGGACTGGCCGTCAATGCCGACGACGTCCTTGTAGATGATGAGCGTGCCGCTCTCGCCGAGCTGCCGGTTCGTCACCGTGACGGTAGTCGTGGCGCCGATCTCGACGGTCGCGGTGGCCGGGCTAATCGAGACGAGCCCGTAGCCCGCGAGCTCGTCCTCCGTGATGACGTACTCGCCAGCCGCGAGATTGTAGAACGAGGCCTCCGACTCCTCGCTGACCGACGAGCTGGTGGCGCCGTCGAGCCAAACGGTGAAGGTCGTGCTGTCCGAGACGTCCGTCTCGTAGTCCTGGGCGACGACGTTCTTGATCACCACGATGCCGCCCGAGGTCGGCGGGGTCTCCCCGGTGTTGGTGAAGGTGCAGGTGACCGTCTCGCCGGCCGAGAGGCTGATGGTCGCCGTGCGGTCCTCGGTGCTGGTTGCCGAGTTCTCCGTCGGGTCGTCGCAGACGATGTAGGTGAGATCGAAGAAGCTGTCTTCCCCCTCCGTCACCGTGTAGGTGCCGGCGGGCATCCCCTCGTACGTCTTGGTGTTAGGGAGACTCTGGTCCTCGTAGCCCTCCTCCTCTTCCTCGTTGTAGTCGTCGAGGTAGAAGCTGTCCCCGCCTTCCTCGTCCTCAATCGTGAAGTAGAAGTCCTGCGGGTCGTTCGGCTCGGTATCCTTGATGATTACAATCGTGCCGGAGCCGGTGCCGAGCCAGGTGTTGGTGATGGTGCACGTGGCCGAGCCCTCCGCCGGCACAGACACGTTTCCGCTTCCGTCGCAGTCGCCGCCGAAGGAGGCCTCGTAGCCATCCTCCGAGCCCTCGGAGACCTCGTGGTTGCCAGCTGCGGTCGTGGTAGCCACGCCAGAGGTCACGCTAAAACCGTCAACGTAGAGCGCGAAGTCCTGGACGCCGAGCTCGCCGCCCTCCACCACCTTGGTGACGGTGAGCGAGCCGGTGAGCGAAATCTGCCGGTTCGTGACGGTCACGGTGGTTGTGGCCCCAGCGGAAACCTCCGTCGTCGTCGACGGGTCGATGTCAATCAGCTGGTAGCCCTCGGGAGAGCTCTCGCTGATTGTGTACTCGCCGGGCGCGAGGTCGTAGAAGGTCGCGGAGGAGCCCTCGGCGAAATCCGAGCTGGTGGCGTCGCCGTTGAGCCAGACGGTGAAGAGGGTCGAGTCCTCGACGTCCGACTGGCCGTCCGGACCAACGACGTTCTTGATTACCACCAAGGTTCCGGTGGTCGGAACCCAGGTGTTGGTGATGGTGCACTCGGCCTCTTGCTGCGCAACAACGGTCACAGTGCCTTCGGAATCGCAGTCGCCACTAAAAGAGGCTGCGTAGCCTTCGGAGGGGTCCTCGGATACGACGTGGCCGCCGGCCGAGGTGGTCGTGGCGACGCCGGAGGCCACGCCGAAGCCGTCAACGTAGAGCGCGAAGTCCTGGACGCCGAGCGGGCCGCCCTCCACCACCTTGGTGACGGTGAGCGAGCCGGTGGTCTCGGGCACCCCGCCGCTGACGAGAATGCCGTCTACCCGGAAGTGCTCGTCGTCGGCGCTCGAGGAGGCCTTGAATCGGAGCAGGAAGGTCTCATCGTCGAACCCGGCGTTCGTGAATGGCGCCTGCGTCGTCCACGAGCCGTCCTCGCTCAAATCGTGGCTCTGGAGCGCCGTCCAGGCGCTCGAGTTGCTGCCGCAGGCGCTGGTGCTGGTGCCGTTCCTGAACTCGACGATGCCGATGTCGCCGCTCTCCGCGTCGTCGTCGCCGCGCCAGTGGTACGAGAGCGCCACGTCACTGTAGCCAGTGGCGTCGATGACCCGGCAGATGTAGCCGTCGCCGTCAGACCCACCGGTCTCACCGAACATGGTGGCAAACCGGTCACCGTCTGGGCTCGCGGTGTTGTTGTCGCTGCCTGCGGCGCGTTTCTCCGCATCGTCCCCGACGCGGCCGCCTTCGCTCCAGGCTGGAGACTCGTCGAACGTGGTGTCCGTGCTACCCGTACCGAAGCTGTCGCTGAAAATCGTCGCCGCGGACGCCGCAACTGGCGAGAGCGCGAACGAGAGCGCCAAGGACAGCGCCGGAACTAGGGCGACGAGCGAGAAGCCCGTGAGCTTCTGCGTCGTCGCGCCGCTGCTAATGCTTGTCATAAAGTGGTTGTGGGGAAACTAATCAAAAGTTGGTAACCCGACGGGCAAGAACCGCGCCGAAAGGTAGCGTCCCAAAAACCTGCCCACCGGAACAGCAAAAAGCTGCGGGATCAACCCGGGAGCGAGAATTTGAGGGCCGCGCCTTTGACGAGAGGCATACACCACCGCCACGGAGAGCGCAAGTCCATCGCCTTTTTCTTGAAAATGTGTCGGAATAAGGTCTAAAAATCCTAGCGCTGGCCCTGAACCAAAACAGGGCCCCTCGCCTTCCACACCGGTTCGACCGGTGGCACCGGTCGAACCGGTGTGGAAACCGCCCTGACTCCCGAGTACAATTAGCCCGCTCAAGTCGGATTACCCAGGCCAAGACAACCTAACCAAAACTTTCGGTATGACTCTAAAAACCGCAGCGCTCACAACGGTTTTCACCCTAGCCGCGCTCGCCGCCGGCGTCGCCGTTGCCGCCGAGCGAGCCCCGGCAACCAACACCCACTCGGGTGTCACGGTCACCATCCCCGCTCACGCCGTCGAGGTGACCCCGGGCGTCTTCAGCCTTGGCAACGCCGTTGACCCCGCAACCGGCGAATCCGTTGAGGGTTACGCCATCGTCCACCGCAGGGGCAACGCAGCTGCTAAGTTGGGGTCTGCCAAGGGTAAGCCGAACCGGTGTTACGGCTACCTAGCGGCTGGCGCCAAGTGGAAGGTCGTGGAGCCCTGGCTCATCAACCCGGCCAACACCCGCGGCCTCGACGGAGCTACGGTTGCCGCACTGGAGAGCGCCGCCATCGACAAATGGGAGGACGCCTCCGATGGCGTGGTCGGCAACGCCGCCGGCGCGAACATCCTCGGCGTCGGAACGGTCACGGCTGCTCCCCTCTCGGTCGAAACCTCGGCTCCGGACGGCCAGAACGAGGCGTTCTTCGGTCCCGTCGCGAGCCCCGGCGCCATCGCCGTGACTACGGTCTGGGGCATCTTCGGCGGCCCGACGGCCAACCGAAAGCTCGTCGAATGGGATCAAGTATTCGATGACGCAGACTTTGACTGGTCCACGGCCGGCGCTGCGGGAAAAATGGATTTTGAGTCTCTCGCGACGCACGAGCTCGGCCACTCCGTGGGAATGAACGACCTCTACACCGCCAGCTGCGCGGAGCAGACGATGTACGGCTACGCCACCGAGGGCGAAACCAAGAAGCGCTCCCTGGAAAGCGGCGACATCAACGGAATCAACGGGCTGTACTAGTCGAGATTCGAGGGGCGGAGAGGTCGGACCCGCTCCGCGGGCTCGGCCTCTGCTCCTTTTTTCCCTTACCGTCGCCGCGTCTTCACCCGGGCGCACCCTCCGGAACCCGAACCCCCGCCAGAATCCGCGCCAGCCGGATGTGCTCGAACGGGAAGCGCTCGTTGAGGTGGTCGAAGGCGGGGCGCAGCAGGTGCGTGCCCGTGGCCGCGAAGGCCTCCTTCATTTCGCGCAGACCTGGGACGGAAATGCCCTCGGCGACTACCACCTTCATCAGAGCGTCGTCGGGCAGCTTCCCCTTCTCGCGGAGCCGCTCGAGGTGGCCGAGGACGGTCGAGACTACGAAGCCGCGCCGCTCGGCGATGGCGACGAGCGTCTGACCTTCGAGGACGAGCGCCAAGGTCTCCGCGAGCGTGTCGGCCCTGGCGAACCTCGATCGCTCCTTTCGTTTTGGGGCGTGCTTTTCGGCGGCGGCGAGACCTTCCCTCGGCACTCCCCCGCCCATCGCGATGATGAATCGATAGTGCATCGCGGCGAGCTCTTCTTCGTCTATCGCCGCGAACGTTCCGGCGGCTTCGTCTGACTGCGCACGGAACGTCGCGTCTGCTTCAAGCGCATCAGGATGAACCGAGAGCGCCCGCTCGTTCCAGCCGAGCAAATGCAAACCGGCCAGTGTCCGCACGCGCGACAGTGCCACGTACCCCTGCCCATGCTCGAACGCCCCGCTCAAATCCACCACCGCCGCATCCAGCGACATCCCCTGGCTCTTGTGCACGGTGATGGCCCAGGCGAGGCGGAGCGGAATCTGCGTTATTTCGGCTAGGGTGCGGCCGTTGTCTTCCACCTTCCAGCTGTCAGGCTCGGCCTCGATGACGCGCCCGCCGCGCAGCTCCACCTCCGGGTAGCCTCCGGGCGAGAAGCCAATCACCCGTCCGAGCGAGCCGTTGACGTAGCTGCCGTTCTGGGCGTTCCTGGTGAACATCACCGCCGCGTCCTCCTTGAGCGTGAGCCGCTCCGGCGAGAGGCAGCCGCGCTTGAGGGCCGCGACGAGGTTCTCTCTGCCGCGCGAGTTCATCTCGAAGACCCACTCCTTGCCCGAAACTTTGCCGAGCTCGTCGAGGTTTATGCGATCGACGTCGCGATTGTGCGGGAACAGCCGCGGCACGTCCTCGGGCGCGTCGTCGTAGGTAATCACCCGCGACTCGATTATTTCCTGGTGCACCTGCCCCACCTTGGCAGAGCGAATCGCCGAGAGGAGCGAGAGGAACTGCGCGTCTTCTTGGCGGTGCTGCTCGGAGAGGTAGCAGACCACCGGCGCGAGCTTCGCCCAAACGGGAGATTTGTATGCGAAAGCTCCGGTGTCGTCGTTGGCGCCGTCGGACAAAAGATTCGGCGCGCCGCCGTCGCGGCGGCGGCGCGCCACTGGCGGCAACTGAAAAAAATCCCCCACCAGAATCACCTGCAGCCCGCCGAACGGCTCGCCGTTCCGTCGCAGCGACCGGCACACCGCCTCCAGCATCGAGAGCGTCCGCGCCGAGAGCATCGATACTTCATCTACAATGAGCACCTTCGCTCGCGAGACGCGCTTGCTGACGCGCTCGTTCTGCCCAATCTGGTCGAGGTCGCGCTCCGTGAGGTCCTCGCGAATGCCGATGCCGCTCCAAGCGTGCACCGTCATCCCGTGAATGTGCGTCGCGGCGATGCCCGTAGATGCGGTAATCGCCGGCTCGATGCCGCAGGCGCGTAGGTACGAGACGTACCTATTGACTGTGTGCGTCTTCCCGCTCCCCGGCTCCCCCGTCAAAAAAACGCTCGCCCCCGTCTTCATCACGTTGAGCGCCTCGGCTTGGGTCATAGCGAGCGAATACTACCAAGAACCATCGTTCTTACATTTTTTTCTTCTTTCGTTTTGCCCATGCCTTCGCTGGTAGACTTGTCTTCCCCGGTCCCCTACCCAAAAGCTTCATCTCTCGTTTCACCTCTTTGATATGCCGTTCCGGCTTGAGGTTCTCGGGCAACTCACCACCAATGTCTTTGATCGTCTCTCGTATCTTTCTCCCCACCACAAAGTGAGTTTTCCGCGCATTGGTCTCGCTGCGAATCCCATCTTTCCGAAGCTTCTCGTCAGTCTGCGTAATACGGAATAAATTAGCAGCCAGCTCAGTTGATCCGGCTCGATCAAGTAGCTCGCCTTGCTTAATTCCCTTTCTAGCTTCTACTACAGAAAGCGAGCTATCGTAGAGACCACGATAGCCTTCATCATTGAATAGCCCGAAGTTTGAAACTCCAGCCTCTTTAGCTGTACGGAAAAGCTTTTTGTTCTCACTGCTCACCTCCCCTCGAATAAACAGTCTTTTCTCTGCGTCAGGTAGACGGTCAAAAATTTCCTGCCGCCTCGTTTGAACCGCAAAGTATGTCTGAGCAACTGCAATTTCAGCTTTGCTGGAGTCGCCATTCTGAGCAATCAGGTAGCAGGCATATCGGTCTAGCTTCCAGTCTTTTAGAGCCCTAGCCGAACCAGAACCCACCGCAACCATTTTCGTCAATTGACGAAAATGGTTGCCTATTGTCTGACCACTGTTCAGCGCTGCCCTAGCAGCACGGCCAACCACCCCTTCGAAGCTCTCCCATCGGTTGTAGCCCAAGAGTGGCTGGAGCTCGCGCGCCGTCCAGTACTCGATGCCATTTTCATCAATCTTCTTGATACTCTCAAAATCTCGGTTGGGTCCGTCATTGGCGATAATCTCGTCCATGTCGCCGATTCTACGGTCTGCCCCCAACCTACGCCACCCTAAACCTGCGCGAGAATTTATCCAGATTTTATCTGCCTAACTTCTTCCCTATTTCCCTTTTACCTCTTCCCTCCTCCTCTCCCCCGTCTTCATTACGTTCAGCGCTTCAGCTTGGGTCATGCGGGGAGGATGATAGCAGGTGGGACTACTGCGCCTCAGAGATCTTTAAAATAAGGGGATGGTAAACCCAGGCTTAGCCTCGAGGTTAAGTTGGGGGCAAAAAGCCTACAGAAAATAAAGAGGTGACAAACACCGACCACTTTCCCTCGGCCCACACCGCAAAAATGCAGGCCCCCGGGGCGGGACGCTACCAGGGTGGGGTTACGGCGGCGGAAAATAAAAAATGAGGCGGTGGTGAGAAGTTAGAGGGGGAGCGGGGAAGGTTCTGATATTGCATTTATATTAAAGATGTGTTATTTTCCACCAGAACCTCTCTCAAATCAAAATGATGAAACAGCTAATTACCTCTATCTTCACCGTCCTCGCCCTGCTCGTGCCAGCCCGCGCGGTGGTCACGCTCCCCTTCGGAACGGCTACCTTCGTGAGCAGCCAGGCCTACGTTACAGCCTTCGCTGACCCGGACTTCCTCTACCCGTCCGCCGGAACGTTCTCTGTGACGTTCCGCCTAGACGCCTCCCAGGACGTCTTCCTGTCTCGGCCAGGACTGCAGCACTGGACTGAATTCCTGAGGGCTACGCCCTGGCCTGGCATCTACGAAATCTTCGTCGAAGCCAACCCCTCGCGCGCTTTCCTGGGCTTCCCATCGAACCCGTCAGATACGGCAGACTGGCTGTACGTGGCGGAAGGAAGCTCTCGGACGTTCCAAACTCTCGGACACCTCCCATCGGTCCCCACGAACTACAGTGGGGGCTACAGCTTCCACCTTCGCGGGTTACGCTGGGCAGAGGACACGGCAGGCCCGAGCAGTCTCGCCACCTTCCCTGGCAGCGAGATGAAAACGGACAGCCTCTACCTCTACGCGGCAGGAACGCCAGAGCCGAGCCGTACGATGCTCGCCTTCGCGGGGCTCTGCGCCGCAGGCCTCCGGCGGCGACGCTGACCGATCCAGTTCAAACTTCCAGAGCCGAGGGCACCCGCCTTCGGCTTTTTCTTTTGCCGCTGCGCTACGCAGCTTCCCCCGCTTCGCCGAGTTCGGCCTCGAGCTCCTCTAGGAAGGCGCGCAGGAATGCCTCGCGGCGCTCGGCAATCTTCAGGGCGTAGCTGCTCCTGATTCGCTCCTTCGCCTTGAGGAGCCGCACGTAGAAGAGGTCGAGGCTCGTGGCCACCACTTTGCCGCTGGCAAAAACGGGGCCGCCGCTGCGACAGAACGGGTCGGCGGGGTCGTAGAACGGGCGGCACATCTGACCGCCAGAAGAAAAGGTGCGGGCAACCGAGATTGCCCCGAGCGACTCGAGCAGGTCGGCGTCCTGCAGCACGGCGGACTCGGGCGAGGACGCCGCGAGCGCCTTCGAGAACGAGCACTCGCGGATGCAGACTTGGACAGCCGAAATTTTCTCGGCAGGAAAACCCGGCAGCGCCGCGAGAATCTCCCGCGCCGCCGTGGCGCTCTCGTCGCTCTCGCCGTGGCTCTGCGGGTCGTCCTTGCGGTACACGACGGTGTCGTGCAGCAGCGCAGCGGCTAGCACAACGTCGCGGTCGGCCCCCTCGGCCTCCGCAATTTTCTCCGCGAGATACGCCACGCGACGCACGTGTCCGAAGTCGTGCGACGGATCATTCTTGACCTGCCGCGCCTCGGCAATCGCCCAGAGCCGCTCCCGCGCACTGTCATCCATAAAGAAACTCTACCAGAGATGACCGAGACATTTTTCTCCTACTATTACTTGTTACTTATTCCTTTTTACTTCACTCACACCTCCTCCCCCTCTAACCAAAATGCAGGCACGAGTCACTGAGCCGTTCGGCACGCAAGGCCCTGCCGAACGGCCAAGCGCTTGCGACCCCGGCTCGCGGCCGCACAGAGCTGCGGCATCGCTGCGCCCTTCGATTCCTGCCGCGATCTGAGCAGCCAGCTCTTCCCAGCAAAAATGCAGGCCCCCGGGGCGGGACGCTACCAGGGTGGGGTTAAGGCGGCGGAAAATAAAAAATGAGGCGGTGGTAAGCGCGAGCTGGGGGAGGAGCCTGTCTCCACGTCTTCCGGAGGCACAAAGTAAAGTTAAACCTCGAGTTTTAAGCTTGGGCTAGATCGCCAGCTCAATTTTCTTGTACCCGAAGGTCCCGAGGCGCGACTCGATGTCCGCGTACCGCTTGCCGGCGAGCATGCCGCCGGCGATGAAGTCTTCCTGAGTGACATCGGCGAGACACCACCCGGGAGCGGCGAAGGCGGTCTTCTCCGCAGCCGACCGGAACTCAATTTCCACGAGAACGAGCCCGGAGAGGTCGCCTAGGAAAACATCCACCTCGTAGGTGCGCCCGCCCTCCTGGTAGTAGTGCCGCCGCTTGGCAACGAGCTTGCCGTTGGCGCGCGAGAGCGCCAGGTGCTCGGCCTCCGTGAGCGAAATGGTCGTCTCGAGCTGCCGCGAAGCATCGCCTTCCTCGACGGGGCGCTTCTTGGTGATTTCCAGCCTCTCTCCCGCTTTTCGAATCCGCAGCCCCGGGTGGGCCGACGACGCCGGCACGTAGAGGTCGGTAATCTCCTTGAACGGCGAGCTAGCGACACCCGCCGGCAGCGAGCGAGGCAGGAACGTCAGCTCGAGTTCTTCCACGGAGACATACTACCTCAGGGCTTTTCGGAGCGACGCAATCACTTCCTGCGGGTCCTCGAAGTCGAGCGACAGCCGGAAGAAGCCGTCGGTGATGCCGAGCTCCCCTTTACCCGTGTCCCTACCGCCCCCACCCTGCAAATGCCCTATGCGTCTCGGGGAGCTCGAGACCGAGGGCCCAGGCGCTGATGCCGTGGAGGCTGTGGAGGTTGGCGAGGTTCAGCTTAGCTTCAATCGAGCGACGATTCTCAAACCACACGACTCGCGAATCTTTTTTGGCGGCGCTGTAGCGGACGAACGCCGTTTCCATCGTCTCGTCGTAGCCAGTTTTGGCGCGACGCTCCTGCTTGGCTTCGGCGATGCCGCTGGCGCCGCCAATTTCCATAATGCGCCCAAGCGGCTTGTCCTCGCGCTCCCAGTAGTAGAGCGGAATGCCGAGGGAGATTTTTTCGGGGGGAATTTTATCCAGCGCGTAGTCGAGCACCCGCAGGAGCCACGGGTACGGCGCAACCGGCCCCGTCTTGTACGGCTCGTCGTACGACATCAGGCTCACGAAATCAGCAGATTCACCGAGCGCGGCGTAATCAAAGACACCAATAAGATTCTGCCAGAGGTCGTTCGGGTAGTCAGACGGGTTGTCAGAAATTTTTGAAACTACCGCAACCGAGAGAAATAACCCTCCCACACGCATCGCCGTTGCGGCCTCTCCTACGAACGCCGAAAAGTGGTCGCGCAGAGAAACGTTCATCTGCTCGAAATCAATCTGCCAGCCGGCGTACCCACGTTTTTCTGCCTCGGTAACCATTGCGGAGATGGCCTCGGTGCGAGCCTCCGAATCCTCAAGAAAAATTGACACCGCCGCGGCGTCGAACGCGCCGTTGGTGACGAGCGGCACGACCGCAATTCCCTTTGTTTTTGCGAAGCGCAGCGCCTTTTTCGGCGGCTCGCCCGTGAGGTTGCCCGCCCCGTCGAGTCGGTAGCTCTGCGGCGCGAGCACGTCAATCGAGCGGTAGTTCTTCTTCAGCGACGCGAGCGCCTTCGGAGAGTCGCGGTAGTAGAAGAGGCGGACGTGCTCGGCTGGAATAGCCGCCGGGCTGGAGGCTGCCAGAGCAAGGGCGGGCGCGGCAACGAGCGTGACGGCGAGAATAGCAACGAAAACTTGGCGTAGCATACACGGTGAGTATACAAGTAGCCGCCCCGCATTAACGACCTAGGTAG
>DATDYW010000050.1:0-7737 GCA_036516995.1 Minisyncoccota bacterium
GGGTCGAAGACCCGCGCGCCGATGGTTGATTTCCGGCTCAAGTGGCCAGCGCCTCGGCTGCCGGGGAGAAGACCTCGTGATTGGAACTCCTCCAGCCGCGGAGGAGCGTGCGAGCGGCGAGGGCCCGAACGCCCGCGCCGAGCCAGCGCCCGAGGTTCCAGAGCGTCGGCCGCATCTCGATCCAGCCGGCCTGCCGCAGCTTCGGAACCACCTGGCGCTCGAACCACCGGAGCAGATCGAGGTAGCCGGTGAGCCATCCTCGGATGTCCGCCGGCCCGCCGACCGCCGCGCCGCTGAAGCGGGACGAGAATGGGAGGTCCGTCCAGTCCACCACGAACTCCTTCAGGCAGACCTGGCCGGTGAAGGCCAGCCGCGTCAGGAGGTAGCAGGCGAGGAGCGTCAGGACGACGATTCCGATGGCCACGCAGACGGTGCGGTAGGCGCCCGTCTCGCCAGCGGGCAGAAACCAGGCGGCGGCATCGGAGAGCGGCAGCAGCGCGAACGCCCAGAGGTTGGTCCAGAACGCCGTGCGGAAGACGGGGTGCGGCCCGAAGAGCCACGACACGATGAAACGCAGAATCGTTTTCATTGGCATTTGGATTGGGTTTTGAAAAACTTCGGTTCACCATATTTATACCATTTTTTTGACTTTCTGGCAGGGAGGCTGCCCACGGGCGCGATGGGCGGCGGAGCTGCGCCAGCCCGCAACCCCTTGCTACCGCCGCCCCTTTCCGGTAGTCTCTGCCCCTGCGAGCCTATGAAGACCAACAAGTCCTACGCCAGCCGGCTCCGGGTTACCAAGCGCGGCAAAATCATTGCCCGCGCGGCTGGCCGCTGCCACTTCAACGCTAAGGAGCGCGCCCGGGTTCGCGGCGCCCGCGGCCGTGGCCGGGCAATTGAGATGACCGCCAACGCCAAGTCTCGTTTCCTCTCCGGCGTCTAAAATCCACCCGTAACCTCTCCCGATGACCCGAGTAAAGCGCGGCACAACTAAGCTCAAGCGACGCAAGAACACGCTCGCCCAGACCAAGGGCTACCGCTTCGGCCGCTCCACGAAGGAGGCCAACGCCCGCGAGGCTATCCGCAAGGCCGGCGCCCACGCCTTCCGCGACCGCCGCGCCAAGAAGCGCGAGTGGAAGCAGCTCTGGCACGTCCAAATTAACGCCGCCGCCCGCGCCGAGGGCACCACCCTCTCCCGCTTGCTCGGCGACCTGCGCAAGAAGGGCGTCGCTATCAACAAGAAGATGCTCGCGACGCTCGCGGAGCGCCACCCGGATACTTTCAGGGCGGTCGTGGCTGTAACGAAGTAGCCACGTCTTTACTTACAAAGGGTCTGCCGCATCAACGACCTAGCTAGGTCGTTAATGCGGCAGACCCTACCTGCGCGCTGCCTATTTGCGGTCGCCGTGGCTGCAATGCTAGTGTCCGATTAAATGCAAAAAGGAAATAAACGAACGAAACCCCGCGGGTCAGGCAAACGACGCGCGGTTATCGTCTGCAAGAACTACGGCAAGCTCATCCGGGACGGTATCCCCGACGAGCTAACCGCCAAGGGACTCTCGGTGAGAACAAAAACGGTACGCGGCAGGCGGCACGTCGACTCCCTCGTCCTGAAGCTAACGGAGGAAGCCGACGAGCTCAAGGGTGCCATTCGGGCTGGCAAGCCAAAGCGTGGCGACATCGTCGGCGAGATGGGCGACCTCTCGCAGGTGCTCCGTGACCTAGCCCACGTCCTGGGAATCCCCTGGCGCGAGGTTAAGCTCGCGCGCCGGGCGAAGTTCAAGCGGCGTGGCGGGTTCGCTGGCGGCACGTTCCTGCTGTCGGTAGGGACCCCAAAGAAGTGACCCCCTAGGCAGCCCGAGGCTGCCCTTTTCTTTGAAATTGACAGTTATATATTCTAATGTATAATAGTTGCAATGAAAAGGATCTTCTTAAGACACGGCAGCTACGACGGCTGCCCCCGCGGAATGCGCGTGCTCGGCGAAAAAGGCTTCTGGCAGGCCGAACAGGCTGGCGCGCAGCTCGCCTCCTTCGCCGCCGCGACCGACACTAAGATTGTGGTGTCGAACTGCGACCGGACGATTGAGACGGCAATGTTTCTGCTCAATCCACCGGCTGCAGCGCGCGCTGCCGTTGCCGCCTTGCGCGAAGCCGCGGAAAAAGCTCAGGCGCTTCACGGCGAGCGACGCTACGCCGGCGTTGAGCTGGAGCTCCCCTTCCCGCTGTGCCGAGACTGCGTCGAGTATCTCCCGAAGGAGTGGTCGGGCTACCAGGGCGACCTCATCTTCGTTGGCCACGAGCCCGCAGCCGAGAAACTCGGGCTCAAGCTCAGCGAGGGCCAGTTCGCCGAGTTCTGACCGAGGCCTGCGCCGCAAAGCGGCGCAGGCCTTTTCCTTTCCTGGGGCGGCTCGCCCTACTCCAGCGTCACCTTGTCTCCGCGCTCCGGAGCCACCGCCTCCACGCCGAGCTCGTCGCCGAGGCGCTGGGCGAGGTGCATCGCCGCCTTCGGCTCGCCCATCGCGCAGAAGACCTTCTTCAGCCGCGGCAGCGCGGCCTCCGCGAAGCTAACGAGCGCATCAGTGTCGGCGTGCGAGGAGTAGCCGCTCACCCAAGAAATTTCGGCGCGCACGGGTATATGTTCACCATCAATTGTTACCGAACGATCACCATCTTTTAGTTTTCGGCCGAGACTGCCGAGTACTTGGTACCCAACAATAATGACCGCGTTCTTTTTATCTGCAAGACAAGCTTTCTCATGTGCTCGAATTCTCCCACCCTCACTCATACCAGAACCGGCAAGAATTATTTTTGCTCCCTGTTGAGAAACCAACGTGCCCGAGTCGCGGTGCTCGTTAACCAGCGTGAGCCCCGGAAAATCAAAAATCTTGTCGCCGCCGCGTGCGTCCTGGCGTACCGAGTCTTTCATATCCGCGATGTGGCGCGAGTAAATCTCCGTAACTGCGATTGCGAGCGGTGAATCGAGAAAAACCGGCACTCTCGGCAGCTCGCCGCCCTCAATCAGCTCGTTGAGCTCGTAAAGGATCGCCTGTGTCTTTTCGAGCGAAAAGATTGGCACCAGCGCCGTGCCGCCGCGCTCGATTGTCCGCTTGATTGCCTCGGCGAGCGTCGAGCGCCGCTCTTCCCTCCCTTCGTGCCGCCGGTCGCCGTAGACGCTCTCGGAGAGCAGGTAGTCGGCGTCGGGAATCGGCTCGGGGTCGGGCAGGAGCGGGGTGGGCGCGTTGCCGAGGTCGCCCGTGAAGGCAATGTTCACGGGCTCTTTCCCCTGCCGGGCAAAGGAGAGCCGCACGGTCGCCGAGCCCAGGATGTGCCCGGCGTTCCGCAGGTAGAGCGAGACGCCCGGCAGTACCTCTCTCTCCTCGTGGTACGGCAACCCCCTCCAAATCGCGAGCGCCGCCTCAACGTCACGCTGGCCGTACAGCGGCTCTCCCCCGTAGCGCTGGGCGTCGATGGCGCTAACCTTGGCGGCATCGGTGAGCATCGGCCGGGCGAGCTCCATCGTGGCGCGAGTTGAAACTATTTGGCCGTTGAAACCTCGCGCCACGAGCTGCGGAATGCGGCCAATGTGATCGATGTGCGCGTGCGTAACAATGAGCACCTTCGGATGGCTCGGGTCGTAAGAAAAAGGCTCGTGATTTGAAAGGGCTGCCTCACGGCCACCCTGCGCCATGCCGCAATCGACAAGGAGCGCGTCACCCGCGGGAGACTCGAGAAGGAAATTCGCGCCCGTCACCGAGCCGGTGCCGCCACAGAAAGTTAATTTCGGATTTTTACTGCTCATTGCTGCGACCGTCGGGTGCAACCGGGGTTAGTGCCGTCCGAAGGTACCCGAGAGACGCGACGCCGCCGAGGAAATCGGAGGCGACGTCGGAGAGCGTGTCGCGGAGGTCGGTCGCAGTATCTGTGAGACCGGTAAAGATTTCGTACAGCTCCCAGCTGAGGCCGACCGCGAGCACAGAAAGAACGATGACCGCCGCCGTCAGCCTGCGGCTCCCGATCGGCAGCGTCAGCCAGCGCTGGGTGAAGAAAACGAACGCGGCAAAGAGGCCAACCCAGAGGCCGCCGAGGAAGTGAGCGACCGCGTCCACCCAATCGATAGACCAGTAGAGCCCGCGGTCGGTGGCGATGTAGTGAAGAACAGCTACCAATCCGCCGAGGACGACAATCTCGAGGGCGAGCGGCGGGCGTCGCAACATACAAAACATTGTACACAGGTTGAACCTGTGTGCCGCCTAAAAAGAAAACCCGCCTCGCGGCGGGTTCTCGGCGGCGGATCATTGCAAGCTCCCGAGTTCTTAGCCCAGGTGGGAGTCCGCAGGAATCGCGCTAGGTCGAACGCGACCCGATGATAGGTCTCCCTTGCGGTTCATAAGGCCGGGAGCTTGCGAACGACCCGCTGCCGGTATTATACCGCCGGCAAGCCCCCGGTGCCTAGCTAAAAAGTGAAGCCTGAATGAAGGCTGGAACGGAAAAGCCCGCCTCACGAGAGAGGCGGGCCTGGCACTACGGCAGCAGTGCCTCGATGCGTCGATCGAGGTCCCGCTGTCTGGCCTTCAGTCGCTCGAACTCGTCGCAGCAGCGCTCGAGCTCTCGGCGAACGCCCTCCTGCTCCACGGCCAGTTTGGTGATGAGGTCCGCGCGATCCGATGCGGGAGGTAGCAGCGGCAGCTGCTCCTGTTGGGGCGATTCATCGGGTGGTGCTAGCGCGACGGGCGGCGGTTCCGGAGCGACTGCTGGCGGCTGCGGAGCCAGCGACTCGTCAAACGGAACCACCTTCTCCTTCGAAAGAACGAGCTGCCAGAGCCAAGTGTCGCCAGACTGTACCTCGGCAACCAGGTCCTCGCCGCGGAGCTTGTTCTTGACCAGGCGAACCCAGTCGTCGGACAAGCTGGCCGCGTCAACGTCGCAGAGGGAGACAATGCCGAGCTTGATGGCATCGGCGAGCGTCTCGTCACTATGCCATTCCCCTTTCCCCATGCCGCCCTCGCGAATGTCCATCGCAAGGATTTCGACGGTCTCGGCGTCAGCGAGATTGAGCGGCAGCACGCCGGCGACCTTGACCTTCGCCTTCGGCGGTCGGCCCCGACGCTTCGGCTCCTTCGGGGCGTCCCCGAGGGGAACCTTCGGAGAAGCTTCCTGCGGCGTGGACCGCGCCCTGTGTGGCGAGATCCGGCCGACGGCGCGCGGCGGCGGGCGCACCGGAGGAGGCGGAACCGGCAGCGGACTGCCGGTCGCGCGAGCCAGCTCCGCTTCGAAGGCGGTCGGCAGTCGTGACGACCCTCTCTGCTGCGGCACCGAGAACGCCGGCTGCGGCGTCGCCTGCATTTTGACGCCGAGCTTGTCGGCGTCGCCCCACTCGTTGAGCACCGTGAGGCGCATGTGGAAGTGCCACCAGCGTTTTCCAACGTTGACCGAGCGGAACGCATTGAGCGCGCCGTCGTTGACGTTGCCAATCCTAGTGCAGTCTGTGGGGGGATGCGGCAAGAAGTTGACGACCCCGAACTCAACGTGGGCTGCGCCGCCGGTAGCGACGTCCGCCCACTCGGCCATGTACCTGATGGCCTCGATGTAGGCGTCCTGCGTTGGGTGGTCAGCCTCGCGGACACGGCGGGCGATGTTGACTCTGTGTTTGATCATCATTTGTCGGCAATCCACTCATATTTTGCAAGACTTGTCAACTCCAACGGTCGCCAGGCGCCGATGCCGAAAAGGAAAAGCTCGCCGGGGTTGCCGGCGAGCGTTGCGGACTCGGACTATTTTCCCAGCTTCCTGCGGAGGGAGTTCCCCCGCACAATCCAGTCCACAACCGACTTCTCGAGATCGGCGGTGAACTTGTAGATGGTGCCCTGGTTCGGCTCGCCGTGCTTGAGCATGTTGATCACCTCGAGGATGCAGAACTCCTGGAGCTGGTAGACAGCCAGGTCGCTGCTAAGCTCCGCGGCAGTCCACAGCTGGTTCGTCGTGTTGAACGTCAGGAGGCCGCGCTCCGTGTCGAGCTCCCAGAGCACGTCCGCCTCGAGGGTGTCGAAGCTAACGCCGAAGCCGATGGAGCTGCCAACCACGATCTTGCGGGTGTTGCCCGGCCCCACGGCGATGAACGGCGTGTGGCTGGCGCGCTCGTGACGCGGGGTGCCCCGGTCGGACTCGCCGCGATCGGTGCGCGTAGTGCCACTATTGCCCTGTGGCTTCGCGGCGGTGATACCCTCGATTTCGCCGACGATGCGCGTCTTCGGCACCTTGGTGTGCCCCTCGCCTACCGTCCCGTACTTGAACCGGCCCTTCAGGACCTCGATCAGTTCGGGGTGGCCCTTGAGGAGCTGCTCGATGAGGCCCACGGAGACCGCGGCGCGGTCAACGTTCTTCGTGTCGCGGCGCGACTCGCGCGCTTCGTCGAATGCCTTGCGGCCGACCTTCGCGAACCAGCGCGAGACGGCGACAGCGAGGCCTTCGACCGCCACGCTGGGATCGAAATGCTGCCGGCTGACGTGAACGGTAATCTTCTCGGCGATGATTTCGCCCTCGAAGACCCCGGACTTCAGCGCCTCGATTGCCTTGGCGGCAACGCCGTCGGAAGCAGACGCAAGGACCGCGCTAACCTGCTTCATCAGCAAGCGAGGGTCGTCGCCAATCTGGCCGAAGACGACGCCCTGGTCGAAGCCGCCCCTGGTGCTCATTGGTGAGCGGAAGAGCCTAACGACGACCTTGCCGGCCTCGCCGTTCTCCGTCACGTACTCGTCCAGTGCCTCGCCGTGAAAGCGCGGCGCCTGGATATCCTCCTCGACCTCCGGCTCGCCCTTGAGTGGCACAATGCGAATAGAGACGGAGGTCTCGTACTTACGCATCTTGTTGCCGTGCTGCGTCAGGATGCCACGGATCAGGTCCTGCATGTCGACCTTCGAGACGCTCGGGTCGGCGTCGATTTCCTCGAGCCGCATCATTGAGCGCCACTTCTGCGGCTGCTTGCCGCTCTGGAACCCGAAATCGGGCATCGAGCGCGCTGGGATGTCCGGCTTCTCGAAGGAGGCGATGATGTCGGCGCACTCGAAGCGCCACTCGATGTAGCCTGCGGTGAGCGGGCTCGGGCAGCTCGTGAAGAAGAAGCGCTTGCACTTCCCCAGCGGCGAGATGAGCCCGATGCCGTACTTGCCCGTCGCCTCGTTGCCCTTGCGGTGCTGGACGCATACGGTACCGAGGCGTTCGTAGAACTGGTCCTCGGTGATGCCGCAGCCGTTGTCGGTGATGGTGACGGAGCGGTCGCGCTGGTTGATGTTGATCCAGATTTCCTTCGCCCGGACATCCGGGTCGCAGGCGTTCTGAACCGCCTCAAGCACAGCAGCGTGAATGGTCGGGTAGTGCTGCGCCGCGCGGAGCAGCATTCCCCCCACGAGCCGCCTAGCTTGGCGGTCCGTGGCATGGATGTAGCGAACGGCACTACTCGTGCCGCTGATTCTGTTGTTTTCATTTCTTATTTCTTATTTGGCGGTGGTGTTTGCGGTGATTTTCATTGCGCGGTCGGAGCAGAGCCGACTTAGCTTGAGCTTGAGCTTGTAGATCCGGTTCGACACCGGACCGTCGACGGTGAGCTGGCGCAGCCGACGGAAGTCTTCTGGACCGCCGCGCTCGATGAGCGCGTCGAGAATCGGACAGGCGCCATTGATGATGGCGGCTACGATTTCGACTAGGTTGCCGACGCCGCCCGAAGGCGGCGCGGCTGCCGGC
>DATDYW010000051.1:0-11327 GCA_036516995.1 Minisyncoccota bacterium
CGGGTGGAAGCTGGCCCAGAACCCCTCGCTCCAGAGCGTGGCGTAGACGGCCGCCACCTCGTAGCCCTCGGCCTTGGCCTCGCGGATGCACGTCTCGATGAGGGCGTGGCCGACACCCTTGCCGCGGTACTCTGGCAGCACCGCCACCGAGCCAATGTAGAGCGTGATGCGCCGGCTGCCGCTCCGGTCGAGCCACGGGAGCAGGTCGCCCTCGCGTACCTCGCCCCGCAGCGCCGCGGCGACGCCGGCCTCCGGGAAGCGGTGAATGTCGACGTAGCCGATCACCCGGTCGCCGTCGCGGGCGATTCGGTAGAACGAGTACGGATCGACCTCGTCCCAGTAGTCGACGGGGCCGGTGTCCTCGCGCGAGAGCTCGCCGTAGACGACCTCGTCTATCGCGAGCAGCTCGCGCGTCAGCTCGTCGTGGTCGGCAAAATCTGCGCCGCTGCCGATGGTGACGCCGACGGGGAGCGCGCGCATGACGCGGCAACTATAGCAGCGCGTCTGCGTTGCTACGTATAGCTCCCGCTGCTAGTATCGCCGCATTCCCCTGTAGCTCAGTGGTAGAGCAGTCGCCTGTTAAGCGATTGGTCGTAGGTTCGAATCCTACCGGGGGAGCCAGCTTGAGTCCGGTTCCTAGCGTCCGAGGTGCCTCGCATGTAGTCTTGCAACATGGATTTGGGAAAGCTCAAGAAAATCGAGCTGCGCCAGGCGTGGCCTCATGAGGCGAACGATTTCACTCGTTGGCTGGCGCTAGAAGATAACCTTCGCGCGCTTTCGAGCGAGGTCGGCTTCGATATTAGCTTGATCCAAACAGAAGCCGCAGTCGGCGGTTTCAATGTTGATATTCTCGCAGAAGAGGCGGGTACGGGCAGGAAGATAATTATCGAGAACCAGCTCGAAATTACGAATCACGACCACCTCGGAAAAGTGATTACTTATGCCGCCGGACATGACGCCGGAGCAATTATTTGGGTCGTGAAGGACGTTCGCGAAGAGCATCGGCGAGCCGTCGATTGGCTTAATGAGCACACGGACGAGGACACGGAGTTTTACCTGCTCCGCATCGAGCTGTGGCAAATCGCTGACTCTCCGTTCGCGCCAAAGTTCGAGATGGTCTGTAAGCCGAATGACTGGGCGAAGGCGGTCAAGGAATCAGCGGGCCGTGGCGAGCACACAGAAACCAAGCTTAAGCAGCTCGAATTCTGGGATCAGCTAAAAGACTACGCCAAAGAGGCCGGCTCACTGCTTCGGTTCCAAAAATCGTACCCGCAACACTGGACCAATCTGAGTATTGGAAGCAGCGAGGCACACCTGTCCTTCACGATAAATAGTGTGGAGAAAGTACTCGCCATCGAACTCTACATCTCTGACAACAAAGAGCTCTTCTGGGATTTACACCCACAGCGGGAGGCGATAGCTCAGGAACTCGGTGCGGGCCCCAACCTCGAGTGGATGGATTTGCCCGAGAGAAAAGCCTGCCGAATTCGGCTCTCGCGGGAGGGTGACTTCCGAGATGAAACAAAAAGAGCGGAGTTCTTCGAGTGGTTCGTAAAAACGGGTGAAAAATTCAAGCAGGTCTTTGCCCCCCGCATTCAAGGCAGACGCGGCACCGGTTCAGGCCTCAACGAAAGGTAGTACGTTTTTGCGAAGGTCTATTCCACTATCGCCATTTTTGATGGCATCGAAGATTTGCCGCGTTTTTTCTATGTCAGATGTTTCTGTAAAGCGGAAAGCTGAGGCGGCAACATAATCAGCATCATTGTCGAAGGCGAGCCAGCGACGTCCGTGTTGTTCGGCCACCTGCCCCGTCGTATTCGAACCCGCAAAAATGTCGAGAACGACATCATTCGGAGCGGTTAAGAATTTGACGAAAAATTCGGGCAGCTTCGCAGGGAAACGCGCGGGGTGCTGCTTCACTCCGACCGCATTGCACGCGGCCATGTACGCCCCGTTAGATTCGGAGTTTGGAATCTGGAGCAGGTTGGAGGGAATAGCGCCCCCGTTGTCCTTTCCGAACGATGCGCTGATGTCGTGCCCAGACGGTCGCTTCTTGGGGCTGTAGAACTTAGCGGGGTTGGCAATGAGCAACTTCATACGCTCGCTGTAGGGTGCCAAAACCTGCTTCACGTCAGACTTGGGCCATTCGGTTTTGCTGAACCACCATACCGTGTTCACCGAATCTTTCGCGCGAATCTTTCTCTTGTTAACCCACTCGATAGGGCTAGGAAGTTTCGAGGGGTTGAACCAGTAGAAATCTTGCGCGAGGAAGAAGCCTAGCTCCTCGCAGAAGTGAATTAGAACTTTGAAGTTGTAGAGACTCCGCGCGGGTGTGCCACGTTGATACGATCCGCCCAAATCCAAAACAAAGCTTCCATCGTCTTTCAGTTTCTTGTGGACGAGCTTGGCGAATTCTGAGAGCCACAAAAGGTAGTCCTCCTGATTTTTGTTTCCATATTCCTTCTCCCGAAGCAACGCAAAAGGTGGACTAGTCATCACGAGATTAATGCTGCCATCAGGCAGCTTGTTTAGCAGCTCGATTGAGTCGCCGCAAAAAGCAGCTCCCCTTGCGGTTGTGTACGCCGGTGGCGTGTTCTGAATCAACTTGGCTGGATGGCTCATACGAGTGCTGCGTAAGTATATTTGAACCTTCTAAAGCGTTGGTAAAAAATAGATAAAGGCTGTATCCTCAATTCTACCAAAATATGGCCAAGAATCCTGACGATGTAGCCCAGCTCGAGGCCCTCCTCCCTGCTGTTCGGGAGTATCAGAAACTCGCGGCCAAACACGGCATCAACGATATCTTTCAAGACAATGGCGGTAAGCTGCTGCAGGTTTTGCTTCACACAGGATTGACCGCCCTTCGAGCGCGCGAGGGAAATGATGCCCGTGACGATGAGGGTAACGAGTACGAGCTCAAGACGGTGAATATCAATCTCACCAAAGGCTTCTCGACACACCACCACATGAACCCCACAATCATTGCAAAGTATCGCAAGGTTGATTGGGTCTTCGCCGTGTACGAGGATATTGAACTCAAAGCAATCTACCGAACGAAGCCCGCCGACCTTGAGATTTTCTACAAGAGGTGGGAAGAGAAGTGGCACAACGAAGGCGGAAAGGACATCAACAACCCGAAGATTCCTCTCTCCTACATCATCCAGGTTGGGAAAGTTATCTACCCGCCACACATGCCGGAGTCGGAAAAAGCAGAACTCGCGGACAAGGCGATGGAAGTTAAGGCTTAGCTTACCGCCGCAGGATTGAGTCACAATTTAGGCTGAGGCGGGCACGATCGATACAACCCCGTTAGCAAGTTTGAGGGGACTTTTTACGCATCCGAGCAGCTCCCTCTTTTCTAAGATACTGCCCGCCTCGAGGACGTATCGTGCGAAGGAGCGTATGTCTGGCTTTGGTGTTGGCCCGTCTTCTCTGGACTTCCCCAACACCACACTCTGAAAGTGCTGGAAGCGTTCGATCTCGGCAGATAGCTTTGTCCCCGCAGCAACCTTGTTGATGTCGACACCCTCGACAATGTTCACAAACTGCCGGATGAGGTCCTCCTCTCTTGTGTATCCGCAGGCACAATTTTTGTCCCGCGATTTCGTACAACCGTAGTAGACGTAGCGGTGTACCTTGCCATTTTTCTGCGTCTTTACCTTCTGGTCAGCGGTGATACCGGAGCCGCACAGACCACACGTCATGAGTCGTGTGAAGGCAAACTCCTTGTCCTCGCGATTGGTCAGGGAGTCCCGCTTGAGCTGCGCCTGCGTCGCGTCGAACAGCTCCTTCGTGACGATAGGTTCGTGCCTTCCCCGGTACCAGGCACCACTTCCTCGTGGGTACTCGAAGGTGCCAGAATAGAAATGGTTCTGGAGAATCAAGTGAACGTTGCTTAGGGTCAGGTGCTTGTTGCCGAGCGCCGTGCGAAGGTTGATGGTGAATCGAAGCCAGTGGTACACCTTTCGCCCGCTCCACTTCTCGTACGCCACTTTCTCAAACATCTGCCTAACGACTGGCGCCCGCTCCGGGTCGATCTGGACATAGCCGCGCCTGTCGGCACGATTCTCGTTTAGGTAGCCGGTCGGTGCCTGCGCGGGCCACAGACCCATCTCGCATCGCGCGCGCAGTCCTCGCTTTACGTTAAGCCCCTTTTGGTCGTTCTCGAGCTTACCTTGCGAGCATAGAATCATGAGCAAAAACTTCTCGTTGGGAGAGTTCCTAAAAATTTGCCCGTGCGTGCGAATTTCCGCCAGCAGCTTCTGGTCCATTAAGTCGACAACGGAACCAAGGTCCCCCGCGTTGCGAGATAGTCGGTCCGGCGCCCATGCCAGTAGCCCGTTGAACCGTCCGCGCCGTATGTCCGCAAGAATCTCGTTGAAGACCGGCCTCTGGCCGGAGTCCTTCGCCGAGTGCGCCTCGCGCCGCACCTCGACCACCTCCAGGCCGTCGCGGGCGGCGAGGTCGAGCATCTCCTTCGCCTGCGACTCGATTGAGAGCGCCTGTCTTTCCGCGGCTTCGGATGATTTTCGACAGTAAATGCAGTAACGAATAGGCGGGGCAACGTCTGGTGGACCTCCAATCACGGATGCCTGTGGTGGGTTTTCTGGCATACCTATATGGATGACGGAGTCCCTCGAGAAGAGCAAGGAAATGACCTGTTGGTAAGTCCCCAATGTAATGCTCTAATTGTCCAGCCATGCCCACGCCCGAGAAGAAAAAGCGCCTGACAGAAAGTGCGCACCAACATTTCTCTCAAGCATTCAATTTAAACGTTGCCGAAGAAAGTCTCGATTTCTTTGATTTGAACCTCGAGTACGATTCGCAGTTGTTTCTGGATCCTTTTCTGATTGCAAAGAGTCATGTTCCGGAAGTGGCCAAGCTCTTTGCCAACTTCGGAGACTTCTTTCGGTATGTGTATGACTGCTCGACTCAGCCGGGAAACACCACGCGACGCGAAACCCTTAGGAGGCTCTTAAGGTTCCCCGAGCCGCAAGAGTTCGGTTTTGGCTACACAGAAAATTCCCACAGTGGGTCGGGCCTCAATGCTCAATTCGCGGAATCTCTCGTTTCCTTCTTCATTGAGGGCACTGCTACGCGAGTTATCAGGGAAGAAGAGATGTACCCCTCTCGGAAATTTAACCCCGTCGCTCTCGAAATATTTATCGAGGGCATTGGCCCAGACAGTCTCAGCGACCTTGCCGCCAACCTCTTCAAAAAGAATTTCATCGACTACACGCAGCAACAGTGCCAACAACTCGGTATTCCGCTCAAGCTCCTTCCGCTAGATGCGGATGGGTTCGATTTCGAACTCATGGAGTGGCGCGGAGGGGGGCATTACATGTTGCCAGAAAATCCCCTTAAGCCAGGGACGGCAATCCTTCTCGCGCCCAAACACCTTCTACGAGCGGGAGAGTCGCGCGATAAAAATATAAAGAGCCGAGTCCGAGGAATCCTGAAAAGCGACCCCGACCTAAGCCGTCGTTTCCACACCTTTCTAGATCGAAAAGTTGAGCAGATTCCAGTTGAGGATATTCGAATTCTCCTGCTTGCGAACCCCGACCTCTTCAAGCGCTATTTGACGCTTCTGAGTGAAGAGCGAGGCATCCCATACGACTTCCAGACGGACGCGGCAGGTTTTTTGGCAATTAAAAAGCATTGGAATTCATTTGTCGGACATCGGTTTGAAGAGCCGCGGGGCAAAGATTGCGAGGCTCTCCTTGAGCGCGTTATGGACTTCGTAGAGATGGTTCGCCTGCATTATTCGAAACAGGATGGCTGGAAGGATGCGTGGGCCGATGCCTCGCATTCACATCCAGTAAAAGAGGTTGTTTGGGGACGAACAATCCGAGGGATGGGTTTCGCATATTTCCGCAATGTCCCCGACACAACCTTCATTCCCGAGGCAGGAAGCGGGAATGGCCCCGTAGACTTCTTTGTAGTGAGAAATAATTGCCGCATCGTTATTGAGATAAAAAAGTTAGAAAATAACACTCCGACCGGAAGTCCGCCCCTCCCTGCATATATACACGGTATGCGACGCCAGTTGGCGGACTATGCCGACACCACAAACGCCAATCACGCTGTTTACATCACGGGACAGCACTGGACTATGCGAAATAGACCAGAAAAAACACACGACGAAAGGGCGTCGGAGCTCGAAGAGATGTTACCCGAGGTGGAGAGCGGTATGCAGGCCAAGAACACTAATTTCAAACACCTCCGGTACGAAAATATTGACCTGGCGCCCCGTCCATCGGCATCACGCTTGTAGGTGAACCGCCCTTCATAGCCCCTTCGCGGCCTCCCCGAAGTGAGATAACCTAGCCCCTACCGGCCCTCGCCGGCGCACATGACCACCGTCCACGGCCTAAACCGCCTCCCGGCTCATCGGGACGCGACACGGCCCCCAAACCCACCACAGATGCAGAGACCCCCTAATCATTGCTGCCTGTGGTGGGTTGTACCGGGAAACCGGTACAGGCGGCGCAAGCCGCTGGCGTGGTTAGGGGATCTGTGCGGATTACGCCCGCGCCCGAAAACTAAAACCCACCACAGGTATGGAAACTTTGAATGCGCCCCCACAGGGCGAGCAGGTTAGGCGTTCCTCGACCGCGCACAGGCTCGCGTGGTTCTTCGGCGTCATTGCGGCGTTCGGCGCGGGACAGGCGCTCGCCGACGGGCGGTTCCTCGGCGCCGTCGCAATGGCGCTGGCTGCAGTCCTCCTCATCCCGCCCCTCTACGCGCGGGTCGCCGCGCGGTATAAACGGCTCTCGCTCGACCGCAACCTGCGCGGCGTCATCGCCGCCCTGCTCTTCGGGGCCGCGAGCGTCGGCATCGTCGCCGCAGATGATGCGGAGCGGCCGACGAGGGTCACGACCACGGCCGCGCAGGAGGAGTCCGCACCCGCCGAAGATGCGCCTTCGTCTAAGACACCCTCGATTGGCGAGGCGGGCGTCCTCGAAATGTCCGGCGGTGACGGCGGCGTGTGCCTCGCTCCAACCAAGGATGCCCACAAGGAACTCGTGAAGGTCTTCCTCGCCAACGACTATCTCGGCCTCCTCGAAATCCCCGGGGTCTTCTGCGTCGCGAAGGGCACGGAGGTGACCGTCATCGACTCGGCGTTCGGGCTCCGGCGCGTGCGGGTCACCGCGGCCTTCAAGGACGTCGATCAGGACAAGGTCGGCCGGCCGGGCTGGGTCGCCATGGAGTTCGTCCACGGCCGCTAGCTGCCGGGCGACAGGCCATCCTTGAAGTTCTTGCGGCACAGGGTGCAGTGCCCGATCTCCGAAAACACGACTTTGCCGATTGGCTCGTACGGCCGCACCTCCAGCGGCTGCGGTCGCTTCGGCTGGTACTTGGGGTGGTTGTGCGTGAGGACGAACTTCGCGGCGGCGACATCGCCCCGCCCCACGGCGGACATGATGGCCGACTCCGCCAAATCGCAGAACCGGCTCCGGCCGACGCGCTGCGCGGCCTCGGCCTGCTTCCGGAAGCGGGCGTTCGACGCGGCCCATCGGTAGTAGGTCGCTCGGGAGACGCCGCACCGCTTGCAGGCGTGCAGAACGAGCGGGTTCTCCCGCAGGGCCTCCACCAGCTTCTCGCGCGCCTCCCGCTCGACCATGGCGCTAGTCGAGCAGGGCCGCCGCCTCCCCCGTCACGCGCTCCCAGCGGCGGCGGATGACCTCGGCGTACGCGGGGCACTTCTCCATCGCGAAGCAGCGACGGCCCAGCTTCTCGCAGGCGACGAGGGTGGAGCCGCTGCCGCCGAACGGCTCGTAGACCACGCCGCCGCGCTCCGTCATCACCTTGATGTACGGAATCAAAATCTCAATCGGCTTCGCGCCAAAGACGACCCCCTGCCCCGACGACCGGAAGTTCGCCACGTTGTGCTCGACGAAGTCCGTCGGGCAGTGCCGCTGGCCCGCGCCGTAGCCCTCCCAGTGCGGCTTGCCGGAGACGGCGTGCAGCGCCGTCTCGTACTCGTTCTGGAACACCTCTTCCTCCGGCGCCTCATTCAGCGCGGCGGCCTCCTCCGCGCCGCCGACCAGCGCCACGTCGTGCTTCGAGTACAGCGAGTACTTCGGCGACGCGCCCTGGCTGCGGTTCGGGGCGTGCCATACGATCATGTTCCGCACCTTCCAGAACTTCTCCATCTCGCCCCAGATTTCGCGGATGTTCTTCCAGTTCTCGTACACGACGACGTGGCAGCTCGCGGCCTGCACCTTCGCCGCGTTCGCCATCCACCGGGCGGTGAAGTCCTCGGGCAGCTCGTCCGTGCCGAGGTAGCGGCGGTCGCGCTTCTGGCCGAACCCCTTCGCCTCGCCGCCTTTCTTGAGGTACGCGAGACGGTAAGGGGGGTCGGTGAACACCATGTCGGCCCGCTCGTCGCCGAACAGCTTCAGCACGTCCGCCTCGGAGGTGGCGTCGCCGACCATCAGGCGCGAGCCGCCGAGGTCGAGCACGTCGCCCGCCTTCAGCGTCACCTCCTCAACGCCCGCGCGGGCGAGCTCGGCCGCGAGGTCGAACTCCTCGGGCTCGCCCTCGTCGTCGGGGAACACGTCGTCGAGTTCCTCCGATGAGAAGCCGACGTCTTTTAGAAAAGACTCGTCGAACTCGGCGAGCAGGTCGAGGTCGAACTCGCCCACGTTCTTATTGAGGCGCAGGTTCAGCTCCTTTTCCCTCTCGATGTTGGGGATGCTCACGTACACCACGGGCACCTCCTCGATGCCGAGTGATTTGGCGACCTCCAGCCGGAAGTGCCCGCCAATGACCACGCCATCGCGGCCGGGCGCGCGGTTGCAGATAATCGGGTCGACGAGGCCGAAGCGGCTAATGGATTCCTTGAGCTGCGCCGCCTGCTCGTCGGAGTGCTTGCGGGGGTTGTAGTCGGCAGGCTTGAGCTGGGCGGCGGGGACGTGGACGATGTCGATGCGGTCGGTGATGTTCATGGCTCCGAGGGGTAAAAGTTATCCTCGTAGTTTCAGTTTGATTCTCGCGCATTCCACTACCCTGTGGCCCAGATTTTGGTTATGCGGCTCCTGGCGAGATAACGTCCCTCGCGATGCATTAATAGGCTACAAGAAACAGAACCCCGCAATGGCATCGATTGCCAGTCGACCTGTCATTCGGGAAGTGCGAACATGTCACCGCCATGAAGAAGCGGCGAAAGAAGGCAAAGGTGACAGCAGCCCCAAAGAGGCGCCGCTACACCCCGCGCGAGCAGCAGGTCATCAAGGACCTCGCCCAAATGCTGGGAGATATCGTACCGGCGACGTCCCGGGGAGAGTTCTCGCTGCAGTCGATCGCCAAGCGTAAGGGGCTTGGCAAGTTTTTCAAGGAGGAACTCTCGAGCAAGTCCAAGCAGTTCGCGCACTTCATCACCGAGCTTCAGCGACACCGCCCGAGGACGCTGAAGGTGCTAGTGAACGACATCCTCGCTGACGCCGTAGAGAAGCGACGTCTGAAAGGAAACCCGATTCTCCGACCCGAGGCCGATGCGCTCAAGGCGAAACTCCTCGAGTTCGGGGTCAACCTCTCGAAAGAGATGGACGAGCTGAACCTGCCCACGACGCGGCCTAACATTACCCCGCCGCCGAAGGTCATCCTCCAATCGCTCAACGGCATCGGGCTCCACCCGCTCCTCATGCCAGAGGTGCTGACCCTTTTCGCGGAGGGCCACATCAACGAGGCGGTGCGAAAGTCGGGCGAAAAGCTCGAGGCTGCGGTCATGCGCTGGTCGGGAGAGCGGCAGACCGGGCGATCGCTCATGGCCACCGTCTTCAACAAGGACACGCCGAAGATAGACGTGGCGCTCTACCACGGCAGCGAAATCGCAAACCCTATTGATGAGCGCGAGGGTTTCATGCTCGTCGCGATGGGCACCATGCAGTGGTGCAAGAACATCGTCGGGCACGGAGACGTTGCGCAGATGCCCCCGCACGAGGGCGCGGCGCGAATCATCATGGTGAGCCACATGATGCAGGTAATTGATATCGTCCTCGAGCGCCAGCGGGAGCGCGCCGCAAAGGAGGCGGCGGGCGAAGCTCCGACACCTCCAGAGGTGTAGACTCCCCCTGTGATTACCTGCCCCAACCCGGACTGCAAATCTACAAGGGTTAAGGTCGTCGACCTCAATTTTGCCTCGCTCAAAAGAGAGGGCGAGCCCGCCGACAGAAGCCCCCTAAAGCCACCGACCTTCTACTGCCATGATTGCCGGCGCGAGTGGGCTTCAAGTCCCGAGGCCGACAGCCTGTACGCGGAGTACGTCACACTCCGCGACGAGAACCGCCCTGCGGGCCAGGTCGGCGGAACAGGTGGCTCGTACGAAGTCCCGCAGGTTATTGCGACGAGAGCGCACAGGAGGAACGAGATTGCCCAAAAGCTAAGAGACAACCACCCGCAACACCTCGACCTTTCTCCGGACGAGTGGCTCCAGATCAGCGAGGACGCAGCCTGCGTCGTCTAGAGCTTCAGACGATAGGATCGCTGCCTTTCCCTCCACTCGTCTCTCCATTTTCGCTTCTCCGCAGCGGCCCGCTTTTCGCTAATCCGCCGCAGCGACTTCCGCCACGCCGTCGGGCGCTTCGGGTCGGCGGCCGCGAAGGTCGGGTTCTCGCGCTTCAGGAAGATGAGCGTGAGCGGCCTGCCGTTCTCGTCGGTCGTCGCCCGCGCCACGAGCGTGCCCTGGCGGACCAGCTTCCGCGCCGTGGGCGACTTGAGGCCGAAGCGGTCCTGCAGCTCCCAGAGCGTGTGGCGGCTGTCGCTATCGCGGCAGGCGTACCCCGGCACCGCGCCGGAGTCCACGGCCCGGCGGCACGGAGGGCACTTCGCGCCCCAGCGGTCGTACCAGCCGGTCTCCGGCGTGATGCCCGTGCCGCAGAGAAGGCAACTGTAGTGGCCGTCCACGGGGAAGCCGCCCGGCTCGTCGCGGAGCCGGGCCTCCCGACGCGCCTCTTTCTTGGCGCACTCGAACAGAATTTCGAACAGCCCGACCAGCCGCTCGGCGGCGTCCCGCGCCTCGGGCTCGCTCAGCTTCTCGCCGGTCTCCTTCTCGTGGATCTCCGCGAACCTCCGGACGTACTCGTCTTTCATGAGATGTTTCTTACCTTGCTAGTGGTGTCTCATTTGTCTCATTCTGACCCCGTCCGAGGTGCGTCGCTCTCGACCCGCGCGAGCCACTCGGAAAAGCTTGTGGGGCAAGGCGGTGGAATGTTCGAGTCCGGTCTGCTGAGCAAACGAAAAAGACGCCTCGTGCGAGGCGTCTTTTTCGTTTGCTCCCCCGAGCGAGGCAACTACTTGCCTCGCGTGTAGGATTCGAAGGGCGC
>DATDYW010000052.1:0-7880 GCA_036516995.1 Minisyncoccota bacterium
GGTGGCAGACGCCAGGCAGACGGCGGCGGCCGCCGAGAGCAGAACCTTCGCAACTTTCATTCGTTCAGACTAGCAACTCCGCGGGCCACGCGCCACACGCAAAGAAACCTTTCCTTTTCGCGCTAGAATTCTCTGGCTATGTCAGACGTGAAGCCACGCAAGCCCGCTGCCGGTCATGCAACCGCTCGACCCTCGCGGCTCGAGCAGCTGCGGCGCTTCGGGCGCGTCTACCGCAAGCTCTTCCTCATCGTCGCGCCGGGGAGCTGGGGCCTCATCGTGGCGCAGCTCGTGCTCGTCGCCATCCTCGCCCTCGAGACGCTGGCGCAGGCCGGCGCGCAGGCGGGCTTGGTCAATGCGCTCATTGCGGGAGACAACCGCCACGCCTGGATTCTGGTTGGGGCACTCCTCGGCGTCGTCCTCCTCTGGGGCGCGCTGCGCACGGTCCGCGCCTTCACCGAGCGCCTCTTCTGGTTCCGGCTCGAGGAGCGCTACAACATGGCCCTGGCCGAGAAGATGGCCGCCGTTGACCTCGCGGCACACGACGATCCGCGCTACAAGGACCTGCTCGCCCGCGTCCGGGAGCAGGGAATGTGGCGGGCGCAGTCGTTTATGGGCGACCAGACCTACAGCGTCCTCGACGCGCTCATCCGCGTCGTCGCCTCGGTCGGCGCCATTGCCTACTTCAACCCGTGGGTGGCGCTCGTCGTGCTGCTCGCCACGGTGCCTGATTTCATCGCCGAGCTGCGGGCCGGCAGCGACGTCTGGAGCATCTGGGGCGCGGACACGGAGCTGCGCCGCCGCTACTTCAACGCCCGCGAGTACCTCGAGCGCGCCCGCGACCTCGTGGAGCTGCGCCTCTTCCAGACGGGCCGCTTCTTCATCGAGCTCATCGGCAGCCTCCTCGGCAACTTCCAGGCCAAGCAGGTCGGCGTCGAGCGCAAGAAGCTCCGCTACGATCTCGGCGCGGGCTTCCTCGCGAACCTCGGCATCGGCGCGGCCCTCGCCTGGTTCGTGCGGCAGGCGCTCCGAGGCGAGATCGAGCCCGGCACGCTCATTTTCCTCTCGGCGTCGCTCTTCGCGCTGCACGGCGCCGTCGCGTCGCTCTTCCGTGAGCTCGCCCGTGTCCGCACGAACTACGTCTTCGCCGCGGAGATTGCGCAGATTCTCGATATACGCAACGAGGTGGTTTCGAAGCCGGGCGCTCCCGAGCTGCCCGCCCGGGAGACGCCGTGGATTGTCTTCGATAGGGTCACCTTCCGCTACCCCGGCTCGAACATCGACTCGCTCACCGACTTCTCGCTCGATATTCCGGCGGGCAAGAAGCTCGCGCTGGTGGGCGCCAACGGCGCGGGCAAGACCACCGTCGTGCGCCTCCTGTGCCGCTTCTACGATCCCCAGAAGGGGCGCATTTTGGTGGGCGGCCGCGATTTGCGCGACCTCGACCTCGACTCGTGGCACCGCACGCTCGCGGTGCTCTTCCAGGATTTCTCGCGCTACACCTTCCCGGTGGAGGAGGCGGTGGCGATGGGGCGCGACCCGGCGAACATCGACAGCGCCGCGGTGCGCGCGGCGTCGAAGGACGCTGACATCGACACCTTTGTGCAAAGGTACCCCAAGCGATACGCCCAGCAACTCGGTCGAGATTTTACCGACGGCGTCGAGCCCTCGGGCGGCCAGTGGCAGAAGCTGGCAATCGCGCGGGTGCTGTACCGCAAGGCGAAGGTGATGGTGCTCGACGAGCCGACCGCCGCCGTGGACGCGGAATCGGAAATGAAAATTTTCGAGGCGCTCGAGAAGCTCCCCGACAATCAGACGGTGATTCTAATCTCGCACCGCTTCTCGACGGTGCGGCAGGCCGACGAGATCGTGGTGATTGAAGACGGCAAGGTGAGCGAGCAGGGGAGCCACGAGGCGCTACTGAAGCTCAAGGGCACCTACGCGCGGCTGTTTTCCGCGCAGGCGGAGGGGTATAGGTAGGGCGCTTCAGTTTTTATTTATCGAATTTTTAGGAAAGGTTTGATAGCGTCCCGCCCCGGGGGACTGTTTTTTGGGTACCTACCGCTCCGGCTCCAGCATCTGCATAATCGCGTAGCCGTGGTCGTCGGAGGCGTCGATACGCGCGAAAGTTTCGGCGTCGACGAAGTACACTTGCACGCCGTGCTCGACCATGGCGCGGAGCGACGAGGGGAAGTGCAGCTCCTCGAGCACGGGCGCCGGCTCCTTCGATACCCACTCGGTTCGCATGCCGTAGCCCTCGGGCTGGTAGAAGCCGCTTCCGGAGAGCTTGTACACGACGCCGCCCGTGTCTTCGGTGAGGAAGCGCGCGCGGTCGCTGACGACCTCGAACCACACGCCGTTATGGGCGCCCTTCCGCGTCCAGTCGTCGTGCCGGCGCGGCGACATGAACATGGTCGCGAACGGCAGGTCGGCGGTCGCGAAGACGACGGGGCCCTCGTCCGCGCGGCGTCCGGACCGGCGCTCCGGGTTGAGCGCGGCGAGGCCGCCCGTGGGCGAGCCGTGGTAGAGGAAGGGAGGGGGCATGGGAGAGATTATAGAGGGATTCAGTCACGAATCAGTGATGGTGGGATTCGGTCACGAGTCACTAAGCCTCCTAGAATTCGCGGGGCGAATTCCATTCGGCTAAGTGCTCGCGACCCCGCCTCGCGCCTGGGCCTCGCTGGGGAGCTCGGCCCAGAGCCTCACTTCATTCGGCTGCGCTGCGGCTTTCGAATCCCACCCTCACTCGCCATAAATAAAAACAGCCGCGCGGCGCGGCGTTTTTATTGGCGGTGAGGGTGGGATTCGAACCCACGGTACCCTTGCGAGCACTCCTGATTTCGAATCAGGTGCATTCGACCACTCTGCCACCTCACCGCGGCGCACTCTAGCAAAAAAACGGGGGCGGGGAAGGGTGGCGCGGGTCAGCTATAATTGCCGAACCATGGACCCCGACGACCTCAAGGCCCGCCTCGACCCGGAGACGTACCGGGTGACGCAGCAGAAGAGCACCGAGCCGCCATTTTCCGGCAAGTACGTGGATCACGGCGAGCCGGGCCGCTACGCCTGCGCCGTCTGCGAGGCACCGCTCTTCGCCTCGGACGCGAAGTTCCACTCGGGCACGGGCTGGCCATCGTTCGACCAGGCCATCCCCGGCAGCGTGCACGAGGTTTCTGGCAGCTCGCACGGGATGGAGCGCACGGAGGCCACCTGCGCGAAATGCGGCGCGCACCTCGGCCACGTCTTCGAGGACGCCGTCGGCACCCCACACGAGACCGGCAAACGATTCTGCGTGAACTCCTGCGCGCTCGATTTCAAGGGCGAGGGAAACGAAGGCTGAAGGCTGAGGGCGGAAGGATGAGCGGGCAAGGACAGCAACCCTGCCGCTCCGGTTATGCTCAGCCCTCAGCCTTCCGCCCTCAGCCTTCGCCTGTCATACTCTCCCCGTGCTGAATCTGATCAACGCCGCCCTCGGCTGGGGCACCGTCCTCCTGCTCCTCGCGCTCCTTCTCTACGGCGCGCTGGTCGCCGGCCGCCACGCCAACCGCCTGGCCGAGTGGCTCGGCGTCCGCCGAGCGCTCGGCGTCGTCCTCGGGCTCTCGCTCGTCGCCACGCTCGACTCCCTCTACTACTCCGGCGTCGCCGGCTTCGTGCCCTGCACGCTCTGCTGGTACCAGCGCATCGCGATGTACCCGATCGCACTCCTCTCGGCCATCGCGCTCTTTCGGCACGACGGGCGCCACGCCGCGCCCTACATCGCGGCCCTCGCCTGGGCGGGCCTGGCGCTCGGCCTGTTCCAAATCAACCTCCAGGCCGGCGTCGTCGCTCCCGCGGACGGAATCTGCGGCGTGGGCGAGGGCTGCGACGTGCCGCCGTTCGTGACGCTCGGCTTCGTCACCATTCCGGTTGCCTCGGCCGCCGTCTTCGCCACGATTCTCGCCGCCCTCGATCTCGCCCGGCGGGCGCTGCGTCGCTCCGAGCACCATGCAGCAGACTAGCGGCTCCCAGGGGCAGCCCGGCTTCTTCCGCCTCCTCATCATCGTCGTGACCGGGGCGGTGCTCTTCTTCGCCGCGGAGGGGCTGATGAACTTCGCCCTCGGCGCCGGCGTCGCCTGGAGCGGCGAGACGCGCCACGGCGTTCTCGCCGAGCGGGGCGTTTCGCTGGCGGTCGCGAGCGTCTCGGGGAACCAGCCGACCGTGCCGGTCGAGGAAATTTTTCGACGGGCGCAGACGGGTCTCTTCGTCTTCGATCTGCTCGGCGCCCAGAGCGTCAAGCTGCCGCGGGCGCCTCGGCTAGTTGACGCAGTGTGGCTCGACGCCTCGCTCCTGGTCATCTCCACCGAAGACGATCTCGATTTGTCGCTGGCGGAGCAGGCCATCGCCTCGCCGCAGGGCGATCCGGCGCTCTTCCTGCTGGTGGCGCCGGCGGGCTTCGCCGCCGAGAGCGGGGTGCGACGCGGCGATCGGCTGGTGCTGATTTAGAGAATTAAAAATTAAGAACTAGGAATTAAGAATTAGGAATTAAAAATTAAAAAGTTTGCGAAATTTGCATCGAAACGTTTACGAGCGACCGCTCGTAAACGTTTCGCCGTACCTGGCCCCGCGAACGGAGAAGAATCAACTCCGAGTTGCATTTTTGATGGTGACGTAGGATAATGTCCTGCGGGTCGCGCCGCGCAGCTACCCAGCCCCAGTTGGCACGTCAGGTTCGTAATCCTCTGCGGAGTACTTCATGAAGAAGTGCTTCCGGCAGTGGCCAGCGACAGGCATCGCCAACTGGAGCTGGGAGGAAAGTCCGAACTCCCCCCAGCCCAAGTTGGTTTCCAACTGGGGCTGGGAGCAGGGTAGCGGGTAACGCCCGTCCGAGGTAACTCGAGAGGTGCGAGCAGAGACGCCGGAGGAGAAATCCGATGGCTCCAGCCCCAGTTGGGCTCAAATGACGCACTAACTGGGGCTGGGTGAGCCGCGAGGCAACTCGCGGGTGAAACGGCAAAATCCTTACCTGGGTGCAAGGCCGTGCTCTCCGCAAGGAGAGAGAGCCGCACGAACTGGCGGGCAACCGCCAGTCCAGAGAAATGGTTGCTTAGAACCGCAAGGTTCGAAACAGAATTCGGCTTATACGCGCGACCCACAAAAACCGAAGAACCCGCCGAAAGGCGGGTTCTTCGCGTCCGGTGCTAGAATCTCCAATCATCGTATGGTGAAGCAGGTGTTCGCCCTCCTCGGGCGGGAAGTGAGAGGGCTACACGAAGCGGCGTACCTGCTCGCCGGCTTCACCCTCCTCTCGCAGATTGTCGCCCTAGCCCGCGACCGGATGCTGGCGGGCCTCATCGGCCCCTCGCTTCAGCTCGACGCCTACTACGCCGCTTTCCGGCTGCCCGACCTCGTCTTCGTGCTCGTCGCCTCGCTCGTCTCCTCGGCCGCGGTGCTGCCCGCCATCGTCGCCCGGCTGGAACGGTCCGAAGACGCGAAACGCTTCGCCTCGGGAGTCTTCACCGCCTTCCTTGCCGCGGCGGTCGTGGTCGCGGGTATCGCCTTCATCTGGGCGCCAGAGCTCGCCGCGTGGCTTGCTCCCGGCATTGCGAGCGGGCCTCTGGGAGAGGAGATGGCGCTGCTCTCGCGCGTGATGCTCCTCTCGCCAATCCTCTTGGGAGTTTCCCAAATTTGGGGCAGCGTCGCCCAGGCTCGCGGCAAGGTGGCGCTCTACGCCCTCTCGCCGATTCTCTACAACGCCGGCATCGTCATCGGCGTCGCCGCGCTCTACCCGTATCTCGGTATTCTCGGTGTAGCGATCGGCGTTGTAGTCGGCGCCGCACTTCACGCCGCAATCCTTCTCCCCGGCATTAGCCGCCGGGGTGGGGGTCCGCTGCCGTGGCTCACCCTTCGCGCACCCTGGAAAGAAGTGTTCGGCACGCTCGCGCTCTCCGCGCCGCGCTCGGTGGCGCTCGCCGCCGGCCAGATCGCCACCATCGGCCTCGTCGCGATCGCCTCACGAATGACCACTGGCTCCATTTCCGTTTTTCAGCTTGCAGCGAATCTCGGTGCAGTGCCGCTGGCACTTATTGGTGCCGCATATTCCACTGCCGCTTTTCCAATTCTTGCTAAACACTTTGCCGACGGCCGCCTCGACGAGTTCGCCCGCTCGCTCGCCTCGGCCACTCGCCAAATTGTTTTCTGGTCGCTGCCAATCATTGCGCTGGTGGTGGTGCTGCGCGCGCAGCTGGTTCGCGTGGTGCTCGGCGCCGGCGGCTTCACCTGGGACGACACCCGGCTGATTGCGGCGTGCCTGGCCGCTGGCATCGTCTCGCTCGTTGCCCAGAACCTGACGCTGCTCTACGCCCGCGCCCACTACGCTCGCGGCGCTACCTGGAAGCCATTCTTTTCCGCCGCCCTAGGCGCAGTTGTCACCGTAGGCTCGGCAATCTGGCTCTCGGCTGCGGCTTCTCCCGCGCTGCTCGCCGACATTGCCGCCATTTTCCGTTTGCACGGCGTCCTCGGCGCCGAGGTGGTGCTGCTGGCAATTGCCTGGACGTTCGGCGAGACGGTGAGGGCCGCCACGCTCCGTTTTGGCCTTGGGCGTCTGCCGCACTCCGAGAGCGCGGCCCGCACTGTGTTAGAGGGCCTCGCCGCCTCGCTCGCCGCGGCGCTCGTGAGCTACCTCGCGCTCGACGCCCTCGACAGCGTCGTCGGCCTCACCACCACGCTGGGGGTATTCCTCCAAGGTCTTGGTGCTGGTCTTGCGGGACTCGCTGCTTGGGCGGGAACACTCGCCGCTTTTGGTAACCGCGAGTTTGCTGTTGCTGTAGCAGAGCTTCGACGCCGTGCTTGGCGCGAGCCCGTCGTCGCGTCCGACACGACGCCGGATCAGGTGCCGGAGGCGTGAGCGAAGTAAAAAGTAATAGGTAATAAGTAACAGTAGGAGGGGAGAAAAAGCCAGGTCGCGCAGAGCGCGACCCGGCCGGAAAAAGAAAAGAGGCCTCGCGTGGCGGGCCTCTGTGCGGGTCAGGCAGCGGCAGCGGGCATCCGGAGCGCGTCGTTGCTCGCAACCTCGTCCCGCGTCTTGAGGGCTTCGACGATTTTCCGTACATCGTCGTGGCTCAGGTCGCCATCGAAACCGCGGCACGAGCCCGCTGCGGCGCGCAGCATCTGGCCAATCTCGGAGACCGCGCTCGCGCGATCGGGAATGTCCCGTTTGTAGCCGAGGTGGCGCGGCCAGCTCTGCTTCGTCGAGATTTCGGCGACGAAGAGGCCGTTCTCGGCGCGAATGGCAATCTTCAGGTCAGACCGGGAGCCTGCGATTGTTATGGCATCTAGGGTTGTCATTTGCCGCCGACCCTAGCACCGGGCCGCGCGGCAGGCTAGTATGCCGCGGCAATGGAGAAAATTAGGAACTTCAGCATCATCGCCCACATCGACCACGGCAAGTCGACGCTGGCTGACCGGATGCTCGAGGCTACGGGCACCATCGAGCCGCGCAAGATGATGGCGCAGGTGCTCGACTCGATGGAGCTCGAGCGCGAGAAGGGCATCACCATCAAGATGCGCCCCGTGCGGATGCTTTACCTCCACCAGAACCAGGACTGGCAGCTCAACCTCATCGACACGCCGGGGCACATCGACTTCTCGTATGAGGTTTCGCGTGCACTCAAAGCTGTTGAGGGTGCGGTTCTTCTTGTCGATGCCACGCAGGGCATTCAGGCGCAGACGCTCACCACACTGCGTGCCGCGCGTGAGCAGGGGCTAGTCATTCTCGGTGCTGTCTCAAAAGTTGATTCGCCAATTGCGCGGACAGACGAGGTGAAAGCCGAAGTAGCCAAGCTCCTCGACTGCGACGTCTCCGAGGTACTCGAAACTTCTGGTAAAACCGGCCAGGGCGTCCCCGA
>DATDYW010000053.1:0-18043 GCA_036516995.1 Minisyncoccota bacterium
TGCCCTGCGCGGCCCAGCGGCGCGCCTGCCGCTCGCCGAGCTGGCGCTCCTCGACCCCTACGGCCTGCGGGCCGCGGCCGCTGCGTCCTCGGCCGACGAGGCGCTCGCGGGCGCGCCGCCCGCGCCCGCAGCGCCGCCGAACCTGCCCGGCGAGCTGCCGCCCGCGCTCCGCGCGGCGATGGAAGCCAACGGCGTCGACCTCGAGCGCGACGTGGCGGCGAGCGCCAAGATGTACACGGAAATCCTCCCCGACTCGACCCGCCGCGCGTTCGAGGCCGCCTGCGGCGCGCCACCCTCGGCCCACGAGGTTGCCGCGCGCCTCGCCGCCGTGCCCGATCTGGCCGAGAAGCTCGCGACGCTGCCGTCGCCGCGCGTCCTCGTGACGCCGCTGGGGCTCGACTTCCGCGTCCTCGCCGACGCCGCGGCGGCCGAGATAGCCGGCGCGCGCGCGGCGGCCAAGCTCACGGACGCCCAGACCGGCGGCGCAATCCAGGCGCCCTACTACGATTCTGACCTCGGCGACCCGGGTACCTGGCTCTACTTTCCGACCAGCTTCGGTGAGACGGGGCACGGCGGCAAAACTAAAGCCGCGCTCCTGGCGGAGGACCCACGCCGGTTCGGCTGGATGGTCGCGGTGATTGAGGGCCAGCCGGAGCTCGGCGAGGTACCCGCCGGCAGGCGCGCCGCTGTTCCCGCGGGCACCTCGCCCGCGCGGGCACTCGAAACTTTCAAGACCGACGCGACGCACAGCGGCGAGCGCGGCCTCGCGCCCGAGGAGCTCTGCTGGCACCAGGCGCTCCGCGCCCGCGAGGGCGTCCTCGCCGACGTGTACCAGAAAAACTCGGGGTCGTGGGCACCCGCCGTCTGTATCCCGAAGGCCGGTCGGGCGGGTTTCGTCCCGGACGTGGGGTGGAACCGCGACGACCGGCGGCGCCGCGTGGGCGCGAGCTCGCCGTCGAGCGTGTACTCGGACGTGGCTGTCCGCGCCGGGGTGGGCGCGTAAATTTGGGTCTTTACCTTTACCTTTACCTTTACCTTTCCATTTCTCATTCGTCTTCTCTCTTCCGCGCGGTAGAATCCTCGAGCCGCGGCGATGAGCTACCCGGTTCGGCTGGGCTGCCGCGGCACGCACCGCCTGGTGCGTCCACGAATCGCGCGCGGGGTACCGCCCGCGCGGGCTAGCCGAAAGGTTGGCCCGCAGGGGGCGGCGAAAAAACTCGGGGAGAGCGCCAGCGCCGTTGCGACGGCGGCATTTCGGGAAACCGAGTGCGCGGCGAACGGACATCCTGCGGCGGCAACCGGTCGGGCGGGTTTCGTCCCGAACGTGGAGTGGAACCGCGACAACCGGCAGCGCAACGTGAACGCGAACTCGCCGTCGAACGAGAACTCGAACGTGGCTGTCCGCGCCGGGGCGGACGATCAGGCGAGGGAGCGGAGCCAGCCGCCGAGCATGCGACCAGCCTCGGCGGCTTTCTCCTGCAGCTTGAAAACGTTGGTCTCGTTGGCGAGCTTCATCTCCAGGAGGAGGCGCAGGCACAGGCGGACGACCTCCAGCCGTCCGGTCGCCCGCAGGAGGTAGCCCGACTTGAGCGCCTTCGGCGCGTGCTTGGCCATCACCAGGAGCTCTAGGAGCTCGAGCGTCTGCTCCTCGAGCTTGGCGGCGAGCCCGAAGCGGAAGCGGCGGTCGACGCGGCTGGTGACGTCGAGGAGGGAGCGGTAGAGTTCGTAGGCTGTGACGATGAGCGGAATTTCAGACATAGGCTCAGCGGGTGAGGCGCCGCCGGAGATTTCGACGTTCGGCGTTTCCGTCGAGGTGCTGTGGCGGACATGGCGCAACTTCCGCACCGGCAAGCGTCGGACGCCGGAGATTGACGCGTTCGAGTACGGCCTCGAGCGCGAGCTCGCGAACCTCTCCCGCGCGCTTTCGGACGGCAGCTACCGCCACGGGCCGTACCGGACGTTCGAGGTTGCGGAGCAGAAGCGGCGCATCGTCTCCGTGGCCGCGGTGCGCGACCGCGTCGTGCACCGGCTGCTCTACGACCACGTCGTGGCGTGCTTCGATGCTCGGCTCTCCTTCGACGCGTGGTCGTGCCGGAAGGGGAAGGGGTTGCTCGGTGCAATCCGGCGCGCGCAGTCGCTCCTGGCGCGGCACCCCGGCGCGTGGGCGTGGCGGGCCGACGCGTCGAAGTTCTTCGACTCGGTGCGCCACGACCGGCTGATTGAGGCTGTCGAGCGGCGAGTTCTCGACCCGCGCGCCCGCTGGCTCACGCGCGAAATCGTGGGGAGCTACCGGGCGGAGCCTACGGGCGATGTCTTTGCGAGAGAGAGAGAGAGAGAGAGGACCACGCGGCATACCCATCGGCAACCTGACGAGCCAAGTCTTCGCCAACGTCTACCTCAACGAGTTCGATCGGTTCGTGGCGCACGTGGTTCGGCCGCTAGGCTACGTTCGGTACGGGGATGATAGCATCACGCTCCTGCCGTCGGCCGCGGCGGCGCAGGAGTCGCGGGCGCGTTGCCACGAGTTTCTGGGGAGCTCGCTTGGCCTCCGCGTGAATCCCAAGGGCGACGCAGTTGTGCCGACGCGCCGCGGCGTGTGGTTCCTCGGCGTCGAAATTTTCCCGCGCGGCCGGCGGCTCAGCGCTAGGGCAGTTGCCCGGGCGACCGGCCGCCTATCGGCCGCGAACGCCGCCAGCTACGTAGCGCTCGCCGCGGCGCACGGCGACGCCCGGCTGCGAGAGGAAATCGACTGGCGGCTGGCCGGTTCCATCGGATGAGGCCCAGCACCAGGCACCGGCCGGGCGCGGTGGTACGATTAGCCGGTGAATTTTTCGCCACGCTCGCCGGTGCTCGTCGAAGCCGACGATCTCGATGCGGCACCGACTGGCGGCGGTGCGGCGCCTCGCCCGGAGCATGCCGAACGGCGCGTGGCGCCGCCGGCGCTCTTCGCCGAGAACGAGCGCTTCCTCAAGGCTTACGCGAGTGACGGCTCGGTGAAGATTGAGCGTGCGCCCGCGAACCTCGGCACCTTCGCCGTCGATTTAGAGAAGGGCACGCTCTACTACGAGCCGACGTTCTTCAGCGGCCAGGGCTACCCGCCCGAGGCGGCGACGTTCGCGACGCTCCACGAGCTCGAGCACGTGCGGGAGTACAAGGAGCTCGCGGGGGCGGAGGGCGGCGCGACCGTCTGGCGGCGGCACCGCGCGCGCCTCAAATCGGCGAAGCGCTACAAGATTGCCGATAACTGCTTCGACGACATCAAGATGAACCGCAGCGTCGGGATCCGCGCGCCGTCGCTCGCGCACGTGCCGGGCGAGCTCTACCCGGCGAAGCTGTTCCCGGGGACGGACTACGCCGAGTCGCCCAGGCATCTCCAGCTCTCCTACGCGCTGCTGCGGGAGGCTATGGTGCCAGGCCAGGTCTGCCAGGTGGCGCCCGAGGTACGCGCGGCGATCGAGGGCCTGCGCGCGCACCGACTGGCGTCGGGGAAGGTGGTGGATTTGGTGGCGACGTTCAGCGACCCCTCGGTGCCGATGGCGAAGCGCGTGGAGTTTCAGGAGCGGTTCCTGTACCCGCTGGTGGACAAGTTTTTTGAGCAAGACCTCGCGGAGAGGAACGAAGAAGGAAAGCAGAAAAAGGGAAAAGGGGGCGGGCAGGAGGGGCAAGGAGAGTCGGGGGAGGGTGACGGCAACCCGCGCGAGCCTGCCGAGGGTGAGACGGGCGAGTCGCCGGGGGAAGGAGAAGAAGGTTCCGCCGCGGAGCCCGCTTCGGGCGACGGCCAAGGCGGCGAGCCCTCGCTCGGCGAGGAGGCTTTCTCGGACGACTACGCCGACTACGACGCGCGCGCGCCGCAGCCAATCCCCGCGGAAGATTTGGAGAAGGAAATCGAGAAGGCGATCGAGGCGGCGCGGAAGGGGAAAGTGGGCGCTGACCCGCTGCGCGCGGCTCGCGAAGCCTACGCCCGCGAGCAGGGCGTCTCGGAAAAGGATTTGGAGTCGTACCGCGCCTTCTGGCGGGAGGTTGAGACGATCGAGGACCCCGAGACGGGCGAGGGGCTGGTGGATTCGCTGCGGCGGCAGATTGAGCGGCTGGTGTCGCGGCGCAAGAAGAGGGTGCGCGCGCCGCGCTACCCGGTCGACGAGGGCGACGCGCTCTCGCTCCCGGCCGAGGCGCACGCGGCCGTGGCGGCGGGCGAGACCGAGGCAGCCGTCTGGGAGGTGACCGACCGGAAGCTGCGCGAGGAGCGGGCGGTCGGCGCGTTCGATTTCCACGTGGTCGCCGACCGCTCGGGCTCGATGGAGGGCGAGAAGCTCCGGCAGCAGCGCCTCGCCGTGGCTGCTGTCCTCGAGGCGCTCGCCGAGCTGGTGGACGAGCTCGAGCGCCAGGCGGCCGATTTGGACGAGCCGCTCTCGGTGCGCACGGAGTGCCGCGCCTTCGGCGACGTCGAGGAGACGGTGAAGGCGCTCTCGCCGGGCCTCACGGAGCGGCAGCGCGTGGCGATGTTCGGCGCGCTGGGCACCGCGCCGGGCAGCAGCACCCGCGACTTCCTCTCGCTCGAGGCCATCCTCGCGGGGATTGACGCCGATACCGAAGCCGAGCTGCGTGCCGGGAAGCGCCGCAAGGTCGTCGTCGTGACCACGGACGGCGAGAGCAACGGCGACCCGGACGCCGCCGGCCGCGTCCGCCGCGCGGCCGCGGCGCTGCGGGAGAAGGGTGCGCTCGTGATTGGCGTCGGCGTCACCGAGGACGGCCGCGCGGCGATCGAGACCTACGCACCCGACGGCCGCCTCGCGCCGACGGCCGAGGCGCTGCCGGGGATTTTCAGGGGGATTCTCGATGAGGCGCTGCGGGGGCTCTAGGCGAAGGCTGATGGCAGAAGTTCGGAGCGGAGCGGCGATTTTTTAGCCGGAGCTCACCTCTGCCATCTGCCATTGCAGCGGTGAACTCGGCCCTCGGCTATACTTGCTCCGTGATTTCCGATTCCGCCAAGCTCAACCCCGACTGCCTCGCCGAGAGCGTGGAGAAGATTCCCATTCGCAGAGGATTCGGCGAGGGGTTGAGAGAGGCAGGCAAGAAGAACTCGCAGGTAGTGGCGCTCTGCGCCGATCTGACCGACTCGACGATGATGAATTTGTTCCGGGACGAATTTCCGGAGCGGTTCATTGAGGTTGGTGTAGCGGAGCAGAACCTAGCAGCGGTTGCCTCTGGAATGGCGGCGATGGGGAAGCTCCCCGTGATTTCTAGCTACGCGATGTTCTCGCCCGGCCGCAACTGGGAGCAGATTCGCACCACCATCGCCTACAACGACCGGCCGGTGGTCATCGCCGGCTCGCACGCGGGCGTCTCGGTGGGCCCCGACGGCGGCACGCACCAGGCGGTGGAGGACATCGCCATCACCCGGGTCATCCCCAATATGGTTGTGCTCTCGCCCTGCGACGCAATTGAGGCGAGGAAGGCGGTACTCGCGGCGCTCGAGCTCGGCAAGCCTGTCTATCTGCGCCTCGCCCGCGAGAAGACGCCAGTAATAACAACCGAAGATACGCCATTTGAAATTGGGCGCGCCGAAGTTTTTTGGGAGCCAGAGGGGGGAGCGGCCGAGGTCGGTATCGTCGCGACGGGCGCGCTGGTTTATCACGCGCTCCTCGCCGCGCAGAAACTCGGCGAGAAGGGAATTAAAGCTAAGGTTTTGAATTTTCACACCATCAAGCCGATTGATGCCGACGCACTTGTTTCACTAGCGAAAGAGACCGGCGCCATCGTGACGGTTGAGGAGCACCAGATTGCCGGCGGTTTCGGCAGCGCCGTTGCAGAAGTTTTAGCAGCAAACGCACCGGTGCCGATTGAATTTATCGGTGTTCAGAACCGTTTCGGCCAGTCTGGCAAACCAGATGAGCTAATCGAACTCTACGGAATGGGCGAGAAATCTATTATTGAGGCAGCAGAGAAAGTGGTGAGCAGGAAGTAGGTAGGATCGGACGAAATGGAAAAAGCGCGGACATTCGTCCGCGCCCGAGGTTATCCTAGACCTCTTTCATCTCCTGCAGCCGGTTGAGCGCCTGCCGGAGCTGCCGCTGTAGCTCGGCAACCCGCGGCTCGTCGTGGGGCACGTCCGAGACGCCCGGCTCGGTGAGCGCGGCGATCTCCCCCTGGAGGCGCGCGACCTCGGCTCGCGTCTCGCGGCGCAGGTCGGCGATGCCCTCTGTTTGGATGCTAACGGGATCCACTTCGCTGCCTTCGTTCATGGCTGCAATGTTAACTGAAAATCTCTTGGCAGCGCTAGACCGTCGTGACCGTGTACTCAGCCGGCGCCCCCGCCAGTCGGCTCTCGAGCTCGGCGCGCGAGAGGAGCCCCGTCTGGGCGCCGACCTTCTGCACCACCGCCGCGGAGTTCACGGGGCCCCAGCGCAGCGCCTCCTGGAGCGGCAACCCCAGCGCGAGCGCCGCGGTGATGGTCGAGCCGCAGGCGTCGCCGGCGCCGGTGCGGGAAATCGGCGTTGCAGCGTCAGGGAACATCGGCACGAAGAACGTGGCGCCGCTCTCGTCTTGTGCGAAGGCGCCGTCCGGCCCGTCCGTGATGACGGCAATTTTGGGTCCCAGCGCGCGCACCTTCGGCAGGAGCTCGACGACCGGCGCGGGCGGAATCTCCAGGATGCGCGCCGCCTCCTCCCTGTTGCAGAAGAAAATGTCGGAGCGCCGGTAGAGGCGCTTCAGCCGCGCGGCGCCGAGCTTCATCTGGAAGGTGCCCGGCTGGAGGGCGAGCTTCGTCTCGGGGTGGCGGTCGAGGTAGTCTGAAATCTCATCGTGGTAGCTCTCGGTATCTTTCGCGAGCGACGATAGGTAGATCCAGCGCGGCGCCGGCGTCACCTCGGGGAAGCGGTAGCTCCAGAGCGTGTGCTTCACCAGGATGGTGCGCTCGGGTCCGAAGCGCAGCACGTAGTGGTAGTTCGTGGGCTTGCCGGCCTCGGTGGTGACGAACTCGTCGGAGACGCCGGCGGCGCGGATGGTCTCGCGGCACTTTCTGCCCTCCTCGTCGTCGCCGACCCAGACCACGAGCGCGGTCTTGAGGCCGAGCTTGGCGGAGGCCGCGGCGGCGTTCGCGGCGTTGCCGACGGCGCGGATGACCTCGACCTCGTCGTAGGGCACCTTGTCGCCGAAGTTCACGCAGAGGCCCTGCGGGTGCTTCGGGGTCTCCTCGTCGACCCAGGCCGCGGAGAGCTTGATGAAGGCGTCGGTGACGACGTCGCCGACGGCGAGGAAGTCGAGAGGCTCCTTTCCTAGCATTGCGGGCAAATTATATACCCTGGAAGGAAAAGGCCCGGCACCCCTAAGGGGCCGGGCGGGGGTCAGGCGGGCTGAATGACCTTCTCGAACCTGCGGAGGGCATCGAGGGTGAGCGCGATGAGGCGATGCGCCCGCGTTGGCCGGTGGGGGTCGTCCTGGTCGGCGCACTTCGCCACGAACTCCCACTCCATCGCGAAGCGAGCGGCGAGCGGCTGGCTGGAGAGCTTCTGCTGCGTCTCCTCGAGGCCGAGGCGCTCGATGAGCGCAAGGCTCCTGAGCGTGTTGCTGCAAATGTCGGCAATTTTCAGCGATTGCTCGCGCCAGGACATACCCAGCAGCTTCAGCCGCGACGCGCGCTTGTCGTTCGTCTTAGGGTCGAGCGTGACCGACTCAACCAGCTCTCGGGCCCGTCGTCCGAAGCGCGCCTCAATGTCCTCGGGCCTCACCTCCTTTCGGTTGTCCTCGAGGCTGTCGTGAAGAGCGGCGGCGACCAGGATATCTAGATCACCAGCGTTCTCGATCGAGAAGCCGCACCCCGATAGGAGCACGACCGCGTGCAGCGGATGCACGATGTAGGGGGCATCTTTGAGCTTCGAGCGCTGGTTGCGGTGCGCCCAGTTGGCGTAGTCGAACGCGCGCGTCAGGGTCGCGTGGCCTGCGTAGATTATTTCTGAAGGACTCATACCGCGAACCTAGCATCTGCCCGCTCGCGGTCAAGCGCACGAATCGGCTGCTATAATTGCTCGCACATGGAGGTTCACGAGATCATTTCTAAACTGTTCGCCCCCGGCAAGGGGATTCTCGCTGCCGACGAGAGCAACGAGTCGGCGGGGAAACGCCTCGCCGCGGTCGGCGCGGAGTCGACGACGGAGACGCGCCGCGCCTACCGCGAGCTCTTCTTCGAGTGCCCGGGCCTCTCGGAGTTCATCTCCGGCGTCATCCTCTACGACGAAACCTGGTGGGAGAGGTCCTCGACCGACGAGCCGTACCCGGCGTACCTCGCGGCGCAGGGCGTGCTCCCCGGCATCAAGGTCGACCAGGGGCTCTCGCCGTTCGGCGAGGGCGAGAAGGTGACCGACGGTCTGGAAAATCTCGGCGAGCGGCTCGACGGCTACGCGAAGACCGGCGCGACGTTCGCGAAGTGGCGGGCGACGTTCCGGGTGGATCCCCTGCGCGAGCTGCCGACCACGGCCTGTTTCCTCGAGAACGCCAAGCGGATGGCGGAGTACGCCAAGGCCTGCGCCGTCCGCGGCATCGTGCCAATCTGCGAGCCGGAGGTGCTGCTGGAGGGTCGCCACTCGATGGCGGAGGCTGAAAAAGCTATAGGGGAGGCTCTCGATGCCCTGTTCGAGGCCCTCGCCGCAGCGGGGGTGCCCTTCGGCTCGGTGATCCTCAAAACCTCGATGGCGCTGCCGGGGATTGCCGCCGACGAGGTCGAGCCCATTCGCGAGGTCGCGGCGAGCACGGCGCGGGTTCTCACCGCGCACGCGCCCGGCGCACTCGCCGGCGTCGTCTTCCTCTCCGGCGGCCAGACGCCGCAGCTCGCGACCGCGCACCTCGACGCCATCGCCAAGCGGGAGCCCCTGCCGTGGCCGGTGACGTTCTCGTACGCCCGGGCGATTCAGGAGGAGCCGCTCAAAGTTTGGCGCGGCAGGCCGGAGAACGTCGACAGGGCGCGGGCGGCGTTCATTCGTCGGCTGACGCTCCTCGCCGCCGCCGACCAGGGCCGCTACGACGCCGCCGCGGAGCGCTAGCTTTTCTTTTCAATGGCGAAAGTTTGCCAAACCGAGGGCGACTGCATCGAGGCGCTGCGCGGCGTCGTGAAGGGCGACATCGCGCTCGACGAGGCGACGCTCGGCAGGCTCTCGCGCGACGCCTCGCTCTTCTCGGTCAAGCCCGCCGCCGCAATTTTTCCGAAAGACGCGGACGACCTCTGCCGCATCGTCCGCTGGGTGCAGGAGCGGCGCGCCGAGTGCCCGTCCTTGTCGCTCACCGCGCGCTCCGGCGGCACCGATATGACCGGGGGACCCTTGACCGAGAGCGTCGTGCTCGACTGCTCGCGCTACATGAACGCCTTCTCGATTGATGAGGAGAAGAAGGTGGCGATCGTCGAGCCGGGCGTCTTCTACCGAAACTTCGAGCCGGCGGCGGCGCGCAAGCACCTGCTGATGCCGTGCTACCCGGCCTCGAAGTCGATTGCGGCGTTCGGCGGGATGGTGATGAACAACTGCGCCGGCGAGAAGACGCTGCGCTACGGGGCGATGCGCGAGTGGGCGGAGTCGATGCGGGTGGTGCTCGCCGATGGGGAGGTGCACGAGCTCCGGCCCCTCAACATGATTGAGCTGACCGCCAAGCGGGCGCGGCGCGACTTCGAGGGCTACGTCTACGAGCGGATGTTCCGACTCATCGACGGCAGCTACGACCGCATCCGCGCCGCCGCACCGAAGACCTCCAAGAACGCTTCCGGCTACGCCCTCTGGCGCGTCTTCGACAAGGAGCGCGGGATTTTTGATTTGTCGCAGCTCTTCGTCGGCTCGCAGGGGACGCTCGGGCTCCTCGCCGACGCGACGCTGCGGCTGACGCCCGTGAAGCCTCACCACCGCACCGTGGCGATTTTCTTTCGAAGCTGGGACGACCTGCCGGCGGCCGTGAATAAAATTCTGCCGTTCCACCCAGAGAATATGGAAGCGTTCGACGACACGACGCTCAAGCTCGGCATTCGCTTTATGCCGGAAATCGCCAAGAAGGTCGGCGAGCCGCTCTGGCGCTTCGCGCTGCGGTTCTGGCCGGAGGTTGTAATTGGCGTGCGTTTTATGGGGCTGCCGAAGCTCATTGTGCTGGTGGAGCTATCCGAGGACGAGCAGGCGGTGGCCGACGAAAAGGCGAGCGACATTGCCGAGGCGGCCCGCGGGATGGGGCTCGTGGCGCGGGTGCTCAGAGACGAGGCCGACGCCGAGAAGTATATGACGATGCGTCGCGAGAGCTTCAACCTGCTGCGCAAGTCGGTGGGCGGCAAGCGCACGGCGCCGTTCATCGAGGACTTCTGTGTCCGGCCGGAGCGACTGCCCGAGTTTCTGCCGAAGCTCCTCGCGCTCCTGAAGGAGAACGGCATTCGCGCCAACATTGCCGGACACGCCGGCGACGGCAACTACCACATCATCCCCTTGATGGATATGTCCGACCCGAAAGAGCGCGCCAAAATTCTGCCTGTGCTCGAGAAGTTCGTGGCGCTGGTGAAGGAGCACGGCGGCACCATCACCGCCGAGCACAACGACGGCATCATGCGGACGCCGTTCCTCGGGCAAATGTTCGGCGACGACATAGCGGCGCTCTTCAAGGAGGTGAAGGACATCTTCGACCCGCACAACATTTTCAACCCGGGGAAGAAGGTGGGCGGGACAAAAGAGTATCTAGAAGCCCACCTGGCGACCACCAATAACTAAACAAAATAGGGGAGATAAGACCAGCGTCCCTTGGGTGCGCCGGGGATATTTGACAAATATTCACATAATGATTAAATGGTTATCAAAGGCATAAAGCCTAACGAAACCTATGTTCCCTCTCATTCAAAATAAGACATGCTGGTCCGCCATTGTGAATTTGGTGGCGTTCTTTGCTCTCCTGGCCCTTGGTGTTGCCACGCTCCCCAATGGCGTTCACAATATCCCCGAGACCTGGGCTACTCTCGCCGGCTTCGTGCTCGCGGGGATGTTCGGTGGCTCGCTCTACGCCTGGTCCTCCGGTCCAATCAATGCCGAGGCATACGACTTCCAGGTGGTGACGCTCGGGAAGCTCGCCGAACTCTTGGGCAAAATGACTGACGGCGAGCGCGTGACGTTGTCACCACTGCCCTCTGAGCCAGTCTCCCGCGACGGCTATGACTACCACCTCGTGGAGACGAAACACCCGGGAGTAAGCCATATCGGCACCATAATCATCAAGGTACCAACCGGAGAACCACTCAAGCTGCCGAGAATCACCGTGGCAGCGCCCCGGCAGGTTGTTCTTGCCTAGCAGCCATCATTTCTTCCAAGTCGGCGCCAGCTTCTGGCGCCGACTTTTCCTTTTCCCGCTCTGCCCGTTGCCAATTTGAGAGAGCCAGTGTAAGCTCCTCGCGCTTATGATTTCTCTTAAGTACGAAGCTCGCACGGGCAAGGCCGCCTCGCTCCGCAAGGGCAAGCGCGTTCCGGTTGTGCTCTACGGCCGCGTCCACAAGGCCGAGCAGGGCTCGATTGCCGAGCTCGACTTCGAGCGCGCCTTCTCGCAGGCCGGCGAGTCGCAGATTGTCTCCCTCGAAGGTCCGAACGGAACCGAGGAGGCGCTCTTCCACGAGGTCCAATTCGACGCCGTCACCGAGCGCCCGATTCACGTTGATTTCTACGTCGTCGAGAAAGGCCGCAAGGTGCAGGTGCACGTGCCGATCACATTTATCGGTATCGCCGCAGCCGAGGCTGAGCTGCACGGCAACATTGTGAAAATCATGCACGAGGTGGAGGTGGAGGCGCTGCCGAAGGATCTGCCGCAGCACCTCGACGCCGATCTGGCGCTCCTCGTTGACTTCCAGTCGCAGATTCACGCGAGCGACCTGAAGCTCCCGGCTGGCGTTGAGCTCATCACCGCCCCCGAGGATGTCGTGGCGACCGCCGAGATGGCCGTCGAGGAGGATCTCTCCGTGCCGGTGACCGGTCCTGATCTCGCCGCCATTGAGGTGTCTGATGAGAAGGGTAAGGAAGCCGTTGAGGCCGCAGAGGGTGCGGTCGCCGAGGGCGCCGCGGCGCCAGCAGCGGCGCCGGCTCCGGAGAAGAAGAGCGAGAAGAAGCCGGAGAAAAAGTAGCTCCCTAAGTGAATTTTCATGTTACGGCGCCGCCCGAAGGGCGGCGCTTGCTTTTCGGCTCCGCGGTGGCAAGGTGGTCGCAAGGATGAACACCACAACCATCGAGTTTCCGCCACACTCGGCGAGACTTTCCGGCGCAGCCGGCGACGTTTGTCAGAACCATCGCTGCGAACGGGGCAGTCTCCGTTGGGAGCTGTGCGCAATACCTCGTCGCGACCCGTCCGTCACGCACGCGGCGCTGCTCAGGCATGATCGGCAATCTCGAGATTATTTGGCCGAGCAACTCCGCAGAGTGGGGATGTAGCTTGCTAAGCGCCACGGAGCGCTTTTCCTTTTATTTCCGGTCCCGTACCACCTAACGTCTTTGCTAGAATGCTCGGGCAATGCGGCGAAGCCGAATCTCTTTCCTGATTTTAGCCGCGCTCGGCCTGGCGCTTGTGGCTCCCGGCTGGGTCGTTGCCGCCGACAGCTCTCGCGAGGCTGCGCTCCGGCGCGAGCTCGAGAGCCTGAACAAGCAGATTGCCGAGGAGCAGGAGAAGCTCGACGGCCAGAAGGCGGAATCGGCGTCGATTTCCCGCGACGTCGCCATCCTCACCTCAGAGATCAGGAAGGCCCAGCTCGAAATCGACAAGCGAAACGTTGAAATTGCCCAGCTCGGCCGCGACATCGACCTGAAGTCGAAGACCGTCGCCGAGCTCTCGGCCAAGCTCGAGGATAGCAAGGCCGGCATCGCCCAGCTCGTCCGGAAAATGGACCAGATGGACCAGGAACCGCTGGCGGCGGCGCTGGTCAGCGACGTCACGCTCGCCGAGCTCTTCGGCGACTACGAAATCTACTCCTCGACGCAGCTCGCGCTCGGCGACCTCATCGGCGAGATTCGCTCGCTGCGCGGGGAGACCGAGAAGGAGCGCGAGAATCTTTCGGCGCGGCAGGAGAAGGCTCGCCAGCTCAAGGGCGAGATTGAGAGTCGGCGCAAGACTATCGCCGCCAAGGAGGCCGAGAAGAAGACGCTGCTCAGCGCCTCGAAGGCCACCGAGGCCGGATACGAGAGCGTGCTCGCAGAGAAGCGGAAGCAGGCGGCGGCAATCCGCGCCGCGCTCTTCAAGCTGCGCGACACCACGGGCATCTCGTTCGGCGACGCCGTCGACTACGCCACGGTGGCGGGGAAGTCCACCGGCGTGCGGCCAGCATTTATCTTAGCGATTCTCAAACAGGAGACCGACCTCGGCAACAACGTCGGCACCTGCAACCGCGACATCGATCCGCCGGAGAAGCACTGGGAAAACATTATGCCCGGACCGGGCGACAACTCGTCGCGCGACGACCAAACGATTTATCTCGCGCTGATGAAGAGGCTCGGCCGCGATCCCGACAGCACGCCGCTCTCGTGCCCCTGGGGCAACGGCTGGGGCGGGGCGATGGGGCCATCGCAGTTCATTCCCACAACCTGGAAGGCTTACGCCTCCCGCATCGAGGACGCGCTCGGCGTCGACGTGGCCGACCCCTGGATTCCCGAGCACGCCTTCACCGCGACCGCGATCTACGTGAAGGACCTCGGCGCCGGCGCCCAGACCTACGCCGCCGAGCGCACCGCCGCGCTCAAGTACTACTCCGGCGGCAACTGGCAGCTGCCGCAGAACGCGTTCTACGGCAACCAGGTTATGGCCCACGCCGACGAGTTCCAGCGCCAAATCGACTTCCTGAAGGATGCGGACAGCAGCTAACAACCAAACCGTCTTTTCAACCCTAGGATTTTGACCACTAATTAAATCTCAAACGTCGCAAACCCAGAGTACGTACTCTGGGTTTGCGATTGGCTTTTTGAGATTACCGAAAAAATTTTCGTCGTAGTGTGCGATCGTTCTCAATCGTGCAGCCGGTCATTAGGGTCATATATCGAGAAGCTCCCAGCAGCACGGCAATCTCGCCAACCGCCTCGGTTCCGTCGCCAGGGTGCGCAAAGACTGACTGGTTAACTGGCTCAAAGCCGATGCCCCGAAGGCACGCCCTGAGGCAGTCGCGGCGCTTGCTTGCGGTTCGGGGAACGTCGAAGGAAACGACGCACCACGTGCCGTCCCAGCTTGTGGGCACAGGCAATTTTTGGAGGCCAAGCCCGCGGGCGATTGCCTCGCGCTGCCCCGCGCGAGTTGGAATCAGACGCTGCCCATCGCCGGCGACGCGCACAAGCCCGGCTCGCTCTAGCGTGCGGAGCGACCGCACGTAGTCGGTGTGATCAAAGTTGGCGAACTTGTCTCGTAGCGCACGGAAAACCCGCCGGTTCGTCGGGGTGTACTTTCGGAGCGAAAGAGTCGCGACCACAATGGCGAGCGTCGCGCGCATGATTCTGCCGAGAGTTACTGGTCGTCGCATTTGGCGCAAACCCAGAGTACGTACTCTGGGTTTGCGCTGGCAGTTTGGGGTGAGTGGGGTGATGGGACGGTAAAACGGAGGTGATGGGAAGGTGAACCTTGCCGTTTTTCGGGGTTTCTGGTAGATTTTGCGAGCTATGAAAAAGGAGATTCACCCGGAGTACTTCGACGCCAAGGTTTCCTGCGCCTGCGGGGCCAAGTTTGTCGTGCCCTCGAACAAGGCTGAAATTCGCATCGAGGTCTGCAGCCAGTGTCACCCGTTCTACACGGGCAACGAGAAGTCGCTCGACACAGCCGGCCGAGCCGAGAAGTTCAAGCAGCGCGTTGCCAAGGCTGGCCCGAAGAAGGCCACCAAGAAGAAGGAGAAGGCCGAAGCGTAGGGACGAGGTGCGACGGGGCTCCGCGAGGGGCCTTCGTGCTACCTTTCTTACGTCGCGCCGCTCCACTCTATGGACGAAGCAAAACTGAAAGAGTGGAAGTCTAATCCGCGCGTTCGGTACCACGCGGAGTCTTTGGAGCGCCTGCTCGTTGCAGAGGCGGAGGCAAGTAAACTTGCCGCAGATCCGGCGCTCGCCGAGATGGCAGCCGAGGAGCTCAAGGATATTGAGACGCAGAAAGCTGGGCTGCTCGCCGAAATCGACAGCTTGCTCGCCGCCGAGCAGGCGGAGGAGGAGTTTCCGAACGAGGCCGTTCTCGAGGTCCGCGCCGGCACCGGCGGCGACGAGGCTGGTCTCTTTGCCCGAGAGCTTTCCGATATGTACCGCCGCCTCAGTGAGGCACGCGGCTGGGCGTTCACCCCGGTTGACGAGGCGGAGAACGACGCTGGCGGCTACCGCGAGGCTTCCTTCGAAATTCGCGGCAAGGACGCGTACCGCAAGCTCCGCTTCGAGACGGGGGTACACCGCGTCCAGCGCGTGCCGGCAACCGAGCGGCAAGGGCGCATTCACACCTCCACCGCGAGCGTAGCGGTGCTCCCGATGCGCAAGAAATCGAAGATCGTTATTCGCCCCGAGGACATCGAGATGGAGTTCTCCCGGGCGGGCGGCGCCGGCGGCCAGAACGTCAACAAGGTTGAGACGGCGGTGCGCATCATCCACAAGGCCACCGGCATCGATGTGCGCTCCACCGCCGAGCGCAGCCAGGCGCGAAACCGCGATAAGGCGATGGCGATTCTCATCGCCAAGATTGAGGCGCACGAGGAGGCGAGCGCACAGGCCGGTGAGGCATCGGCGCGGAAGGCCCAGGTAGGCACCGGCTCGCGCTCGGAGAAGATTCGCACCTACAACTTCCCGCAGGACCGCGCCACCGACCACCGCATCAAGCGCTCCTGGCACGGCCTCGAGCAGATCTTCGCCGGCAAGCTCGACGCGGTCCTGGAGGCACTCGAGAGCGGGGAGGTGGGAGAGGAGGCTGATGAAGAGTAATTAAAAATTAAGAATTAAAAATTACGGATAGGCTAGGCAGGGCCTGTTGACCGCAGGCTATTTTTTGCGTAGTAGAGGAGCAAATGAAGATGTTTGGAAACTATGTTCCGGAAATCCTGAAGGGGGTTCCCCAGATTGAGCCGCTGGCGTTCGTCGCGTGCAACTGGGACGATGTCTGCCGGCTCGCGAAGCTCGATTCGCCGCCCCCGATCTGCGTGCCCTGCCTCGGCAAGAAGATTCTGCCAATCCTCGGCACCGGCGAGAACGTGTTCTTCCTCGCCGAGCAGCAGACCGGAGGGCTCGGAATCTTCGTCAACGCAGAGAAGCTCGAGGAAAACTTCCTCGCCGGAATCATGGAGCGTCGCCCGATGCCCTACATCTGGGGTCTGATGGCGGCGATGGCGCGATCCGCAGCTGCCCAGCTCGGCGCAATCGCGCCTGAGGACCTGCTGACGGCAGGCCACGTCCGCGCTGCGCTACAGCCGTTTGGCGAGGAGCTGCAGAATCGGTGCATGGAGATGTTTCTCCACGGGACGGGTGAATCGCCCGGCGACCACTCCTGCGTGCAGTACCTCGTCCAGCTCAGTCTCCTGGCCTACAGGCTCGATGACTTCGACGAGCACCTGCTCGCCCGCGTTCTGCAGGCGAAAGCCCGGTCGTTCGACCTGCTGATTGACCCGCCCCGGTAACTCGGGGCTTTTCCTTTGCCACGCTTGCCGATTCGACACCTGTTTGCTAAGGTTTCAACCCGCATGACCGCCAAGACTGCCGCCACGGCAAAAGGGGCTCCGTCCGTTGAGCAGCTGCTCTCGGTCGGCGCCCACTACGCCTACAGCCGCTCGCGCCGCCACCCGTCGGCGCGGCCCTTCATTTTCGGCGCCAAGGAGGGCGTCGAGATTTTCGATATTGAGCAAACCAGGGACGCGCTCGGTAAAGCTGCCGACTTTCTGGCTGCGGTTGCCGCTGCCGGTAAGCCGGTCATCTTCGTTTCCGGCAAGAAAGAGATTGCCCGACTGGTGAAGGCGGCCGCCGAGTCTGCCGAGTCGCCCTACGTCGTCGGCCGCTGGATCGGCGGCACGCTCACCAACTTTGAGGCAATCCAGAAGCGCATTAGCCTCTACCACGAGCTTCGCGAGCAGCGAGAAAAAGGTGAGCTCGCCAAGTACACGAAGAAGGAGCGCCTGCTCATCGACCGCAAGATTGAGGATCTCGAGGAGAGCTTCGGCGGCATCAGCCAGATGCGTACCCGGCCGGGCGCAATCGTTGCCATTGATCCGAAGCGCGAGCACATTGCCGTTACCGAGGCGATGGAGACCCGCGTGCCGGTTGTGGCGCTGGCGAACGCCGACTGCGATCTCGCCAAGGTCGGCTACCCAATTCCGGGCAACGACTCCGCCATTGCCGCCGTTGAGCTCGTCCTCGGCTGCCTCGCGGAGGCGGTGAAGGTCGGCAAGGCCGAGCTTGCCGCGAAGCCCGCGTTGACGGCTGCTCCGGCTGCCTAGCAGGAGAGGGCCGCGCCCGCCGCGGGCGCGGCCAGAGTCCACGTTTCCGTTCTCAAACCACCGAACCTTATGGCCATCACCACCGACGACATCAAGAAGCTCCGCGACGAGACCGGCGTCTCGGTGATGGAGTGCAAGAGGGCGCTCGAGGAGGCCGAGGGCGACGCCGCCAAGGCTCGGGTGATTCTCCGCAAGAAAAGCGCCGCCGCCGCGGCCAAGAAGGCCGATAGAAATCTCGGTGCTGGCCGCGTTGCTTCCTACGTTCACGCAACCGGCACCGTCGCGGCAATGGTCGAGCTGCGCTCCGAGACCGACTTCGTTGCCAAGACGGAGGAGTTCCGTAAATTGGCGTACGACATCGCGATGCACGTTACGGCGATGAGCCCGGCCTTTGTTAAGCCCGAGGATGTGTCGGCCGAGGACATCGCCCGCGCCAAGGCGGTCTTCGAGAAGGAGGCCGAGGGCAAGCCGGAGGAAATTAAGGGGCGAATTGTCGAGGGCAAGCTGAAGGACTACCTCGCCGAGCGCTGCCTCCTCACCCAGCCGTTCTTCAAGACGCCGGAGGTGACGATTGGCGCGATGATCGAGCAGGCAATCCAGAAGTTCGGCGAGCGCGTCGAGGTTGCGCGCTTC
>DATDYW010000054.1:0-15492 GCA_036516995.1 Minisyncoccota bacterium
GGCGACCTGAGTGACCTCATCTTTCCGCAGCAGTCCCGTGTCGACGAACACCGCGTGCAGCCGGTTGCCAATGGCGCGGTAGATGAGCGTGGCTGCGACCAGGGAATCAACACCGCCGGAAATGCCGACAACCACGTGCGCTTTGCCGACCTCTTTTTTAATCTCGGCGACAATCTCCTTGGCGACGTCGGCAATCTTCCAGTCCCGCTTCGCTTTGCAAATTGAGAACAAAAAGTTCTTCAACATTTTTATGCCGTGCCGCGTGTGTGTCACTTCAGGATGAAACTGAATGCCGAAGAGCCGTCGTTTTGCATTAGCGAACGCGGCGTTGCGGCAGGAGTGGGTTGAGGCGGTGGGGGAGAAGCCAGGTGGCGGCTTAGCCACCTGGTCGCCGTGTGAGAACCAGACCGTCTGGCTCGCAGTGAGCCCTTTAAAAAGTCCGCTCCGGGCTTTCACCCGGAGTGTTTCCTTCCCGAACTCGCGCGTTTTTCCCTTCGCTACCCGCCCGCCCAGTATCTGCGCCATCACCTGGTGGCCGTAGCAGACGCCGAGAATTGGAATTCCTAAATCGAAAATCGCCGAATCAGGGCGAGGGCTCCCTTTCTCCAGAACCGACGCCGGTCCGCCGGAGAGGATGATTCCCGCAGGCTTGAGCTTCGCTACTTCCGCTACGCTCGCATCGAAACGCAGAATCTCGGCCTTCACGCCGAGATCCCGGACTCGCCTGGCCAGTAAGTGGGCGAACTGACTGCCGAAGTTGAGTATGACCATAGTCCAAGATAGCACGAGTTTGACAGCGCCCCGTTCCCGGGTAAGCTGCCGGTAACAGTCCCACAAAAATGAACAGCCAAAATACCAAACTGATAATCGCCAGCGACTTCCTGAAGCTGATCGCGGCGGAGGAACCCTTCCGACTGAACGACCCGCCCCGCATCGTCCGGGGGCTCGTCGACATTGACGGCACCAAGGTCAGGGGTGAACACCTGAGCGTCCGCCGCACCACCTTCAGCGACGGGGTGAGGGTCCACAAATTCTCGGGCGAGAAGCAGACGGTCCGGTTCGAGGAGTGCAACTTTCTCGGCTACCTCGACCTCTCCGGGAACCAGCTGAACACGCTGTCCCTGAACCACTGCGAGCTCGACAGCCTCGCGGTCCACCGCACCACCGCAGGGAAGGTGTGGCTCACCAAGGTTAAGGTGAACGGGACGCTCGGCATCGCCGGCCTCACGGTCACCGAGGGCATGGAGATCGATGAGGTCGAGTACAAAAGCCTCGGCCTCACGGACCACACGGGTGACGTCGCGGCCATCAAGGTCGTGAGAACAGACGACCTCGTCGCGGCCACCCAGTTCCGTCTCCTCGGCGTGCCAGTGATTGTGAGCACCGAGAAGGTGCGCGAGCTCCTCGGGCGCGAAGGCCCCGCCGCCCTGCTGCGGGCGAGCTGACCGAGTCCAGCCTCCGATGCGTCGGGGGCTTTTCTTTTCTAGACGCCAATCGCCATCGCGACCTCCTCGGTGTCGCAGCTAGCCGTTTCTGTGAGAGAGCTCGCCGCCTGACTCGTAGCCACGCCGGGAAACTTGAGGCCGGTGGCCGTCGAAATCACCACCACCCGCGCGCCTGGCTTCACGAAACCTCGCTCGACCGCCTGCCGCAGGCCTGCCAGCGCTGTGCCCGTCTGCGGGCAAACCAAGTGTCCGTCGCGGCCGGCGACCATCACGGCCTCGTTGAGGTCGCGCTCGAGAGCAGTGAGGACGGCGCCGCGGGAGGCGTCGATTTCGCGCATTACCTTCTGGTACGAAACGGGCGCGCCGATACGGGCGGCGGTCGCAGAAGTTTCGCCGAGGTCGGCGCGTGGCTTGTAGCTCTCGAGCCACGCCTTCGGGTCGGCGTAGCCATCCTTCTGCGTCGTCTCCCATGAAGTCGCGAGGGGGTTGGCGGCATCGGACTGCACGCCAATGAGCATCGCGAGGCGGTCGGTGAAGCCGAGGTCGCGTAGCAAGCGCATGCCCTTGCCGATAGACGAAGAGTTGCTGCCGTTGCCCACGGGCACCACGAACGCCTCCGGTATCTGCCAGCCGAAGAACTGGTTGGCGAGGAACACGCTCGCCTGGTGCCCCTCGATGCGCGTCGGGTTGATGCTGTTGATGGGGAAGACGCGGCCGGCGTCGACGAGCTCCCGGACGACGCGCATGCACTCGTCGAAGCTGCCGGGAATGAGCACGACCTTCGCGCCGTGAGCGACGGGCTGGGCGAGCTGCACGTCGGTGACCTGGCCCTTTGGTAGGACAACAGCGCACTGCATGCCCGCGGCGGCGGCGTAGGCGGCGGCCATCGCCGAGGTGTCGCCGGTGGAGGCGCAGGCGATCGCCTTCACGCCCGAGGCCTTCGCGACGCTGATCGCGACCGTGCCGCCGAAGTCCTTGAACGAGCCCGTCGGGGTGAGCCCCTCGGGCATCATCCAGAGGTCGAGGTCGCCGCCGACCCACTCGCGCAGGTTGCTCCCGGCGCGCCACATCGGAATCACCCCCTCGCCGAGCGAGACGATTTCCTCGTTGGCCAGCGACGGCATCACCAGCTCCTTGAAACGCCAGACACCCGAGCGGCTGCAAACATCGTCGGCCGATTGCAGCGTGCGGCCGTCAAAGATTTTCCTTAGTGCGTCGACACCTTCCTTCTTGATAGCCGAGAAATCGTGCTCGACGTCGTACAGCCCACCGCACTTCGGGCAGGTGAACTTCAGCGTGCCGTAGAGCGGCGCGGTTGCACCGCAGCCGATGCAGCTGAGCCAGGAGAGCGCGGGGGAGGGCATGGGGGAAGCGTAGCAGAGTGCTACGATCGCCACTTCGCGTCCTCCTCGCGCTCCTCCTTGGCGCGGAAGGCAACGACTTTCTTGATGAGCGCGATGGGCAGCGGCTTGTCGAGCGGGAACTGGATGGTGCCGCGGCTGGTGGCGTACTTTTTGAGTTCCTTCGCGAACTTTCGGACCGGCGAGGTGGTGGGGAAGATACTGACGTGGCTCTTGAAGTCGCAGTAGGTTACCAAGATGCGTTTGTACGACGCCGCCGGCATGTCCCACTTCAGGCTCTCGGTGCAGCCAGGCGCCGCTGCGCGGACGGCTGCCCGAATTTCGCGGAGCTTCTTCTGGGCGGCCGTGGAGGTGGCGGCGATGTAGGCGGGGACGGTCTCGGACTTCACAGCCGGCATCGTATCTGAAGTGGATGAGGCGTACTATTGACCAGTATTGAATTATGTGCTTATATTGTATACGTATGTCCAATACTCAATCCAGGAAGAAGGAGCAGGACCGTCTGGTGTACCTGCAGGTGGACGGCGTTCACAACGTCGCCCAGCTCGAACGGGTCCTCGGGCGGCGTCGCTTGCGCTTCGCTACGGTCCGCCGCAGCGACGTCTGGCCCCGCTGCAATCTGCACGAGCGCCAGAGAATCCTCGGCCGTAACAAGGCTGGGTCGCTCGTTGGCTTCACGTTCGCATGGGGCACCCTGCGCGAGCTCGAAGGCGTCGTTGTCAGCACGCCGGTCAAGGTGGCTGCCCGCCGCCTCCCCGGTTGCCGGCTGCCGAAGCCTTTTGAAACCTACCGCGCGACGTATCGCAGCGCGATACTCGGGCAGGACCAATCCTATCCGCGCTTCAAGTGGGTGCCGATCAAGGCGCGCTGCCGTGCGGCCTAGGTCGTTTCTCAATAACTGTGCCTCGCTTGCGCGAGGCCTTTCCTTTTTTCTATCCGCGCACGACGACCGAGACGATGAGCAGCACCACCGTTGCCACGGCGAAGATTCCCACCGTCTGGAGGAACAGCCTGACTCCCTCTTTCCGCTGGCCGTCGAGGAGCATCAGGACGGGCTGGTAGAAGAAGAGGTACGCCATCACGGCTACCGAGAGCACGAGGAAGGCGAGCCCCAGCATCGGGTAGAAGATGCTCTCCTCGGGGCCGCCGAGGTGCTGCGGGCCGAGGATTAGGCTCGTCACGAAAATCACAATGTACGCGATGGCGAAGAGGGCGTTGTAGAAGGGGTTGCGGGTCATGGGGGCAGTATACGGGAAAGGGGTGGGGAGGGATTTGGTCACGAGTCACTAAGCCTCCTGCAATTCGCTTCGCGAATTGCATTCGGCTAAGTGCTCGCGACCCCGCCTCGCGCCTGGCCCGCCCTGTGGAGGGGCGGGCCAGAGTCTCACTTCGTTCGGCTGCGCTGCGGCTTTCAAATCCCTCACCGTCCTCAAACGGTAAACCCCGCGCGGCGCGGGGTTTACTTGTGGGCGGTGAGGGATTTGAACCCCCGACCCTCTCAACGTCAATGAGATGCTCTACCAACTGAGCTAACCGCCCGGTGTAGGGGACAGGAAAGAACGGGCGGAATTTAACACAGGTTTTCCGGGCCGGAAAGAGCGTGCTAGATTGATTTCGCTCCGGCTTCGGAGCCAACCGGCCCCGTCGTCTAACGGTTAGGACGCGACCCTTTCACGGTTGAAATCGGGGTTCGATTCCCCGCGGGGTCACACGCAAAAAGATGCGCCAAAACGGCGCTCTTTTTGTTTGCGTGTGACCCCGCGGGGAATCGAACGGCCGCAGCGCCACCGGGTCGGCGAGGTCGGCCGCCTTGGCCGGGCGCGAGGCGGGGTCGCGAGCACTTAGGCTTTCGGCGCCGCTGCCCCTAAAGTCGTGCGGTGCCGAAAGACTTAGTGACTCGTGACTGATTCCCCGCGGGAAGGCCCTTCACACTCGATTGACATATCTGCCGCTTTCTTTAATGTGACCCCATGGGCACAACCAAATCCGGAAACCGAGTAAAACTGACCCGCATACCGAAGGCAATCCGATGCCGCTACAGCATCGGCGCTACTGTTGAGGCGGAATCTGACAATTCTGTCACTGGCGGTCACTTCACCTTCACGAACAAGGCTGGACAGGAAGTCGGAGTCGACGCTGTCGAGCTTTCCGGCACGGACATTCGTATTCAGCGCCTCTAGCTGGTCTGGTCGCGCAAGCGACCTTTTCCTTTAGTACCCCCCTCATTTTCTCCTTATTGCCCGTATACCTGTAATATGTATACTATCTATACGTCTACTTTTCTGCCATGAAACCCCACACCCACCAGTTCGCCTTCAACATCGACAAGACTCTCAAGGACAAGGCCGTGCGCAAGGCCCGCGCCGAGGGGATCCCTTTCTCTGCCGTTCTGAATTTCGCCGCGAAGGCTTTTGTGAAGGGCGACCTCGAGATTGGGCTGGTAGCCGAACCTGACATCAATGAGAAGACGAAAAGAAAGCTAAGGGCGGCATTGAGGGATATCAAAAAGGGAAAGGATTTGTCTCCAAAGTTCAGTTCGGCAGAAGAGGCTTTCGCGTACTTGGAGAGCTAAAACAATGGAGGTTCAGTTCCGAGCCACCTTTAAGAAACGTCTTAGGAAACTTCCGCTAAAACTTCGAGAACAATTTCGAGACAGGCTGGCGCTCTTTATTCTTAACAAGTTCAATCCATTGCTTTGCAACCATCTCTTAAAAGGAAGCTACTTAGGCTGTCGCAGCATTAATGTGACTGGCGACCGAAGGGCTATCTTTAAGGAAGAAGGAGACACCGTAGTTTTTGTAGATATTGGCACCCACGCCGAGCTGTACGGCCGGTAATTGGTCACTCTTGCTCCCTATCGCCCCCAGCGCTACCCTTTACCCAGCTTACCCGCCTCGGTCACCCCAAATGAGCAAAACAGCAGTCCTGCTGGCCTTAGTCGTTGTGGCGGCGGTAGTAGTCGCCCTCTTCGCGTTCGGCCCTCGCCAGGAGTCTAAGCCTTCTCTGCCAGACGGTGCGACATATAACCCACAAATAGACCCCGCCAACTTCGTCGCCGCAATCGACAATAAATTTCTCGCCCTCACGCCCGGCAAGAAAATGGTCTACGAGGCGAAGAAGGGCGACGGCGACATTGAGCGCATTGAGGTCTACGTGACCAGCGAGAAGAAAATTGTGATGGGCATCGAGACGACCGTCGTCTGGGACCGCGTCTGGCTCAACAACGAGCTCATCGAGGACACCAAGGATTGGTTCGCGCAGGATAAGGACGGCAACGTCTGGTACTTCGGCGAGGAGACCTACGAGCTCGAGGGCGGCGTGGTGGTGAACAGCGAGGGCGCCTGGGAAGCGGGCGTCGACGGCGCCAAACCCGGCATTGCCATGAAAGCAGACCCGCAGGTCGGCGATCTCTACCGCATGGAGTACTACGCGGGCGAGGCGGAAGATGCGGGCGAGGTGCTCGCGCTGGGCGAGACTGTGACGGTGCCCTACGGCACGCTCGCCGGCTGCCTCCGCACCCGCGACTTCTCGACGCTCAATCCCTCCGCCAACGAGAACAAGCTCTACTGCCCGGAGGTTGCTGGCGTGGCGCTCGAGCTCGATGTGGAGGACGACGAGCGCGCGGAGCTAGTATCGGTTGAGTACGACGCGCAGCCGTCCCCCGGAACCTTCAGCAAGGCGCCCGCTGCTTCGGCGGCGACCACCGGAGCCTCGAAGCCGGCAACTCCCGCCGCCCCGGCCGCACCCGCGGCGCCGAAGGCCGACATCACCGAGGCGGAGGCGCGCGCGATTGCCATCGAGCGGGTGCCCGGCACGGTGACGGACATTGCTATCGAGCAGAAGCTCGGCAAGCGCACCTACGTTGTTGAAGTTGCCGCTTCAAACGGCTCTGAAGTGGATGTGATTATTGATATTTCAACTGGAGAGGTGCTGAAAGTTGAGGAGTAACACGGTTCGGCGGATTGAGGCTCTAGGCGGTGGTGTAATATGCGCCCGACATGGTCAAGAAACCAGACAACAGCCCGGAGCCTGGCTTCTATCACCACTACAAGCACGATCCCGCGAAGGGGCCGCGCGACTACGCCTACGAGGTGATGGGCGTCGGCTGTCACACCGAGGAGAACTGCCGCCCGGAGGACGCCTATGTGGTCGTTTATCGACCACTTTACCCAAGTTCGGTGTACGTGAACGGAAAAATGTTCGATGTCCGTCCGCTCGGTATGTTTACGGAGACAGTCGAGAGAGATGGTGTGGAGAGGCCGCGCTTCACGCCCGTCACAGATCCGGCTGCCGTTGCCGAACTTTCGACGGTGAGGGACGGAATGTACCCGTAGCCCGTTTATCAATACGTGGTTACAAGCCGCCGATCGGGCGGCCTTTCTTTTCACCGCATCCTCATAATTTCCTGATGGTCTCTTTAACCACCCCTCTCTAAAATTCCACCATCACAAACCATATGGTTTGTGATGGTGGAAATGAAGAAACTCCCAAGAGCGCGACTGAGTAGGACAGCGAAGAAGATTTTGATTGTTCTGGCGGGCGCTGTAGATTCACTGGGTCAGTACGAAGTTCGAAATCGGCAAGTATGGCGCCTTGTGCGCCGAGAGTTAGGGGGGCTGTCTGAGTGGTCTTATCGACGTACACTTGGCCGGCTCGCGAGAGCGGGGATGACCGTTGTTTGTGGCAGTGGGCCAGACGCCATGGTTGGAATATCGCCGAGGGGGCGCCAAATTGTCGCTGCGCGCGCTCTGGGCGCCACAAGAGTCTCTGCACCTAAGGGCAGGCAATGGGACGGTCTCTGGAGAATCGTTTCGTTCGATGTTCCGAATATAGTGGGCGAACGTCGTTCGCTTCTGCGCATCGGACTCGAGGCCCTTGGTTTTTGGAGAATGCAGCGGTCCATCTTTGTCCATCCGGCCAAGGAAGTATTTGGTTGGGTCAAGGATATTGTTTGTGCCCTTGGTATAGAGAAATTTGTTCGTACTGCTACGGCAGAGATTGGGCGTGATGGAGATTTACGAAAAATTTTCTTCAAATCCGATTGAAAGCACATTTACAACCATATGGTTGTAAATGTGCTTTTGGTTTTGGTGGGCTAGGGGGGGTTGTAATTTATTTTTCGTTTTCCTACTTTCTAGTTCGCTTTCCCAGAAGCGTCTGCTTGATGACGCCGGCGATGACGTTGATGAGGAAGCCGAAGAGCACGAAGCCGACGAAGCGCGCGACGATGGCCACCGCCTTGCCGGCGGGCGAGTGCACCGTTTCAGACACCAGGCCGCCGCCGAGAATTTCAGAGATTGCCCAGACGGAGCCGGAGAGCGCGCCGCTGAACGTCTGCGGCTCGACCGCGTGCGCCAGCGTTCCCACCACGACGATTGCGGAGACGAGGGTGGCGAGGTAGACGCGGACGTTCTGGCTGACGATGCGGCCGTCCTCGTCGTCGATGTCGGCCTCCACCTCGGTCTCCAGGCGGGTGACCTTGGCGAGCCGCGCCAGGCGGATGAAGCGAATCACCCGCAGCGCCCGGACGGTCTTCAGGAAGGTGAAGTTGCCGAAGGTGAGGAACGTCGGCGCGAACGAGATTAGGTCGACGAGACCGTAGAAGCTCGAGACGTACTTGATAGGCCGCCCAGCCGACCAGAGGCGCATCAGGTACTCGGCGGCGAAGAGCGAGGCGAAAATTTTCTCGAGCTCGGGGAGCCAGGGGTAGCTCGCGAGGGTCGACGGCTCGGTCTCGAGCACGGCCACGGCCACCGCGCCGACGGTGACCAGGAGACCGGCAATATTGAAGAGCCGGAAGGTGGGGTAGGTTGGGTCCTCGAAGGCGCGGCGAATGCGGTGGCGGAGCGACATTGGGGTAATTCTAACAGAACGAGGTCAGAGGGCAGAGGTCAGAGGTTTAGGAAAAGAAAAAAGTCCGGACTCTGGTCCGAACCTCTTCCCTCTGACCTCTGCCCTCTTACCTCGCTTTCACCCAGAGGTAGAGATCCTCCAGCGCCTTCACCGCATCCCCTGCCGCAATATTGTTTTGGTGGTAGAGGCCGTCGGTGCAGTCGCCAGCCGCCCAAATACCCAAACGAGATGCGCGCTGCGTTTTTGGGTCAACTTTAATTTGACCGAAGTCGTTGCGCTCGACCAGGGCGCCGACGAAGTCTGTTGCCGGCATCGCGCCCACCTCCACGAAGATTCCCTGGACGGGAACGGTCTCCTCGGTACCCGAAACGGAATCTTTGTACCGCAGTCCGCTCACAAACTTCTCGCCGATGACCTCCTGCGTCTGCGCATTTTTAATGGCGCGCATCTTCGGATTCTTGAGCACCGCCTCGACGGTCACCGGGTCAGCCTTGAAGTCGGGCCCGCGGTGGAGCAGCGTCACAGACTTCGCATAGGCAAGAAGTTGCGCAGCCGTTTCAAATCCCGCGTTGCCGCCGCCGATGACTACCACGTCCTTGCCGCTGAAAATCGGGCCGTCGCAGGAGGCGCAGTAGGTGACGCCCTTGTGCTCGAACTTGTCGGCGCCTGGCGCGTCGAGCTTGCGGCGGGCGGAGCCGGTGGCGACGAGCACCGCCTTCGCCTCGACGGTCTTGCCGGACTTGGCGGCGAGGCGGAAGCCGCCCTCGACCGCCTCGATGCCTGTGGCGCGTTCGCCTTTCCAAATTTCAACCGAGGGCGCGGCGTAGGCGGCGAGGTGCGCCTCCATTGCCCTGGCGAGGTCGGGGCCGGTAATGGAAACGGTGCCAATCCAGTTCTCGATGGAGTCGGAGACGTTGCTCTGGCCGCCGAAGCTCTCCGCCACGAGCGTCGTCTCGAGCTTCTTGCGCGAGGCGTAGACGCCGGCTGCTACCGCCGCAGGCCCGCCGCCGACGATAATGAGGTCTTTCATGCGGAGCAGAGTGTAGCAGATAAGTAAGAAGGAAGAGGTAAAAAGGAAGAAGTAAGAAAAAATCCGAGCTCCTGCCCGAACTTCTTCCTTTTTACCTCTTCCTTCTTACTTCAACTTAGATCGGCGGAGGAACGCTGGAATCGCTCCCCACTCGTCCTCGTCAACCGGCTCCGGCGCCGGCTTGCCGGCGGAATCGGCAGTCGGCGACTCGGGCTCGCTGGCCTGGCGGGTGGCCGGGCGCGCGGCGTAGCCCTCGGGGAAGCCGGAGGCGATGACGGTGATCTTCACCTCGCCCTTCTTCAGGCTCTCGTCGCGGATGGTGCCGAAGATGACCTTGGCGTCGGGGTCCATCGTCTCGGTGATGGTCTTGGCCGCGTCCTGAATTTCGTGCATCGTCAGGTCGTCGCCGCCGGCGATGGAGAAGAGGACGCCCTTGGCGCCGTTGACGGAGAGGTCGAGGAGCGGGGAGGAGATGGCGAGCTTGGCGGCGACGACGGCGCGACCTTCGCCGGAGGCCACCCCGATGCCCATCAGCGCCGAGCCGGCGTTCTTCATCACCGCCTTGATGTCGGCGAAGTCGATGTTGATGATGCCCGGGGTGGTGATGAGGTCGGAGATGCCCTCGACGGCCGACTTCAGCACGTCGTCGCACATCGCGAAGGCGCTCTTGGCGGTCGTCTCCTTCGAGACGTTGGCGAGCAGGCGGTCGTTCGGGATGGCGATGATGGCGTCGACCTCCTTGCGCAGCGCCTCGAGCGAGTCCTCGGCAATCTTGGCGCGCTGCCGACCCTCGAAGAAGAACGGCTTGGTGACGACGGCCACGACGAGCGCGCCGGCCTCCTTGGCAATTCTCGCGATGATGGGCGCGGCGCCGGAGCCGGTGCCGCCGCCGAGGCCGCAGGCGATGAAGACCATGTCGGCGCCCTTGATTGCCTCCTGCACCTCCTCCTTCGTTTCCTCGATTGCCTTCCTTCCGAGGTCGGGATTCATCCCGGTGCCGAGGCCCTGGGTGAGGTTCTTGCCGATGTGAATTTTTTTCTTGGCGAGCGAGTTGTGCAGGTCCTGGGCGTCGGTGTTGACGGCCACGAAGTCGACGCCCTTCACCTTGGCGTTGACCATGTGGTTCGTGGCGTTCCGGCCGGAGCCGCCGACGCCGATGACGCGGATGCGGGCGAACGACTCAACCTCGGGTTTGATCTGCGGCATGGTTTGGCGATTTGGGCTTACCTAGTAAGGCTAAATGAAGCGAGGGGGATGCTACCACACGGCTCCAGAGCTGGCGAGCGAACACTAAAAAGGAGATGTCTAGGGTTGGTTTAAAGTAACAAGGAACAGGTAACAGGTAACAAGTTTGGGCAGGAAAAGTCTTCTCGTAACTTGTTCCTTGTTACCTCTTGCTTATTACTTCGCCTACGGCATAAACTGCCGCACCCACCGCCGCAGCCGCTCGCTCATCTGGCGCGCCGCCTTGCCGGCGTAGCCGAGGCGGACGGAGCCGCCGTCCTCCGCCGAGAAGCCCCAGACCGCGAGGCCGTAGGCCACCGACCAGGCGCCGTCGGGGAGCTTCGGGCCCTGACCCTCGGCGGCGGGCACGACGGTCGGCGCGGCGGCAACGCCGGGAGCGCGAGAGGGAAGACGGAGATGGTCGCGGGCGAGCTCGGCGAGGCCCGGCCAGGCGCTGCCGCCGCCGACGAGGGTGACGCCGGCGGGCAGGAGCCCGGCGCGGCCGATGCGCCGCAGGTGCGCCTCGACGAGGTCGAGAATGTCAATCGCACGTGCGTCGGCTGCCTCGTCGAGGCGCGCCCGCTGCCCGGGCGAGAGCGAGGTCGGAACGCGCTTGGCCGCCTCGGCTTCCTCGAGCGAGATTCTCAGCCCGAGCGCGATGTCGTTGGTGACGGCGGCGCCGCCAATCGGGAAGACCTCGAGCGAAACCGGCGCCTCCTCCTCGAAGACGACGATCGAGGTGGTCTCCGCGCCGATGTCCACGAGCGCCGCGCCCGCCACCTTCTGCGGCCGGGTGAGGCCGACGAACGCCGCGGCGATCGGCCCGGCGGCGAGGTCGGCGGCCTCGGCCTGCGACTCCTCCAGCGCCTCGACGAAGGCCTCGTAGTGCTGCTCGACGCAGGTGACGAAGAGCTGCCTCGTCTCGAGGCGCGCGCCCCTCATCCCGAGCGGGTTCCCGAGCACCTTGCGGCCGTCGATGCGGCTCTCGAGCGGCACGGCGTGAATGACGCGGCGGTTCGCCGAACTCGCGGGCGGCACCAAACGGTGCGCCTCCTCCTGGGCGTGGGCGAGGTCGAGCTCGGAGATTTCGTTGTCGGCGCGCGAGACCATCGCGCCGCCGACGGCGGTCGCCGACGAGAGCCCCACGCCGGAGACGCCGAGGTAGGCTCGGGTGATGCGGGCGCCGGAGGCCTTCTCGGCCTGGCGGATGGCCCGGCGCACGGATTTCACCGCCTCGGCCGGCTGGACGACGTAGCCGTGGCGGAGCCCTCTGGATTCGGCGTGGCCGACGGCGACGATGCGCGGCAGGAGGCCCCGCTCCGACTCCTCGGCAACCACGACTTTCACCTCAGAGGTGCCGATATCTACGCCGACGGAGCGTCTCATAAAGGACATTGTAGCGCTAAAAGCGCTGTCCGCGCCTAAAACGCTGGGGATTGGAGGGAAACACGGGGAACACTCAGTGTTCGGCTTGACTGGCAGCGCTCCCGTCGCTAGCGTCCGATACGAATGAACCAGAATAAAATTACATTGACGCTCGAAGAGGCGTGGCGTCTTCATCCAGAGGCATTTCAACGGGCGGTCGATGCGATACCGACAGGTGATTTGCGCGCGATGCACTTCAAGCTGGACTCCAGCCACGCCGAGTTCGGGCTGGCGCTCGCGGTCGCGCTCGCCGAGAGGCCGAGCGTGACGCCCTACGAGCTGCTGGTGTCGTACGAGCGCCAGCGCTGGCGCTGGACGCAGAGCGGGCACGGCAGGCTGCGGCAGAAGGTCGCCGACACGATTGCCAAGGTCGGCATTGGCGATCTGATGGCCCTCTGGCACACGAACCTCGGCGTCTCCGAGGAAACGCGGAACATCCTCAAGGACGCAATCGTGGCGAAGCTCGCGGCGATGCCGCTCGACGACGTCCACGTGGAGATCTGAACTTGGCCGGCCGCAACTGCAGCCGGCTTTTCCGTTCCAAAAGGAAAGGCCACCCTACTGGATGGCGATGAAGATGCGGGTGCCGATCGGCCACGCGAGCAGCCGGTCGGGAATGTCCCACCAAATGTTCGATGGGCCACGGAGGTGCGCGGCGCGGAGCGTCGGCTCCGGGTCGGGCTCTCCGCCGAAGATGCACGAGGGCATTCGGTGCCGCGCGATAGCGATGACGCGCGGCTCCTCGCCGGAGGCGTCGACGCCGTACTCGCGGGCGAGGGTCTCCGCCGTCCGCTCGGGGATTTCGGCAGCCTCGATGCTCGATCCGGCGTGCGCGAGCGCGGCGGCGAGCGTCGTCGGTTTCTGGAGGGCAATCTCGCGGCACCTGACGTCGTCGATGCCGTGATTCGCCACGCCAATAGTCGGCGGGACCGCGTCGAGGAGGCTTCGGCCGGCTTCCATCAGCTTCTCGCCGAGGCGCTTCGTCAGGGGCGAGAGCTTCTCGAGCAGGAGACCTCCCGTGGCGTGCATGTCGAGGGCGACCGGCACGGCCTGCGGCCGCGGCTCGCCGCCTCTTGCGTGCTCGGCGGTGTTGAGCATGGGCCCAGACGTGACCTCGATGCCGCGAATCGCGCTGTCGGCGACGCGGCCGAAGGCGGCCAGCGGCCCGTCCGATTTCTCGCACGACTCCCAGAGGAGTCGCTTGGCCTGGTGCAGGGATTCCTCGGTGCGGAGGGTCTGCCGCCTGCGGAACCAGACGAACCGCGTTAAGAATTTGAGTAGGAAAGAGCGCATAGGCACCCTTTCTGCACTACGAAACGGAACTAGTCAATCGTCCGCCGGACGCCGAGCCTCAGAAGCGCGGCCTCCTCCCGGGCGTCCATTTTCCTGCCGTGGGGCAGCCCCGCGAGGTGGAGCGCGCCGTGGACGAGGAGGTAGGTCGCGGCGTCGGTGCGCGTGCGGAAGCCGAGCTCTCGCTGGTCGCGGGCGAGGCGGTCGAGGTTGAGCACGAGCTCGCCATCGCGAGCGCCGTAGGAGAAGGAGAGGATGTTGGTGGCGTAGTCTTTGCGGCGCAGCTCGCGGTTGAGGCGGCGGGCGGCAGTGCGGCCAACGTAGGTAACAGAGAGATCGTAATTAGAGGGTAGACAAATTTTAGCGATACACGCGAGGCGCCGCCCGGTAACAGGCGGCGCCTTTTTGGTCGAGTTAGCGACCGAAATCTGCACGAACTCTAGATTATCGGCGAGGACCTCCGCGCGGACGTCGCGGTGCGAGCTTGCCGAGCTTGATCAGCCGATCGCGCACAGCCTTCTTGCCGAGCGCGGTGAGGCGCTTGTTGCGGCGGACGTTACTCGACTTCTCGCGCTCGCTGTAGCGCTCCTTCTTGAGGCGCTGGATGACGCCCGCGTCCTGCATGCGGCGGCTGAAGCGCTTGATGACGCTCAGGTTCGACTCGGTTTTGCCGCGCTCGACCTCGACGTTGTCTGACATCTCGTTGGTTGGTGGACTAAAAGTTAGCGCGTGAAAGCTACCACGCACCAGGCGGCGGCGCAAGAGCCACCGCCGAAGTAACAAGTAATAAGTAACAGGTAACAAGTTCGGAAAGTACCCCGAAATTTCTTTTCCTACTATTACTTGTTACCTGTTACTTATTACTTCACTTAATTCCCTTCGCCACCGCCTTCAGCCGCGCCGGCAAATCGGTGAGCTTTAAAAGTTCTTGGGTGCGGCTCTCGGCGTCGCGCAGTATCACCGTGCCCTCCCGCGCCTCGCGGGCGCCGACGACGATGAGGTAGGGAAACTCGAAGCGCTTGGCGACGCCGAGCTGGGTGGAGAGCTTGTCGCAGTCGAGCGACTGGTAGACGGGGATGCGCGCCTTCCGCAGCGTGTCGAGGATGAGGTGCGAGCCGCGCTTGGCCTCGGCGCCAATCTGGAGGAGGTAGAAGCGCGCGTCCTCCGGCGTGAAGGTGCAGGAAGCGGCCGCGGACTTCGGCTTCCGGAGCGCGACGGTGGCGTAGGCGGCGGAGAGATCCATTTTGAAGCCGAGCTTCTTGGCCAGGCCGTCGTAGCGGGCGCCGCCGGCCAGCACCTCGCCAGCCGACTCAATGCGGAAGCAGATTCGGCAGGAGGTCGCCGGGTCGGGGACGATGCGCCGATCGATCTCGTACGGCACCTGCTGAACTTCAAGAAATTCCACGACTTCGGCGAGGCGCCGGCGCTCCTCTTCCGGCGCGAACGAGAGCGGGTCTGGCATATCGTCGAGGACGCGCTCGTCGGCGGCGCCAATCTGGGCGACGAAGGCGAACGGGTGGCGCTTGGCGAGCTCGCGGCCGCCCTGGGAGAGGTCGCCGAGCTTCTTCCTGATGAACGCGGAGAGCTCGCGGGAGAAGGCGCCGCGCGGATCCGCGCCGACGGTCGAGAGGCGAACGCGCAAATCTTTCGCGCCCTCCTCGTGGAGCGCAGAGTAGCTGGCCTTGATCAGCGTGGCGTCGGCAATCGCGGAGGCGCAGCCAATCGCGTGGAGGGTGAGCGTCTCCCGGCCGCGGGCCCAGGCGACGCCGGAGGGACTCTTCCGGTAGGTGAAGAGGTGGGCGTACGGCTTCTCGAACCACTAGCCGTCGCGGTGATTGAACAAAATGCGGGCGAGCTCCTCGGG
>DATDYW010000055.1:0-3417 GCA_036516995.1 Minisyncoccota bacterium
CGAAACGGCGTCGAGCCCGTGGCGCTCCTCTCGCGCGCCGAGGCTCGCTCCGCAATCGCCGCCGCCTCCCCCGCCGCGGCCGAGACCTTCACGCTCGCCGAGCGAGAGGGAGCCTTCGTCGTGGGCGTCCTCTCCGAGCTCCACCGGGTGAAAGGCCTCGACACGCTGATTGAGGCGCTCTCGCTGCTCGCCCGGCGCTACCCCGAGGTGCCTACCGTGGTTGTAATCGGCGGCGAGGGCGAGGAGCGCGCGAACCTAGAGCGCCTCGTCGCGGAGCGCGGCCTCGGCCGCCGCGTCGCCCTCGTCGGCCAAATCGCCGAGGCGCCGCGCCGCCTCGGCGCCTTCGACTGCTTCGCAATGCCGTCCCGCTCCGAGGCGCTGCCGCTGGCGCTGCTCGAGGCGGGCCTAGCCGAGCTGCCGGCAATTGCCTCGCGCGTCGGTGGCATTCCGGAGGTAATCGAGGCTCGGGTCTCGGGGCTCCTCGTCTCGCCGGAGCGGCCGCGCGAGCTCGCCGAGGCAATCCGCTTCCTGGCGCAGAACCGGGGCGAGGCGACCCGCCTGGGCGAGGCGCTCGGGCGCGTCGTGCGGAGCCGCTACTCCCGCCGCCGCGGAGACGCGGAGACGCTCGCGCTCTACCGCGCCGAGCTCGCCCGGCGCACGCGGTGGTAGAATCGGGGAACCAAGATGCCAACCGGCGACGTAGTCTACGAGGGCGACGAGAGCGGACCCGCGGTCCGCGGGGGCGAGATGTTGCCCGTCGCGAGCTCGCCGGTTGTCAATTTTCTGATTGCCAGGGGCGTTGTCCGATCGGAGCGCCGGGCGCGCATCCTCGTCGCCCTCGTCGCCGTCGTCGCCCTCGTCGCCGTTGGCTGGATCTACCGCGGCGCCCTGGTCTCGCCATCCGGTCGGGCCTACGGCAGCCTCTCGCCCGCCGAGCGCGCGGCCCTGCCGGCCAAGCAGCGCCTTCGCCTCGACCAGATTGAGGCCGAGCGGCAGGAGCGCCTCCTCGCCCCGCCCGCCGCGGCCGCCGAACCAACGCCATGACCGCTAGCCACCGCCAGTCTACCCCTCGCCGCCGCGGCTCCTCGGCGGGCTTCACCTTGATTGAGTTGATTGTCGTCGCGGCCATCATCGGCATCATCGCGTCCATCACCGTCGCCGCGATGTCCGGCTACCGCGACCGGGCGCGCACGGCCCAGGTCGTGGAGGAGGTCCGCTCGTTCCAGCACGCCGCCGCCATCTACTTCGCGGCTAACGGCAGCTACCCCGTCCCGTCGAACCCTGAAGAGTCATGCACCAACGGCTACGTCTCGCCCAACGTCTGCTGCGTCAGCCAGGATAGCTGCGATTACGGCGGCATACCCCTCGTGCCCGCGACCTTCGTCGGCGACTCGGCCGCGGCACCCTCGCTGCCCCGCTGGCTCGCGGCGCTCGCGGAGACCGCTCACGCGGCAATTCTCGGCGACGCGCTCCCCAACCTTCCCCACCAGCCGTCCCCGGCCAACGCCGGAGGCATCAGCTACCAGGGCATTTTCTACGCCTGTACCAGCTCGTCCTGCGCCGCCGCGGAAATTGTCTGGACCCAGTCGACCGCAACCTGCCGCAAGGGCACCACACACACCGGCGCCGACGACGGCGTATGCGAGCAAGACATCACCGGCACGAGCGGCGGCAGCGGCGGTGGCAGTTCGGGAGGCGGTACTGAGGACTGTACCAACGGCGTAGATGACAGCGATGCTGACACAGACGTGGACTGCGACGACAGCGACTGCCAAGCAGTGTCAGAGTGTAACGACTGCGCCTGCGAGACGAACACCTGCGGCAGCACTGGCAGTCAGGCCTGCGAGACGAACACCTGCTCTGCTGCGAATGACGCCTGCGAGACGAACACCTGCGGCACGGGCAGTCAGGCCTGCGAGACGAACACCTGCTCTGCTGCGAATGACGCCTGCGAGACGAACACCTGCGGTGTGGCGGACGAGCCCTGCTACAACCCCGCATCGAACCCGGATCCGATGGACTGCGGCACGGGCAGCGACCCTTGTGAGACGAACACCTGCGGTGTGGCGGACGATCCTTGCTACCCCAGTGGCGACCCGATGAGCTGTGACGACGGTGTGAGTGACGACCCCTGCTACAACCCCGCATCGAACCCGGATCCGATGAATTGTGGCGCGGGTAGCAGTCCCTGCTACGATCCGATGTCCAACCCAGACCCGATGAGCTGCCAGTGTTGGTAGCAAGCAAGTAAAAAGTTAAAAGGAAAATGTAGAAAGTTTGGGCGCGGGCTTAAACTTTTTACTTCATCCGGTGAGCCCCGGAATCTCGTGCTGCGTCGCGGAGCGGTGCGTCGCCCGGGCGTAGCCGCGGGTGGCGGTGACGATGCCGAGCATTGCCGCGGTCACCAAAAGCGAGGTGCCGCCGTAGGAGACGAGCGGCAGCGGAATGCCGGTCACCGGCAAAACGCCGAGGTTCATGCCCACCGCGATCGTGCCGTGGGCGAGCAGGTAGACAGCCACGCCGACGCACAGCAGGACCTCGAAGTTCGTCGCCCCGCGGTAGGCGGCGGCGAGCACCCGCCAGATGAGGACGCCGTAGGCCAGGAGGAGAACGAGCGAGCCCGCGAGCCCCCACTCCTCGGCGAAGGCGGCGAAAACGAAATCGGTGTGGTACTCCGGCAGGTAGCGCAGCCGCGACTGGGTGCCGTAGCCGAGGCCCTTGCCCCAGACCTGGCCAGAGCCAACGGCGACCTGCGCCTGGATGGCGTTGTAGCCGGCGCCGCGAACGTCGCGCGTCGAGTCGACGAAGGTCAGGATTCGGGCCTTCTGGTAGCCGTCGAAGCCCCAGCTCCAGAGCGCGCCGAAGGCCAGCGCGCCCGCCAGGAGGAGCGCCAGGAGGTGCCCGCGCGGCAGGCCCGAGGCCAGCGCCACGCCGAGCCACACCAGGAAGACGACCAGCGCGCCGCCGAAGTCGGGCTGCATCAGGGTGAGCGCGAAGATGCCGAGGGCGTAGGCGCCGGAGACGAACGTGTGCCGCACGGCCCGAATCTCGACGTGGCGACGGGAGAAGTACTTGGCGAGCACGAGGATGAGCGCGAGCTTGGCGAACTCGACGGGCTGGAAGCCGACCGCGCCGAGCCGAAACCAGCTCTCGGCGCCCTTGGCGACCGTGCCTGCGGCGAAGAGGCCGAGGAGGAGCGCAACCGAGAGGCCGTAGATCCACACCACCGCCGCCGAGCGGCGCAGGAGCTTGGCGTCGGAGGCGGCGAGCAGGAGGAAGGCCAGCGCCGAGACGCCCACCCAGGCGAGCTGCCGCCAGGCGTAGGAGCTCGCGACCCCCTCGCCGCCGAAGCTGGCGATGGCCGAGAGCCCCGCGGCGACGAGCACCGCCGCGGCGGCCGCCATCGACCAGTCGAGG
>DATDYW010000056.1:0-30672 GCA_036516995.1 Minisyncoccota bacterium
GCCGGTCGAGACCCGAGACCTCTCCGTTGAGCGTCTCGGCGAGATTGCGCTCCGTTTCTTCCGGCTGCACCTCGAGGCCGCGGCTGGGCGCGGGTACGCCGCGACGTTCACCGAGATCCGAGACCTGGTCGGCGCCGTGCCCGAGGAGGCGCTCCTCGGAGGGCCTCGGGTGGCGTTCCTGCGCGACCTCCGAGAGGGCGGAAACCTCTCGCGGCCGCGGCACGGCCGGCAATCCGTCGGCTGGCTGGCGTTCGAGCGCAACCGCGCCGTCGCCCTAGCCGCCGCGATGGAGAGCGCGCGCCGCGACGACCTCGGTTTCGAGGACGTCGTGCGCGAGCGGGTTGAGCGGTTCGCGAGCGTGGCTAAGGTTCCGCCGCCCGAAGCCGCGAGCCTCCTCCTCTACCTGGCGCGGGAGAGGGCAGACCGCGGATGCGAGCCGTGAAGGCTCGCTTTTTCTTTTCTCCTTGGACGACGGGGCGCCCCGGGGCTAGCGGCCGCGGAACCGATCGAGCCAGCCGAAAATTCCGTCGCTCTTTTTTTCGACGGGCGCGGCGACCGCTGCCGCCGCGGGGGTTGGCTGCTTTTCCGCTGCCGCGGCCGACGTCGGCGGAGCGGCCTCGTAGTGCGTCTCGACGCTCTGCTTCGCCGCGGCGACCCGCATCTCCCGCAGGAGCCGCCCCACGGTTACCTGCAGGTCGAACTCGCGGGGGATTTCCTCGATTGGTAGCACTCCGCGCTGCACGCCGGAGATAATTTCGATAACTAGGCTCGGCGGCTTGCCGCCGATGTCGGCAATCTTTCCCTCGACGCGGCGGAGGGGGGCGTAGACGTCGGCCAGCCGCTTGGCGTTCTGGATTGCCGCCTCAAACTCGGCGGGGCCGAACGACTTTCGCTCTGCTCTCGGCGCGGCCGGCGCGCCGACCACGGGCGACGGTGCCTCGGCGGAGGCTGCCGTTTTTCCTCCGACAAAAGGTGCTCCTGCTTCCGGCTGACGCGGCCCTTGCTCCGGTTTGGTAGGCCGAGGCGCCGCTTTCGCGGGCGCCGCTTTGGCGTCTGGGAGGTTGAGCCAGCGCTTCGGCTCGGCGGGGTCTTGCCCGGGCGGAACAACCTTTAATCCCTCCTCTTTTTCTCTCTCCCCGAGAGACTGCGGCCTTAGCGCCCGACGCTTGAGCGCGTTTTCTGTTTGTCGCGCGGCGCTCTTCACGAACGCACCCTTTCGCTCGGGTGTCATCTCGCGCAGCTCGCGCTTCTCGAGGTGCCCGTCGCCGCCGGCGTCGAAGGAGAGGCGTCGACGTCGCTTGATCTCGGGGTCTGTCTTGGGCAGAGCGGTCATAGCGCCCACGAGTCTCTCCGTGTTCAGGGTACTCAAATCGAGTGGCGCGTCGGCCGCAATTCTTTGGTCAGACGGCTCACCGGCCGCCCCTGTTTCTTCCGGTACTACCACCGCCGTCTGATTGGCCGACTTCGGGCGCTTCGCCCTAGGTGTCGGCTGGGAGAGCCGCGCCGAGGTCCGTGTCTCTGCTCCCGCGAGTGCCGCGCCCTTCGCCCCTGGCTCGTTTTCCTGATTTTGCATAGTTGCCATTCTACGCGCATTTGGCAGGTTCGGCCAAAGATTGAAACTGGCCCAGGAAAATGCATAATGGCCCAGCCCTCAATGCCCAGGTGGTGGAATTGGTATACACACACGCTTGAGGTGCGTGACCGTTTACGGTATGCGGGTTCAAGTCCCGCCCTGGGCACACAAGAAATCACCCCGCCGCCGAGGCGGGGTGATTCTTTTGATGTGTGTGCCCAGGGCGGGACTTGAAAGCCGGAGCGCACCGGAGCGAAGCGGAGGTCTTCGACGAGCTTCCCAGCGAGGAGAAGGCGCGAGCCGGGGTCGCGGGTACTTAGGTTTTTGGATTCGCAGAGCGAATTCAAAAAACTTAGTAACCCGTGACCAAGTCCCGCCCCTCATAAAAATTTTATCGGTCCTTTACCCGCAAATTGTTTTGCTGGGGCGATGCTCGCGTCGAGAAAAACTCCGCCCCTTCTCGGTTCTGCTACACTCTCCACGCCATGTGGGAACCCTTCGCCTTCGATCGGCGCGACGTCGCTGGCGTGCCCGTGTTCGTTCGCGCCGTGCCCTGGGTCACGGGCCACGCGGCAATTCGCGTTGCCTTCTCCGTCGGGGCGCGCTCCGACGTCGAGGGCCGCGAAGGGCTGGCGCACTTCTTCGAGCACCTGCCCTTCGACGGCTGCGAGGGGGCGCCGACCCACGACGACGTCGAGACCGTCCGCCACACGCTCTTCATGGACACGCTCAACGCTTTCACCGGCATGGAGTACACCGTCTTCGTGGGCCGCTGCCGGACGGAGCGCATTCCCGAGGCGCTCGACTTCTTCCGCCGCCTCGTCTGGAAGCCAATCCTCGATCCCGCAGAGCTCGAGCGCGAGCGGCAGGTTATCGTCCGTGAAATTTGGCGCCTCTACGGCACGCCGAAGGACCTCGAGCTCGTTCGGCTGGAGTGGGCCGACCTGATGCCGCCGGGCCACCGCTTCGCCACACACTTTCGCCCGCTCGGGCGACCGGAGACCGTCGGCGCCGTGACCCGCGAGGAGCTCCTGGCTTTCCACCGCGAGCGTTACGTCCGCGAGAACCTCTCGATTTTCGTTGTCGGCGACGCGCCGGCCGAGGTGCTCGACCCGGCGATCGAGGCGCTCGTTGCCGCCGTGCCGAGCGGCGCCGCGTTCCCGGCGCCGACGCTCATTGTCGAGCCCCAGCACCCGCCCGTGCCGCTGCGCGACATTTCCTACAAAGAGTTCTTCGGCGTCTCGGAGGAGGCGCGCCCGAAGAACACCGAGGTCGAGTGGAGCCGCATCGTGCCGCGGCCGACGTCCGAGGGCCAGCTCCGGCTGGCGGGCCGCCTGCTCTCGCGCGTCCTCAAGGACGCGATTCGCGGGAAGTTCGGCGCCACCTACAGCGTCTCGACGTACGTAGACATCTTCCGCGACCTGGCGCTCGTCGGCGCCCACACCAAGGTTGAGCCTGCGCGGGCCGACGAGGTGCGCGCCCACGCCGAGGCGACGCTGGGAACGCTACTCGCCGCCGCGCCCGAGCACGCGGCGAAGTTCGGCGAGGTGCGCCAGGCGATGCTCGACCGCGCCGAGGCCGAGGAGTTCCACACCGGCCGAATCGCCGACGACGCCGCGACCGACTGGGTGGTGGACGGCAAGATTGCGCTGAAGTCGGTGACGGTCGCCGACGTGCGTGCCGCTACCTACGCGGGAACCTGCCGGCTGCTCGCCGACAGCCTGCAGCCGGACAAGTGCCAGCGGCTGATCGTCCGACCGTAAAAAGGAAAAGCCCCAATCGGGGCTTCTAGGGTGCGCTACGCGGCGCACTCGGTTCGCCCGAGGCAGGGAACCGAGTGGTAGGCGTTGCAGCTGCGGCACCAGGCCTTCCGGTGGGGCACGCCCGTGTCGCGCGTCTTGTCGACGGCGGATTCGCGGGCGAGGCGAGGCTTGGCGAACGGCCGGAGAGATCCGGTGCTGGCGGTGTGGGAAGAGCAGTCGCAGACCATTCCCCGCCATTCTCGGTCTGGCTCTCTCGGGCGTCAATCGCTAGCCGCACCGCGCCTCATACTGTAGATTGCGGCTCGAATGTTCTTGTCCCCGCCCGGTCCCAATTTACGGTGCCTATGGTGTAACGGTTAACACTCGAGCTTGTGGAGCTCGCAATATGGGTTCGACTCCCATTAGGCACCCTCGCTCCGATCCGAACCCGGCGCCGCGCCGGGTTTCGGCATTGGAGGAGCGAGGGTGCCTAATGGGAGTCGAAAGCCGCAGCGCACCGGAGCGAAGCGGAGGTCCGGCCCGAGCTTCCCAGCGAGGGCCGGGCGCGAGGCGGGGTCGCGAGCACTTAGCCGAATGGGATTCGCAACGCGAATTCCACGAGGCTTAGTGACTCGTGACCGATTCCCATTACGTACCTGCTATCCTCTCACCATGTTTCTCGCAGAAATTCGTGGAACAAAAATCCACCTGAGGCCCTACCAGCCCTCCGACATTTCCGCTTGGCAGCGGTGGGACGTTGACCCAGAGGTGCAGAGGCATATGCCCGGCTCTCTCAACGCTCCCGTTTCGGATGAAAAGCAGCTCGAGTACCTAAAAGAGTGCGAGGGCGAGCGGGACGGGGTCTACTGGAGCGTAGCCAGCAATGGCGGCGACGTCCTCATCGGCAGCGTTGCCATCACCGGCATCAGTGACGGAGCGGGAGAGCTCGGAGTCGTGATTGGAGAGAAAGATTACTGGGGGAAGGGAATCGCGCTGGAGGCTGTGACGTTGGCGTGCGGCGCGGCGCTCAGGGAACTTAACCTCAAGAGCGTCTTCGCCGAGTACGAGGAGGGAAACGTTGGTGCTCAGAAAGCGCTCGAGAAGGCTGGTTTTGTCAGAGAGGCTTTTCTGGAGGGCTCACGCGATAAAGACGGATTGAAGATAAACACTTTCAAATACGTCCTGACTAACAAATTGCAAAACTCTGACTGAGGTTTGGAATGTAAATCGCCACGCCACTTCTCTCAAAAACAGTTCTGACTTCCTCCGCGACGGCACCCTAACGAGAATAGAACTAGAAAACGCTTCTTGGGGAAGCGTTTTCTAGTTCTAGCCGCTGAAACTTTTAGATGTCCTGTCGTTTAGGCCGTGAGCCACATTCTCTTAAAGACCTCGCGCATATTGGATGCGAGCATTCGGTCGTTGATTTCGACGAGGTAGTAAGGGTGCTGCTGCGTCACAATCATCACGATGCGGTCTCCGCCGACCCACACCGAAGCGCTGAAGGACACGTCCTTAGAGAACTTGATGTCACGCACCGGGCGAGGCTGCTTCGACGCGAGAGCCCGTTCCGCTGGGGCATCGTTGCCCACGAGTCGCATCTTCGTCTTGCTGCTGAAGGGCTGCTTCCAGTACCAGCTGAGCCACTTCTGGTATGCCTCCAGGAAGGTGTAGTCCTGGATTCCCCACCACGTGCCGTCTAAGGCGAGCACGTCTGCCTGCCACTGCTCAATGTTTTCGTAGAGGAACTCCTCGAGCCTGTGCTCCTCGACAAAGCGAATCTTGGGCACGGGGTGGGTCTTGCCCGCAGAGATGTTCGCCGCCTCTGCCGCGACCTCTCGGAGCATCGCCGTCTTCTCGTCGAGTGCGCGTCGGTCACGCTCGGCCGCTTTCTCAAGGCTCGCGGGGGAGATGGGCGAAAAGCGGACGCTCTTGCCGCTAATATCAGCCTCTACGAAACCTTTGGACTGGAGGGACTGGGCCACGCTGTAGACGGTGGCTCGATTTACCTTGGTGGTTTTGGACAGCTCCGCCGGAGTCGCCGGGCCGCTCCGCAGCAGGGCCAGGAAAATGGAAATCTCCTTGTCGTGCAGGCCGAGCCGACCGAGCGTTTCTTTTAGCGCCACGCCCGAAGGCTACTCCGTTGGTAGGTATTCGTCAACAATTGTTGGACAGTCATCCACACCTAGATGAAGGTGGCCTACTATATTTTCGGAGTAGGATACGGCTGACCAAACACCGCAATTACTCTTATGGAGGCTCCAGCTGAAGAAAACAAGGGCAGAGAGACTGAGTTCGCTCGTCTCTACGAAACACTCCTGCCAGAGGCTCAGGCAGCAGCCTCAACTGAGAAGGGGGTGCAGGATTCAGTTGTCGAAGATTCGTCAACAATTGTCCAACATATCTTGACAGATAGCAAAAAAGAGAATACAATTGAAGACAAATCAAGACCTATAAAAATGAAAACTTATAACTATGAAGCTGAGGTCCTCAATCCTGAAGACCCTGCCCTGAATGCAGAGGCTGGAGCCGCTTTCAGTCGTTTTGTGGAAGCGTGGGCCGATAAAGTTGACCTGCGCGACCCCGCCTCGATTGAAGCTGCCCACGAAGCTGCCAGTGAAGCTGGCCTGTTCTCGCTTGCCGAGCGAGCCCGCGACTACTACTTCGGCAAGAACGTCCATACCTACGGCGTGGTCTACCTCTCCGACCTCTGCGTCGAGGGGTGCGAGTTCTGCCCAGCCGGAATCCACAACCGCGAATACAAGTCGCGGACGCTCTCCACGAAAGAGCTCGTCGCAGACATCGCGGCGGTGCTCCTCCAGGGCCACGAGAAGGTCTGCTTCCTCCAGGCGAACTGGAAAGAGGCGGCGTTCCTTGCCAAGGTGGGCCACTGGCTGCCGGAGGTCATCAAGACGTGCGGACCGCTCGGCCTCAAGGAGCTCATCCTGAACGTGCAGACGCTCTCGGAGGCGGGCTACCGCAAGGTGTTCGCTATTCGGGATGCGGTTGACCCCGCCTTCACCATTCAGGTGCGGACGTTCCAGGAAACCTACGACCGCGAGGCCTACGCTGCGCTCATCCCAGAGGCCAAAGGTGGGGTTAAGCACGACTTCACCCAGCGCCGTGACACCCAGAAGGTGGCGTGGAAAGCGGGGGCTGACTCGGTTGGCCTCGGCGTCCTGTTCGGCCTCTCGCCGAAGCCGCTCGAAGAGCTCCAAAAGCTCATTGAGCACGCGAAGGAGCTCCAGTCGGAGGGGGCTAAGGTAGTGCGAATCTGCCTACCGACCGCTCACTCGGTTGATGGCCTGAAAACCAGCATTCCCTTCGACCTCCCAACGTCCGACAAGGACTACCCGCACTTCGCGGAGTTGGTCTACAGCCTGGCCCGTCTCGCCTTGCCCGAAATGAATTGGGTTATGAGCGAACGGGACCCGGCCGAAGTTCGGGACCAGCTCGTGAAGTATGCGTCGGAGACGACGGTCGGAGTTCACCCCGGTGTTGGCGACAACCTGGACCTCTTCCTTGCGAAAGAGCGGGGTCTGCACTTCGAGCAGGCGACGGTCTACTCGGAAGAGCCGGACCAGTACGTCGAGCGGATGGCCAAGAGTGGTTACACCGTGAAAATGGACGCGTCGACAGAGCGTCGGGAGAAAATCCGGAACACCATCCACAGTCTCGTTCTCGTTGGCTAAACAGAGCCGCCCATCTTCGGATGGGCGGTTTTCCTTCCCTAGAGAATAGTGGCGAGCGGGGTGGGGCAGAGCATTGGAATGTAGAAAGTTGATTCGTTTCTCCTCTCAAACCCAGCCCTGACTTCCTCCACGATGTCCACATATTTTAAATCGTGAAAATACACAGTTTTGCGCATATTTTCACGGTTATATTGATAAAACAGTGAAAATAGCTATACTTGAGAGGCGTGGCAAAAACATCTGCGGTCTTCGGCAAGATCAGCGCCCTTCGGGAGAGGTACTACAAGGCATTGCCGGGGAAAGAGGCGCTCGTCGCGCTCCTTGGCGAAGCGGAGGTCGCGGAGCAGGTGTACAACTCGAACGCCATCGAGAACAGCACGCTGAGCCTCGAGGAAACCGAAAAGATACTCCTCCAGATTGATCTCGATCGGTATATTTCCGAGAGAGAGATATTCGAGGCAAAAAACCTCGCCCGGGTCGTGTCCTACATCGACAAGCGGGCCAAAGAGCACGAGCTCCTCCCCGACGTCATTCTGTCGCTCCACAAGATGCTGATGTCGAACATTCGCGACGAGATTGCCGGGAGATTCCGCGAGGACGGCGAGTACGTCCGCGTCGGGAGCCACGTAGCTCCGGCCCCAAAAGAGATTAGCGGGGGTCTCGAGAAAATGTTTTCGGAGTACAACGCCGCGAGCCACGAAAACATCATCAAGCGTATCGCGCGGCTGCACCTCGCCTTCGAGCGCCTCCACCCGTTCAACGACGGGAACGGGCGCATAGGGCGCGTCATCAATAACTACCTGCTGATCCGGGAAGGTTTTGTTCCCATAAACATTAAGTTCATCGACCGGAAGAGGTACTACGAGGCCCTCAAGGAGTTCGACGAAAGAGGCGCGACCGCCACCATGGAAGAAATAGTCGGCAGGGCGCTCACCAACAGCTACCACAAGCGCCTCGCCTACCTAGAGGGCAAGAAAATTGTCACGCTCTCCGACTACGCGAAGGGCAATAAAATCTCTCACTCCAATCTTATTAACAAAGCCGGTCGGCAAACCATCGAAGCTTTTCTGGAGAAGGGGGTTTGGAAGATCGCCGAAGACTTTAAGAATGGGCCGGGGCGGTAGCGGCGGGGGAGAGCGCGGGAATGTAAACAGCCACCCCACCTCTCTCAAACCCAGCCCTGACTTCCTCCACGACGGCACCCAAACGAGAATCGCCTTTTTAATTCTCAATTTGCTACTATCCTCCCGTGCCGCGCCTCTCCCTCCTCCTCGCGCTCGTCGCCGCGCTCCTGGTGCTCCTCGGCTTTTCCCTTGCCTGGCGTCCTGCGTCGGCACCCGCCGTACCGCTCGCGGCGGCTACGAGCACGTCCCCGACCGCGACCACCACGCCGATCCCGTCGCCGGTCGTTCCTCCGCCAGCCACCACCACGCCGCCGAAGCCGTTCACCCAGATAGTCGGCGGGCCAATCGTCGCGCTCGGTCCCTCCGGCCTCTCGCTCACCGCCAGGCGCGAGGCGCCGTGGGTCGCGACCTTCGCCAGCACCACCAAGTTTCAGAAGTACACCGAGGACGGCGCGGCGCTCGTGCCGATGAAGCGGTCCGAGCTCTACATCGGGATGCATATTCGGGTAATAGGCACGCTGCTGGCCGACGGCACGATTGCCGCGCGCACGGTCACGTTCGGCAACCCAGCTCCGCAGCCGGGAAGCCAGACCCTCAAGCTCTAGCTCGGGGCAGTTGCGTTCCTGGTGCCACTGCCACTACGATGTAGGCGTTCCCGTTCACGCTTACCCCGCTACCACCCTTTCAATGCAAGCCTCTCATTCCCGCGTCGCCCCCGGCTTCGGTCTCATCGTCGCGCTCGTCGTCATTGCCGTCGTCCTCCTCGGCGGCGGCTACTACTACTCGGCCAACCGCGCCCCGGCTCCCGCGGACGCGGGCGACACCGCGGCATCGCCGCGGAGCCTGCGCGCTCTCGTCGGCCTCGGCCAGAGCCTGACCTGCTCGTTCTCCAAGACCGACGCGGAGGCCACCAACGCCGGCACCATCTTCGTCGCCGGCGACAAGATGCGCGGCGATTTCACAATGACGGCCAGCAGCAGCGGCACCGTCGCCTCGCACATGATCAAGATGGGTGACGACATCTACGTCTGGTCCGATGCCCTGGCTGGCCAGGGATTGAAGATGCGCGCCACCGCCGGTGCGGAAGGTAGCTCGGCGCAGGCCGACCAGTCTGTCGACTGGGACCAGGAAATGGATTACGACTGCGGTAGCTGGCGAGCCGACGACTCCAAGTTCGCGCTGCCCGCGGGCGTGAAGTTCATGGATTTCACCGGCGGCGCTAGCGCCTCGGCGGGCGCAGCCGGTGCCGCCGGCATCGGCGGTTCAGTTGGCGCCAGCGCCTCGGCCGGTGTCGGCGCGGGTGCCAGCCAGTGCGCCGCCTGCGACAGCGTGCCGGAGGCCTCGCGCGCGCAGTGCAGGGCGGCGCTCGGCTGCTAGCTGGTTCGGAAAAATAAAAGAAAAGAAAAAGGCCGCTCGCGTTTCGCGAGCGGCCTTTTCGATAGCACTACCTGTCAAATCCGCGAGACCCAGACGCACAGCCCGGACTCGCGAGCTCTGCTACAATTTCTCCCGTGACGCTCCGCGATTTCGATATCCGTCTGATTCACGCCTTCCGCTCGCTCTTCGAGCCGCTGGCCCGCTTCGGTCTCTTCCTCGTCTTCTTCTGGTTCGGAGCACTGAAGGTCGTCGGTCTCTCGCCGGCGAGCCCCTTGGTGCAGCAGCTCTTCGAGCGAACGATTCCGGTGATGGAGTTCGGCACCTTCATCGTGCTCTTCGGCGCGCTCGAGTGCCTGATCGGTCTCCTCTTCCTCTGGCGCGGCGCCGAGCGGGTGGCAATCCCGCTCCTCTTTGTACATATGGCGACGACGCTGGGGCCGCTCCTGCTCCTGCCCGAGGTCACCTGGACTGGGTTTATGGTGCCGACGCTCGAAGGGCAGTACATCATCAAGAACGTGCTGCTCGTTGCCGCGGCTGTGGGTATCGCCTCGCACCTCCACCCCATAAGAAAGTAGTTGTAGGGAGAGTCTGTGCTTCTGCAACGGGAGGCTCCATTCGGCGCGCAAAACGGTCTCGTACGCCTCGCTCTACATTCGTAGCGCGTCGGCTAGCGAGAACCGTTTTTCGCATCCAAATGTTGCCTCTGTGGTGATTCGATTAGGACGAGTAATTTCAGAGGTGACAGTTGGAGCCGAAAACCGTTTCCGTGGTGACTCGTTTAAGGAAAGAAAAAAGAAACATGCAAGGGCCGCGCCGCTTTGCGGCGCGGCCCTTGCGTCTCTGCTGACCGGTGTTAGGGTCTCATTGAAATGCACTCAAAAAATAAGAAATACACAGTCAAATCCTCTCGGGGTTTCCCCGCACACTGGTCGGTCGGCGCCATCATTGAGCGGGCCGGCAAGTACCTGATGATTGACCGCGCGTTCGAGCCCCTCGGCCTCGCCGGTGTTGCCGGTCACGTCGACGAGGAGGCTGACGGAAGCCACGAACCCCTCGACGTCGCCATCGCCAGGGAAATCAAGGAGGAGACCGGCCTCTCGGTCTCTGCCATCCACGCCATCCCGTCGATCTACGGCGTCGAGGTTCTCTGGAACCACTGCCGCAGCGCCGGTAGCCACACCTGGTGGCTGTTCCGCGCGTGGGTGACGGATGTCTCCGGCGGAGCAGGCACCGGCGAGCCGAAGTTCGACGCGATCGAAACGAAAGGCGGCGGCTGGCACACGCCAGACGAGCTCGCCGCCGCCAACCTCGAGCCCGTCTGGCGCGAGTGGTACGAGCGGCTGGGAATTATTCCCCGGAAGCCGCGCGTCACCATTTGTGGTTCGATGGCGTTCGCCGCAGAAATGGCGGAGGCGGCAACGCTGCTCCGCGGGCGGGGCTGGGAAGCTACCGCGCCCGCGCTCAAGGCTCTCGGCGCCGACGGCACCGTCACCTCCTTCACCGAGGTACTGCGCAGCCGCGGCTTCGACGCCGTTCCGGACGACGACCCGTTCTGGGCCGCGAAGCGGGACGCCATCCTCGAGCACTTCCGCTGGATCGACTGGTGCGAGGTCGCGCTCGTTTGGAACCAGGAGAAGCGCGGCGTGCCCGGCTACATTGGCAGCAACACGATGATGGAGATCGGCTGGGCCACCGGCGTCGGCAAGAAGGTGGTGGCGCTCAACCCCCTCAACCACGTCGTCGCCGGCTTCGAGGAGGCGAAAGCCTGCCTCTCGGGCTGCCTCGACGGCGACCTGAACGGTCTCGAGGACGCGCTCGAGAAAGTCGGCTGAACTCGTCGGCGGCTCCACCCGGGGCCGCTTTTCCTTTTCGCGGCGCCTGCTTGTAATTTTTAATTTTCGTCGTGCTACCATTTTCGCGTGCTCGTTTTCCTCGCAATCGCCACGCTCGTCGCCACGCTCGTCGGCGGCCTGTTCGCTCTGCGCTTCCGCGACAAGCTCCACCTGGTGCTCGGCTTCTCGGCCGGCGCGGTCATCGGCGTCGCCTTCTTCGACCTCCTGCCCGAGTCGCTCGAGTTAGGGGAGGGATTTTTTGATGCCTCGGTAATCTCGGCGTTTGTTGCGCTCGGCTTCCTCTGCTACCTCATCCTCGACCGACTGACCGGCATCCACGCCGATGTGGACGACGGCCACGGTTCGGGCGACCCTCACCGCCACGGCGATCACGCTGCGCGCGGCAAACTAGGCGCGGCGAGCCTGGTCCTCCACAGCTTCCTCGACGGCGCGGCAATCGGCCTCGCGTTCCAGGTTTCCAGTGCGGTCGGCATCGTCGTGGCAATCGCAGTTCTCGTGCACGACTTCTCCGACGGCATCAACACCGTCGGCTTCGTTCTTAGGGGAGACCCAAACAGCAACCGCTCCGCGTTCCGCTGGCTCGTGGCGGATGCCGTTGCGCCCGTGCTCGGCGTTACCTCGACGCTCTTTTTCACGCTGCCGGAGAAGGGGCTGGCGGTGGTCCTCTCGCTATTCACCGGCTTCTTCCTCTACATCGGTGCCTCCGACCTCATTCCGGAGAGCCACCACGCCCACCCGAAGTTCCTCACCACCGCGATGACGGTGCTCGGCGTCGTCGTGATGTTCGTCGCCATTCGGCTGGCGGGGGTTTAGCTCGGAGCTTCAATCTGCGGGGCGGGGTAGAATGCTGCTTCCGATGCCCAGCTCTATCTCGCTGCCGCTCGCCGCCGTCGCCACCGCCACCGGTGGGCAAATTATTTTCTTCTTCGTCGTGCTGTTTTTGCTCCAGGCGACGGTGAAGGCCTTCGTCGGCCTCGGCTACGCGCACATTACCAAGCGGCCGCTCAAGATTCTTCTCTACCAGCTCGCGGCTGGGGCAACTATCTTCGTGCCGCTCGCGCTGCTCCTCGCCACGTCCTCGTACCTAATGGGCCCCCTGACGCGGGCGCTCGCCGAGGTGGCGGTGATTGGCGCCGAGGCGCTCCTGATGCGCTGGTTCTCCCGCGGCGCGCTGCCGATCCGCTCGGCGCTCGCGCTTTCCGTTCTCGCGACGGCCGGCAGCGCGCTGGTGGGGCTCCTGGCCTCGGCGCTGTAGGCGAAAGAGGAAGGCAGAAGTTAGAGGGCAGAAGGCAGAGGTTGGGCCGCCGCGCAAAGCGCGGCGGCCTGCAAACATCTTCGGTTTGACACCGCGCAACGGTAGGCGCTAAATGGCCGCAAATGGATACCTCCAAATTCAAAGTACCGTTCGGTCTCGACGGCTGGCACCAGGCTGTCGAGATTGAGGTCGACCACAGATCGGGCTACGTGTTGGTCAAAGGCTCCCCCCGCATCTGCATGGATACTGCAATTCGGCACGGCGGCGGCCCCGACGCGCCGTTCACCGAGTGCACCGTCTTCGCGCGGCTCGAGCATCGCGGTGGCCCGCTCAAGGTGAGCGTCATTCCGAAGCCGGAGCACCTGCGCGCCCTGCAGCCCACGCTCACGCTGCGGCGCGACTTCCACGGCAAGGGGATTCTTGCGACGGTCGGCAAATCGGCCATCGACGAGCGGGCGGACAACCAGCTGCTCCTCTGGCCTGATGCGGCTCCCGCCGAGAAGGCTGCCTAGCCTCCGAGAAACAGTTTGCCCGGCGCACCTTGTGCGCCGGGCTTTTCTTTTTCCCCCTGAAATTTTTAATTATTAATTTTGAATTGACCCCCTACGCCGCCCGCTTTCGCTCGCCCTCTCCCGGCGCGCCGCGCTCCAAATCTTCGAGCGTCGGCCACGGGGCGCCGCTCTGCTCGCGGCGAACAACTTCGTCGTGGAAGCGCTTCGAGTAGTCACGGTCCACCCAGTTGTGCATCGCGGCCTCCTCGATGTTCTGCCCAGGTACCGCCGAGGGACTGTCGCGATTGAACAGCTGCACGGCGAGGTCAACCTGGCGCGCCAAGTACTCCCGCAGGTCGCGGGTGCTTGCGAGTGGCGCTGGAGGTTCTTCCCTAAACATAAATACAGAGTTACCTGATACCTGTGTCGCAGGAAACGTCGACAGCCGTCTCGGTGCCTACTGCAACAGAAAACTCACCGCTGCAGCTCGGCATGCTCGTTTCAGTCGAGACGGTGTAGTGACCGGCTGGAAGCGATACGAACCACTCGCCCCGCACGTTTGGTGTCACGACAACCTCTCGGCTGGAGGAGGTGAGCACGAGCGCTCCAACGAATGGTCTATCGCCGCAGCTCGCATCGCCCTCGCGCACCACCGGGCAGGTCGGCCCGGCGTGCGCCGTGCCGCGCGCGCGGCCCTCGCCCGGGCACGGCGAGAACGCGCAGTTGCGGCTGCCGTCGCGTCCGACGCCGCTGCCGTCGGGGCAGATTCGAGCGTCCATTGTGCACGCCGCAGGCCCGGGTGGTGTGGAGGTTGCCGCAGGTGTTGGGCAGGGGGTGAACTCGCAGTTTGGACCCGTTCGGCCCACCGCCGAGCCGTCGGGGCAAACCATAGCCTCCGCGGTGCAGGCGGCTGCACTGCCGGGGTCTCGGTTCAACGCGACGACGTAGCCGATTGCCCAGCCTAGAACTGCTGCTGCAGCCACAGCGGTCAGAAAGGTAGGGAGCACCCTCATCGCGTCCACCATTCTGCCCGTCGGAAGCTGCCGCCGCCAGTCTTGCCGGTTGGGTTGACTTTTCAGTCGAAAGGCGCTAGGATATCCACCGTCAAGAGTTGTCTCCCGGAACCGGCCGCGACTAGTCCCGCGAACGTCCTGGTAACTGTTGATCGGGCCCAAACCCGTTAGCTCGTAAGTTCGATAGATGGCAACCAAGCTCTTCGTTGGGAACCTCCCGTTCTCCGCGACCGATGATTCTATTCGCGAGGCTTTCGCCCCGTACGGCACCGTAACTTCGGCCTCCGTCGTTATGGACCGCGAGACCGGCCGCTCCCGTGGCTTCGGTTTCGTTGAGTACGAGGGTGACGGCCAGGCCGCGATTGACGCCTGGAACGGCAAGGCCATGGATGGCCGCCCCCTGACCGTCAACGTCGCCCGCCCTCGCGAGGATCGCCCGCGCTTCTAAAGCACGGCAACTCAAGAAAAGGCCGCCCCATACGGGGCGGCCTTTTCTTTTTTCCAGTGCTACAATCGACTCACTATGAGGATGGGGAATACTGGTGGTGCTCCTGCGCCGGAGGAGGGGAAGCCCGGCGACCGGAAAAACAAAAACGAGGGCGCGCCGCGCGCCTCCGAGCCGAGGCTCGAGGACGCGTTCGCGCGGCTCCAGGCGATGGCGGCGGCGCGCGATACGTTGAGCGATCCGAGGGTGCAGGAGGAGGAGGCTCTGAAGGCGGCCGAGGAGGCCAAGAAGCTTCGCGCCCTCGGCATTTTTGATGAGGGGCACTAGCTTCGCCGAGAAAGTTTGCAGCGTTGTTCGCGGAATTCCCGCGGGCTCGACGCTCACCTACGGCGAAGTCGCCTGCCGTGCCGGGAACTCTCGCGCTGCCAGAGCCGTCGGCGCGACGATGCGTGCGAACTTCGACCCCGGGGTTCCCTGTCACCGCGTAATTCGCGCCGACGGCTCGCCTGGCGGCTACAACCGGGGCGGCCCCCGCGCCAAATCCCGCCTCCTCGCCAGCGAAAGCGGAAAGGTCAACTTGCGGCGCAATCGTCGGCGTGCTTCGATGGCCGGGTGATACGGGGGAGCCTCTCGCTAGCGTAGCCTTGGCTGCCCCGCGAAGTTTCCGCCTCCAGGCTCCTATAGAATAGAGGGATGACCGTCTCCAGGGATCCGGCGAAGATAGAGGAGCTGCTCTCCCGCGGGGTAGCGGAGATTGTTGACCGCACCTCGCTCGGGAGCAGGCTCCGGGCGGGCAAGCCCCTGCGGATCAAACTCGGCATCGACCCCACCAGCCCGCACCTGCACCTCGGCCGGTCCATTGCCCTCTGGAAGCTCCGCGACTTCCAGGAGCTCGGCCACCAGGTCGTCCTCATCCTCGGCGACTTCACCGGAACAATCGGCGACGCCTCCGACAAGGACGCCGAGCGCCCGGTGCTCGACCAGGCAACCGTCGACGCGAACCTCGAAACTTACGCCGCCCAGGCGGGAAAAATTCTCGATATGTCTAGGGTCGAGGTGCGCCGCAACTCCGAGTGGCTGGACAAAGTTTCCTACCGCGAGCTCTGCCGCCAGGCGGACGTTTTCTCGGTGAACGACTTCGTGTCGCGCGAAATGGTCGCCAAGCGCCTGAAGGAGGGCAAGCGGGTGTCGCTGCGCGAGGTGCTCTACCCGCTGATGCAGGGCTACGACTCGGTGGCGGTGCGAGCCGACGTCGAGCTGGGTGGCACAGACCAGCGATTCAACATGCTCGCCGGCCGCGACCTCCAGCGGCTCTACGGGCAGGCGCCGCAGGACATCGTCATAAACGCGCTCGTGCCGGGAACCGACGGCCGGAAGATGAGCTCGTCGTGGGGCAACACCGTCAACCTCGACGAGAAGCCGCGCGAAATGTTCCAGAAGGTGATGCGGCTCGCCGACGGGCTCGTTTCGACGTACTTTTCCGTGGCCACGCGGGTCCCGCTCGCCGAGGTAGCTGCCGTCTTGGCGCGGCTCGAGGCCGGCGAGAACCCGCGCGACGTGAAAATGGATTTGGCCGCAGAGATTGTGCGCGTCTGCCACGGCGCGGAGGCCGCCTCGGAGGCCCGCCGCTACTTCGTGGAACTTTTTTCGGAGGGCGTGGTGCCGGAGGGTGCGCCGGAGGCGAAAGTTGCCGGCCTCTCGCTCGTCGAGGCGCTCGTCGCCGCAGGAATCGCCGACTCGAAGTCCGATGCGCGCCGCGTCATCGAGCAGAAGGGTGTGAAAGTGGGCGGCGAGGTCTGCGAGGACCCGGCTCGGGTTCTCCGAGCGGGAGAAACGGTCGAGCGCGGCCGCGGCCGGGCGGTTCGGGCCATCTAGGGGTGAAGATTTTTTCGGGTGCCGCGCGGGCAGCGCCCGCGCGGCGCTTCCGCTGCGGCTCCGTTGGCGACCCCGCCTTGCCGTCCGCGCCTCGGCCGTGTCGCAGCGGTGGCGGCGGGCAGTTTTCCCCTGCGCGCAGGTTCGCGGCGAGGTAAAATTTCCTCTACGCCCGCCCCGCGAGCCTAACCAGAGGAGCTACAGAGAGATGCCCATCACCATCACCAAGCGGGACGGCACGCGGGTGCCGTTCGATGCCGACAAAATAAATCGTTCGATTGAACGCGCCTGCGAAGGACTTCCAAATCAGATCTCGATGGTCACTCAAGTTGCAACCGAAACAGAACTTTCTCTCTACGATGGCGTGACGACGAAAGAAATTGACCTCGCGACGGTCAACGCCGCGCTCCAGAACGTCCAGCAGGACCCGGACTACGACATCGTCGGCAAGCGCCTGCTCCTGAAGGTCACCTACGCGCAGGTGCTTGGCAACTACGACGACGGCGACCGTGATGCCGTGGCAAATTTGCACAAGGTTCGCTTCGCGCCGCACGTGGAGAGGCTCGTCTCCGAGGGGAGGCTCGATCGTCGGATGGCCGAGAAGTTCGACCTCGGTGTTTTAGCTGGCGCACTCGACCACTCGCGCGACGAAAAATTAAATTACGCGGGACTTTCAGGACTTCTGAATCGCTACGCGATGAAGGACCAGCGGCAGGAGGGAATCGAGACGCCGCAGTTCTTCTTCATGCGCGTCGCGATGGGTCTCTCGTACAACGAGGCCGACCCGACCGCGCAGGCAATCAAGTTCTACGACCTGATGTCCTCCCTCCGCTACGTCGCCGGCGGCTCGACGAACGTCGGCGCCGGCACCAACCGGCCGTCGCTCTCGAACTGCTTCCTGCTCCAGATCGAGGACGACATGGGCCACATCGCGAAGTCGGTCGCCGACGTGCTGCTGATTTCGAAGGCGACCGGCGGCATCGGCGCCTCCATCACCAAGCTCCGCGCCTCCGGCTCGCCGCTCAAGTCCACCTCCGGCGTCTCCTCCGGCCCCGCGCCGTTCGCCAAAATCCTCGACACCTCGGTGCGCGCCGTGCAGCGGGCCGGCAAGAAGGTCGGCGCCCTGTGCCTCTACATGGAGAACTGGCACCTCGACTTCCCGGACTTCATCGACTGGCGCCACAACGCCGGCGACGACTACCAGCGGATGCGCACGGCCAACACCGCCGCCTACATTTCCGACGAATTCATCAAGCGGGTAAAGGCTGGAATCGAGTGGTACCTCTTCGACCCGGCGGAGACCCCCGATTTGGTTGAGCTCTACGGGGAAGCCTTCTCTCGCCGCTACCAGGAGTACTGCGCGAAGGCCGACCGCGGCGGGCTGCGAGCCTACAAGAAGGTGCCCGCCCGGGAGCTCTGGCGGCAGATGCTGGTCTCATTGATGGGCACCGGCCACCCGTGGGTGACGTTCAAAGATCCAATGAACCTCCGCGCGCTCAACGACAACACCGGCACGATTCATATGTCGAACCTGTGCACGGAGATTGCCCTGCCGCAGGACCGCGACTCGATCGCGGTGTGCAACCTCGCCTCGCTGAACCTCGCCGCGCACCTCGATGTTGAGAAGCGGGAGGTGCAGTGGCAGAAGCTGGAGGAGACGGTGCGCGCCGCGGTTCGCCACCTCGACAACCTCGTGGACATCAACGAGCTGCCGATCAAGGAGGCGCAGAAGTCAGACCGCGAGAACCGCGCGGTCGGCCTCGGGGTGATGGGCTTCTCCGATTCAATCGAGAAGATGGGCTGGGCGTACGACGACGCGCGCAGCTACGACTTCGCCGACCAGGTTTTCGAGTTCGTTTCCTACGTGGCAATCGACGAGAGCGCGAACCTCGCCGCCGAGCGCGGCAGCTACCCGAACTACCCAGGCTCTGGCTGGTCGCGCGGCCTGGTGCCGATCGACACGCTCGAGCGGCTCGAGCGCGAGCGCGGCGTGCCGCTCACGGTCGACAAAACTTCGAAGCACAAAGGTCTCGACTGGGACGCGCTGCGGGCGAAGGTGAAGAGCGGAATGCGGAACGCCACGCTCCTCGCCGTGGCGCCGAACGCCAACATCGGGCTGGTAGCCGCCACGACGCTCGGCATCGACCCGCGCTTCGCGCAGGTGTTCTCGCGCAACAAAATTTCCGGCAAGTACCTCGACATCAACGCGAACCTCGTGAACGATCTGAAGAGGGCGGGCATCTGGGAGAAGGTGCGCGAGCAGATTATCGAATCGCAGGGCGACATTAGCGGCATCGAGGCAATCCCGGCCGAGATTCGCGCCGTCTACAAGACCTCGTTCACCACCTCGCCGTACGCCTTCATCGAGGTCGCGGCCCGCGCCCAGAAGTGGATTGACCAGGCGCTCTCGCGGAACATGTACCTCGAGAGCCGCGACATCGACGAGACCATGGCCGTCTACGAGGCGGCCTGGGAGAAGGGCGTGAAGACCACCTACTACCTGCACATGAAGCCGCGCCACACCGCCGAGCAGAGCACGGTGAAGGTCAACAAGGCGGCGGCGCTCGGCAAGGTCGGCTTCGGGGCGCTCAAGGCGCGGCTGGCGGAGGCAGCCAGAGCGGAAGAGCCCGCGCCGCAGCCTGTCGAGAGTCCAATTTCGCCCGACTCCATCGTCCGCGCGTCGGGGCAGCGGGAGCCCGTGCCGGTGATGGCGGCTAAACCCGCCGCGCCGAGCTCGAAGCCGAAGGTCTGCCCCTCCGACCCGATGGAGAAGCTGGTGTGCGACAGCTGCCAGTAGCATGGCGAAGCTTTTCCGATCCGATTTCGCTACCCCCGCCGCGATTATTGTCGCGAGCCTGCTCGTTGCTGGCGCCATGGTTTCCACGTCGCGCACCGTCACCGCCGCGCCGGCCGCGCTGCAGCCAGCGCGCGCCGCCGGCTGCGGCGCCTAGATAAACAGGCTGCGGACTTTCAGGCCGAACGCCCGGCGTTCGGCTTCCTTTTGACACAGGTACCAGAAAGTAGGATAAAGAGACAAATGAGTCATTTGAAGAAACTTCGCGCCACGACGCTCGCCGAGCGGCAGCTCAGGCTCGATGCCGTTGCCGTCAGGGTAGGGAAGCTGAAGGGGTCGGCGTCGCTCGACCAGTACCCGCTGCTCGACCTCGCGCTCCAGGTAGCCGCCGTGGCGATTGCCGTGGCGGGCACGCCGGGGCTCCACCGCCGAAAAATTTACGGCGGCGACGCGATCAGGCGCGCGTTCGCGGCGTCTCACCGCGCGCCGCTCTCGCTCCTGGCGCACGCGTACCTAGCGGCTGTCGATTTCAGCCTCTTCCCGCTGGAGAACGCCATGGAGCGCGTGGTCGTCTCCGCGTTCCTCGACGAGATGGACGTTCGGGCGTTCGGCCTCTCCCTGGCAGGCCAGCCAACGTTCGCCGTCGTCGTCTGAACCCGCCGCCCGGCGGGTTTTCCGTTCCAGAAAGGAAAAGGCGCCGCGGAGCGGCGCCGGAAGCGGCTCACTTCCTCTGGGGCGTGTTGAAGCAGAGATTGCCGTGCTCGCCGAGCAGCCGGAGCTCGGCGCCGCTGCGGAAGATCTCTGCCTCCCGATCCTCCGGCTTCTCGCCGTTCTTCCCGTGGAGCGACCACGCCTGGCCGACGCTCGCCTCGACCAGGAAGAGGGCGCTGCCGACGCGCGCGCCAACAATCTCGGCGGGCAGGGCTTCCACGAGCTCGCGCAGGAGGGCCTCGTCGTCGGTCACGACCGGGCCGAGGTGGAGGCTCGGCCGCCCGGTCACCGGCATAACCAGGCAGAGAGCCTCGCCGTTGCCGCCGTCGAGGAAGTAGCCTCGGCGGAGCTCGACGCGCTCCAGCGACTTGCCCATCTTGTCCTTAAGTTTCATTCGACGAGAAGCCTGCCGCCGCCGCGGCCAGCTGTCAAACGCCCCGCCGCCGGCCGCGCGAGGTTCGGCCTCGTGTTTACCGACGCTTTACCTCTGGTTCATCGAGTGGCGTCGTGCTGTGGATTGCGTCGACCGGGGACGGGGCGGGGGTACAATCGGCAGACCCGGCCGATTCATTTACCAGCCAACACCCAGCCTCGATGCTCGTCGGCAAGCCATCCGCGCACGACTTCAACCTCTACCCCTCGCAGTACCCGTGGGCGCGCGACCTCTACAACCAGGCGGTGCGCAACACCTGGTTCCCGCACGAGATTGCGCTGAAGGAGGACCTGATGGACTTCGAGGCGATGACGGACGACGAGAAGCACGCCGTGAAGTTCATTATGGCGTTCTTCAACCCGGCCGAGCTCATCGTGAACCGCTCGATCGCGCTCGGCGTCTACCCGTACCTCAAGAGCGCCGAGTGCCACCTCTTCCTGGCGCGCTGGATGTTCGAGGAGGCGAACCACTGCGTCTCGTTCGAGTACGTCCTCGAGACGTTCCCGTTCGACCGCGACGACGTCTACGGCGTGCACCTCGCGACGCCCACGATGCAGGCGAAGGAGAACTTCGTGAAGCGGTACATGATGCGGATGACCGAGGAGCACCTCGACGTCACGACGCCGGAGGGCAAGCAGGACTTCGTTCGCAACCTCGTGGCGACGAACATCGTGATGGAGGGTGTCTGGTTCTACTCGGGCTTCATGGTCATCCTCTCGTTCCGCCAGCGCAACAAGCTGCGCAACTTCGGCTCGATGGTGAGCTGGGTTCTGCGCGACGAGTCGCTGCACCTGAAGTTCGGCATCAACCTCATCATGGGCATCCTCGAGGAGAACCCGGAGCTCCTCACCGAGGAGTTCGCCAAGGAAATCCGCGACCTCGTGGTGGAGGGCGTGGAGATCGAGAAGGCCTACAACCGCGACCTCTTCCCGAACGGCATCCTCGGGCTGAACGCCGACTACGTGAACCAGTACGTGGAGTACGTCGCCGACCGTCGGCTGGAGGAGCTGGGCTTCGACCCGTACTTCAAGGTCCAGAACCCCGCCAAGTGGATGGCGACCGGCACGGACGTTCTCGAGCTGGTGAACTTCTTCGAGAGCCAGAACACGGCGTACGAGGTCAACGCCAACGCCTCGGGCAAGACGGAAAAGAAAGCGAATTTAGAATGAAGAATGCAGAATTTAGAGGGCAGCGAACCTGTTCGTAATTCTTAATTCTACATTCTGCATTCTGCATTCGCCCCCTCCGTTCTCGTTTGCTACAATGCCCGAGCTTCTTCGGGAGCCGCCAGAATTCATTCGCTAACCACCCCCGCCAAAATGTCCACCGAGACCAAGAGCTCCGTCGCGATTCCGGCCGCCATCGTCGTCGCCGGCCTCATCATTGCCGCCGCCGTTTTCTTCACCCGCGGCGCGGCGCCCGCTGGCACCACCGCCGCCAAGCCCGCGGCCGCGGGCGACCCCAAGGCGGTCGCCGCCGTCACCGCCGCCGACCACATCCGCGGCAGCCTCGATGCGCCGGTGAAGGTTGTCGAGTACTCCGACATCGACTGCCCGTTCTGCCAGCGCGTCCACCCGACGCTCAAGCAGCTTCAGGCGGAGTACGGCGACAAGGTCGCCTGGGTGTACCGCCACAATCCAATCACCGGTCTTCACCCAAACGCCGAGACAAAAGCTATTGCAACGGAGTGCGTTGCTAAACTTGCGGGCAATGATGCCTTCTGGAAATTTCTAGATGCAGTTACCGAAGATACAGCTCCAGGTCGCAACGACCTCACCCGTCTCCCGGCCTTGGCTGCAGAGGCAGGCGTGACCGACGCCGCGGCGTTCAAGGAGTGCCTGGATAGCAAAGAGGGACTTTCAAAGATTAAGGCCGACATGGCGAACGCAGCCGCGACCGGCGGCCGCGGCACGCCGTGGACCATCGTGGTTAGCAAGGACGGGAAGGAGGCGGTGGCGGTATCCGGAGCGCAGCCCATCGATGCCTTCAAGGCGGCGGTAGATTCGATTCTCAAATAACGGGAGGCTCCATTCGCCGCGCAAACCGCTCCTCCGCCCCTCGCCGTACAGGAGTACGTCGTCGGGGACGGTCGGGGCGGTTTTCGCTGGCGACTGTCGCCTCCGTGGTGACTCTCGGCCAAAAGATCGAATCTTTAAGATCCGATCTTTTGTGTGGCACCTTTTTACTTCTTCCTTCGTCTGGTGCTACGATACCCGAGCCAAATTAACCCTTACGTCGCAGTATGCTTTCCTACCAATCCTTCAGCCAGGACTACCCGCGCCGCGCCGCCTACTGCGTCACGCTCTCCGTGGCCGCTGTGGCGACCGTTCTCGTCGCGTTCCTTGCGGTCAAGACCGTCGGCGCCTGGATTGAGGCCGCCAACCTCGACAGCCAGACCTTCGGCCCTTCGGTTAGCGTCCGCGGCACCGGCAAGGCCGTCGCCATTCCAGACGTGGCCACCTTCTCCTTCGGCGTCCAGACGACCGCGGAGTCGGTCGAGGCTGCGCAGGCGGACGCCGCCGCGCGCCTCAACGCCGCCACCGACTACCTGAAATCGGAGGGCGTGAACGAGGACGACATCCAGACCCTGGGCTACGACGTCTACCCGCACTACGAGTGGATTGAGGAGCCGTGCCGCTACGGCGCCTCCTGCCCGGGCGGCCGCTCGCTGCCGGTCGGCTTCGACGTCAACCAGACGGTGGCGGTGAAGGTTCGCGACATCAAGAGGGCGGGCGAGCTGCTCTCCGGCATCGGCAAAAAGGAGGTCACGAACATCAGCGGCCTCTCGTTCACCGTCGACGATCTCGAGAAGGTCAAGGACGAGGCGCGCCGGCTCGCCATCGGGGACGCCAAGGCGCGCGCCGGGGTGATGAGCAGGGCGCTCGGCGTGGAGCTCGACCGGATTCAGGGCCTCTACGACGTAGATACGGGCGGCGGTCCGTACCCAATGTACAAGGACGGCTACGGCGGGATGGAGCTGCAGGCGCTCTCGGTGCCGACGCCACAAATCACGCCCGGCCAGCAGGAGGTGACCGTTACCGTCGAAATCCAGTACGCGATAGACAACTAGCTGGGAATTGCGACGGGGGAATGGAGATGTGCGAAGTCCGGGCATAGGTCCGGACTTTTGCGTCTTTCCTCTGTCTTACTCGCCCTTCTCCATTCGCCCTTTCCCCTTCGTTTGACGCGACGCTTTGGTCGCGCTACACTGTTCCCGTCGGCCCGCGAGGGCTTTTTTTACTGGGCAGTCGCTAAGCACGAAGGCTATGGGAATCGTCAGCTTCGTCCGAGAGTCAGCCGCCGAGATGCGGCACGTCAGCTGGCCAACGCGCCGGCAGGTGGTCGCCTACACCGTGCTCGTCATCGTCGTCTCCGCCCTAATTGCGAGCTACCTCGGCGCACTCGACGCAGCCTTCACCTGGGCTTTGGAGAAGGCGCTCTTCGGCGGCTCCGCCTAGTTTCAACACCTATTACCTCTGCCTTCTTACCTATAACCTCCTCCAAAATGGCCAAGCAGCAGGCGAGCACCGAGCGGAACTGGTACGCGATTCACACCTACTCGGGCTACGAGAGCGCCGTCGCCAAGAACCTGATGCAGCGCATCGAGTCGCTGGGTATGGAGGACAAAATTTTCCACGTCATCGTGCCCGTCGAGAAGAAAATCAAGGTCAAGGGCAGCCGCCGCGTCGAGACGGAGGAGAAAATTTACCCGGGCTACGTGCTCGTGGACATGGTCGTCACCGACGACTCCTGGTTCGTCGTTCGCAACACCCCGCGCGTCACCGGCTTCGTCGGCTCCGGCACCGTGCCCGTGCCGCTCTCGAAGTCCGAGGTCGACCACATCTTCTCGCGAATGAAGACCGAGACCGGCGCCAAGCACACCATCGACGTTGATGAGGGCGATGCCGTTACCGTTATCGATGGACCGTTCAAGGAGCTGGAAGGCAAAGTCGAAAAAGTTGATACCGAGCGCGGCAAGCTGCGCGTGCTGGTTTCGATGTTCGGCCGCGAGACTCCCATTGAACTCGATTACCTTCAGGTAAAGAAGATTTAGGTTCTAGCCCGCAAACCAACACCGAGTGTTAAAGGCCCTAAACACTCGGTGTTGGTTTGCGGGCTAGTGGTGACTCGGGTTGCGCAAACAGACGCATTTAGGTAAGGTGCGCGGGCTAAAACAACTATGGCCAAGAAAATCACCAAGGTAGTGAAGCTCCAGATTCCGGGCGGCAAGGCCACCCCGGCCCCGCCGCTCGGCCCTGCGCTGGGTCAGGCCGGCATCAACATCGGCGAGTTCACCAAGAAGTTCAACGACGAGACGAAGGACCGCGTGGGCGAAATCGTACCGGTGGTTATCTCTGTTTTTGAAGACCGCAGCTACGCCGTGAAGTACAAGACCTCGCCCGCCTCGGCGCTCGTCATCAAGGCCATCGGCATCGAGAAGGGGAGCGGCAAGAACCGCACCGAGAAGGTCGGCAAAATTTCCAAGGCGCAGATCAAGGAAATCGCGGAGAAGAAGATGGCGGATCTCAACGCTGCCTCTATCGAAGCTGCTATGCGCATCATCGAAGGAACCTGCCGCTCGATGGGCGTGGAGGTTAAGTAGATTTAAAGTAGGAGATACACGGGAGGCTCCATTCGGGCCGCAAACCGTGCCGCTACGCCTCGGAGTACATTCGTACACCGTCGGCTAGGCGTCAGCGGTTTTCGGCGCCGACTGTCGCCTCCGAGGTGATTCGAGAATTTGTGTCAGGCGCGGCCCGGCTCTGCCGGGCCGCGCCTTTGACTTTTACGCTACAGGTTGTATAATGCCATTCAAACTGTGAACACCGTCAAACCATTTTCAATTCACACCACGTTCCGCGCCAACGGGGAGACCTGGGTGGCCAGGACGTTCGCCGAGGTCCGGGTAATCTTTCCGGTCGGCGGCCGGGTTCGCCGGGCTCGCGACATTGAGCGCGGCATCCGCCGCGCGATTGCGACGCTCCGCCTGACGGTCGGGGTCCCCGACCGGGTGACCTCGACCTGCCTCATTGTCCTGGCGCCGAACCAGCTCGGCCACCTCAACTTCGAGAGAGCCGAGGAGATGGCCGTTTCCGCCGTGAGGCACGGCTGCGACGTCCGCGTCGTGGTCGGCAGCCGCGGCCTCGGCGCGACGGAGCTCAAGAGGCTGGCCAGCCGGCTCCGCGTCGGCGAGAGCCGGATTCTGGCCCTGTCCGAGGAAACTCCCGGCATTCCCGAAGCTGCGGCCGAGCTCGTGGCCAGGCACTGGCGCGCGGCTGCCGCCTGATGCACCGAGAACAGCTCAAGGCTCGCTCCACCCGGGGCGAGCCTTTTCCTTTGCCCGCTGCTACCGGCGAGGTTTTCTTTTTCTGACGGCCTTTTTTGCCCGCGCGTCACGGTCCGTATCGAGCCGCGGCAGCATCGCGGAGGGTTTCCAAGTTTTCTGTAGCACCGCGAGGTTCGACGACGGGTTGTACTTGCCCGTCTTGGAGTAGTCGGCGCCGGCGATCGGCCCGGTCTCGAAGAACACCATCTGGGCGATGCGGCGACCAACCACAAGGGGGATTGAGTAGTGAGAGGAATTGTTTGTGACCTCCATCGTCCAGCGGTTGATGTAGCCGACGTCGCCCCAGCCGGCGCATTTACAGACTTCAATGAACGAACGGCCGAGCGATGAGCGCGCCTTCATCATTGTGGTGATGTGCTTTCGTCCGCCAATGAATTCGTTTGTGTGAGCGAGCACCGTCTCGCCTGGCGCGAGCAAAATTACGAGGTCGTCCGGCGAAATTCCTTTCCACTCGAAATTTACTTTTTTAAAAACTTCACGCGCCGGAATAGCCCGCTCCGGTTTTGTGCCCCAAACATGATCGATGTGGTCCTTGTTCCAAATGTTGTAGATCTTGTGGTGGTAGAGAGAAGGCACTTGCTCGCGGAAGTACCACTCGCCGAGCGTCAGGTCGTAGCTCGAGGTGGCGAGGTTGCGGCGATCGAACGGCGAAATGACGATGTCGCCCTTTCTCATTTCCTCGAGAATTTTGCGGTCGGATAAGGCCATAGCGGGCGGATTCTAGCACTAACGGAAAAGCCGCCGGGTAGGCGGCTAGGAACCCCTGCGCCAGGTCTGGGTGATGAACTGGCAGCGGAGGCCGGTGGCTGGGTCGAGGTGGTCGTCGAGGCGCACCTGCTCCCAGGTGCTCTCGTCGTAGGCCGGGAAGAACGTGTCGCAGGGGACGCGGGCGTGCACCAGGGTCAGGTACATCGTGTCGACGACGCGCAGCGCAATCTTGTAGACCTCCGCCCCGCCGATCACGAAGGCGCGACCGGCGTCGGCTGCGGCGATCTCGGCGAGGCTCTGCGCGAGCGAGCTGCGGAACCAGAGGTTCGGCCGGTTGGGGCCGGGCGGCTGCTGGCGCGAGAGCACAACGTTGAGCCGGTTGGGGAGGGGCTTGCCGCCGAGCGACTCGAACGTCTTCCTCCCCATCACCACCGCGTTTCCCGTCGTGAGCAGGCGGAACCGCCGCATGTCCTCCGGGATGCGCCAGGGGAGCTTGCCGGCAACGCCAATGCCGAGGTCGAGCTGGTAGGCGACGACGATAGCTGGGCCTGGGGGTTTTTCAGTTTGCGAGTTCATTTGGCCCGAATCTACACGTCGCAAAGGAAAACGCCACTCCTCGGAGTGGCGGGCGGCTAAACCGCGACGTGGGCCTTGAGGGCCGGGTGCGGGTCGTAGCCGACGAGCTCGATGCCGTGCTCGTCGAAGGCGAAGATGTCCTGCACGTTCGGGTTGAGCCTGACGGCGGGAAGCTGCCTGGGCACCCGCGTCAGCTGCTCTTCCGCCTGCGCCACGCAGTTCTCGTAGACGTGCGTGTCGCCACCCGTCCAGACGAACTCGCCGGCCGTGTTGCCCGTCACCTGCGCGACCATCAGCGTCAGCAGCGCGTAGGACGCGACGTTGAACGGCACGCCGAGGAAGAAGTCGCAGCTGCGCTGGTAGAGCTGGCACGAGAGCACGCCGTCCGCGACGAAGAACTGGAACAGGCAGTGGCAGGGCGGGAGCCCGGAGACGTCCATCTCCTCGATGTCGGCGACGTTCCAGGCGGAGACAACGTGCCGACGGCCGTTCGGGTTCTTCCGGATGCCGTCGACGAGGCGGGAAATCTGATCGATTTCGCCGCCTTTGCCGTCGGGCCAGTGTCGCCACTGGTGGCCGTAGACCGGCCCGCAGCCGCCCCACGTCGTGGCGAAGTTGCGGTCGCCGAGCACGAGCGCGGCGAAGCGTTTCGTCTCGGCTTTCCATAGCTCGGGCGCGGCCTTCTGGTCCGGGATTGGCTGACCCGTTTCCTGCAGCCAGTGGCGGCAGGGCCAGTCGGTCCAGATGGGGTTTCCCCGCTCCAGGAGGTAGCGGATGTTGGTGTCGCCGCGGAGAATCCAGAGGAGCTCCGTGACGATGCTGCGCCACGGCACTTTCTTGGTGGTGACGAGCGGGAAGCCTCGGCGGAGGTCGAACCGCATCTGCGGCCCGAAAATTTTGCGGGCGGAGAACGCCGTGCGGTTGCCCGTCACGGTGCCCGTCTCGAGAATTTGCCGGAGCACCCGTAGGTACTCGTTTTCATTTTCAGATGTTTGCATTTGGCGGCATTCTGCAGCTTTGGGCGGGCGGCGCAAGTGCCCCGCTTTTCCTTTTCAGCCGCGGTGCTACCCTTGCCGCCAAATGAGCACCGTTCACCAGCAATCACCGCAGAAGGGCCTCTACGTCGCCATCGAGGGCATCGACGGCTGCGGCAAGAGCACCGTCGCTCCCGTAGCAGCCGAGGAGCTCAAGGCGTACCTCACGCGCGAGCCCGGCGACTCGCCGCTCGCTGCCGCCGTGCGCGAGGTCCTGCTCAGAGACGAGGGCGTCACTGATCCGATGGCAGAGTTCTCGCTCTTCTGGGGAGCGCGCTTCGCGCTCGTCTCGAGCAGGATTGTGCCGCAGCTCGACGCCGGTCGTCACGTCGTTTCAGATCGTGCCGACGCTTCCACCTACGCCTACCAGCTCTGCGGCCGTCAGCTCGGGGAAATGGTTCCGAGCGCGTACGAGGCCTTCTGGGCGATGCGCCGCTGCCTGCCGAAGCGCCCCGACCTCTACGTCTACCTCGACCTGCCGCCCGAGCTCGCCGCCGAGCGGCGCGCCAAGGCCAACCGCCAGCACGAGACGAACCACTTCGACCGCGAGTCGCAAGCCTTCTTCCAGTGTTTGCGCGCCGGCTACGAGAAGTTCTTCGCGAACGTGCCGGAGAAGCTCGTTCGAATTGACGCGACGGCGCCTATCCCCGAGGTTGCCGCCGCCATCGTCGCGGCCGTCCGCGAGCACCAGCCCGCCCTGATCTAGGGCGGGTTTTCCGCTTCAGAGCTTGACAAATATTGATTTTTTGATAAAATGCCGGGCAAATGAAAATTTATACCCTCAATCCAGGCCCGCTCACCCGGGCATTCCTGCAGGTCTTCGGTCTCTCGTCCGACCAGCGCGAGGTGGCCACTCCCGAGGAGGCCGACATCGTGCTCGTCACGGGCACGCAGGTGCTCCGCGACGCGTTCCAGCGTCACGGCGGCAAGTTCTTCGCCGTGCTGAGCGCGGCGAAGACGGATCTGCAGCCGGCGCAGCCCGAGAACGTTTTCGTGATGGACAGTCTCAACCTCTTCAAGGAAGAGCGGGGCGTCAGCGCCATGCTGGCTTGCCACAAAGCTTGGTCGGCCAAGCGCGCGACGGTCGCCGCGGAAACCACGCTCCCGGTTCCCTCGGACCTCGCGAAGCTCTCGCGTAGCTACATGGTTCTGGTTGTGGACGACAGCGTCCAAAACCTTAGCCTCGCGGCCATGGTCCTGCCGGGGCAGAAGATTGCAGTCGCGCAGAACCTGGCGGACGCACTTCGGTTGCTCTCCCTCGGTGGCGACAAGTTCGATGCGGTTCTCACCGATCTGAACATGCCGCCCGACAAGGCATACCCCGCACTCAATCTCGAACGCTACGGCGTGACAGATACCGTGCCGGCGGGCATCGCCCTGATGCTCGAGGCCACCGCCCGCGGCATCCCAGTCGCGATCGTGACCGACGCGAACCACCACCAGGACTTCTTCTCGGCGATGTTCGATTGCGTGAAGGGGGCAGAGGTGAACGGCCAGAAGGTGCTGTTCCGTGGGGATTCCGGCAAACGCTGGGATCGGGCGCTCCAGGCGCTGCTCGAGCCGGACGCGCCGGGCGAGTAAAGGGAGACAGGTTATGTAAGGCCCGCGGCGCTTCGCCGCGGGCCTTTTTCTTTATCAGCCCTATACCCCCTGTTTACAACCATTTTATCAGCTGGGCGTAGAATGTCCCCGCCATGCTCACGAAGTCCGATCTCAAAGCCGTCGGTGCGCTCTTTGATGAGCGTGTTGGAAAGGCTATCGATAAGCGCGTACCGCCCATCGTCGAACGCACTATAAATAAACTAGTTCCTCCTATTGTTGAGCGAATATCAACACGTGTAGTCGAAGAGAGAGTAGACGTACTCCTAGAGGCAATTGCTGGAGGATTTGCTGATGTTGGTCGACGCTTCAATTTAGTTGACGCCCGCTTCGATCGTCTTGAGGAGCAAGTTGATCGTATTGAGGCTGATTTAGAGGAAGTAAAAACTCGTGTCGCGCGTATTGAGGTAACGTTGGAAAAACACGACGGCCGCCTCTCGGCCCTTGAGAGTCTCTGGCGAAGCCACGACGGCCGCCTAGCGTCGCTCGAAGGTCTCTGGCGTGACCACTTTCCTGTTGCAGCAGCCTAGCGTTGCACGATAAGCCTACCCCTGCTAGATTGCTCCCGCCCAGCGCGGGCGTTTTGTTTAGCCCCGGCCACCCGCTCGCGCGGCTCACGCACCGATTCACGAATGAACCGCGACTACCCGCTCGAGCGCGTCCGCAACTTCGGCATCATCGCGCACATCGACGCCGGCAAGACCACCGTCTCCGAGCGCATCCTCTACTACACCGGAGAGAGCCACAAAATCGGCGAGGTGCACGAGGGCGAGGCCACGACCGACTGGATGGAGCAGGAGAAGGAGCGCGGCATCACCATCACCGCCGCCGCCATCACCTGCTTCTGGAACCCGACCTACATGGGGGCGGACCAGTCGCTGAAGCAGCGCTTCAACATCATCGACACCCCGGGGCACATCGACTTCACCATCGAGGTGCAGCGCTCGCTGCGCGTTCTCGACGGCGGCATCGTCGTCTTTGACGGCGTGGCCGGCGTGGAGCCGCAGTCAGAGACGGTGTGGCGCCAGGCCGA
>DATDYW010000057.1:0-16681 GCA_036516995.1 Minisyncoccota bacterium
TCGGAAAATCAAACGAGTCTTCTCTCACCCGCAGGCTCTGGCCCAATGTCAGCGGTTGATTGCGGAGCTTGGCGTTGAGACGGTGTCTTGCACAAGCACCGCGGCAGCAGCCGAGGCGATTGCACATCCAGATGATGTTGCAATTTGTTCGCCGTTTGCGGCCAGCTTAAACGACCTCGAGATTATCAACGGGGATGTGCAGGACCACGCTGGCAACGAGACTCGCTTTCACCTCCTTGGCAAGCAGTCCCGCCAGTCTATGTCGACGAACTTTCGCACCGCGCTCATGCTATCGCTCCGCGACCAGCCACGCTCGCTGCTCAATGTCCTTTGGTCAATCGGTGCGAACGAGGTGAATATCTCCTCGCTCCACTCGATTCCGATGGGCGAACGGGGCGTCTACTCGTTCTATCTTGAGCTCGACTGTAACATCGAGTCGATGGTCGGAATGGAAATCATCGCTCGCCTTGATACGGTGGTTGATGAGATGGTCGTGCTCGGAACCTACCCCCGCGAACGAGGAGGTGTCGCGTGAGCCGCGTGCTCGTGGTTGGCGCTAGCGGCGTCTACGGCTCCTGGCTCGTCCGGCTCTGCCGCGAGAAGCTCGGCGACACCGTCATTGAGGCAGACGTGCAAGACGAGGCGCGGCTCGAGAAGCTCGCCCGCCGAGCGGAGGCGGCAATCGTCGCCGTCCCGATTGGCGCGGCACCCGGCGTGGCGAGCCGCGTGGCAATCGGACTCGGCGAGGAGGGAATAGTGGTGGACGTCTCCGGCTTCAAGACGCCGGTCTTTATGGCTCTCACCGGCCGTCCGGCGTCCTTCGCCCTCCTCCACCCGATGTGCGTGCCGCCGGAGGCGCTGACCCTCGGCGACGAGACGCTCATCGTTGCCTACGAGCGGGTGGCGACAGACTGCCCGCAGCAGGCGTGGTACGCGCGGTTCCGCGCGGCCCTCGGCGGCCGCGCGGTCCTCTCGTCCATCTCGGAGCACGACAGCGTCGTGGCGACAATCCTGCAGGCGGAGCTGCACGCGGTGCTGCTCGGCTACGCCGAGACGCTGGTTGCCGCGCAGGTTCCCATCGAGCGGGCGCTCGAGATGTCCACGAAGCTCTCTCGCCCGGTGCTCGAGGCGGTGAGGCGGCACTTCAGCCGCGGCCAGGTGGGTATATTCACCGCTACCCAGGTTGCCGTTGCTAACGAGTGGGGGCTCCGGGACTACGTTCCCAAGCTCGCCAAGGGGATCGAAGACGTAGCCGCTGCCGCGAAGTCAGATCCGGACGGTCTGCGCGCCCGGTGGCTCGCCGCCCAGGAGGCGCTGGGCTTCGGTCCGAGGGAGGGAGAGAAGAAATAAGTCAGCGGCCCGGCGCAAGCAATACTTGCGCCGGGCTTTTCCGTCTCGCTGCTACAATCACCGCGTGAACCGCGCCCAGTTCGAGGCCGTCGTCCGCGATGAGTTCCCGCGCGCCGTGCCGGAGAAGTTCCGCTCGCTCGTAAAGAACGTGGCATTTCTTGTTGAAGAGGAACCAGACGAGGAGACACGCAAACTTGAAGGTCTCGAAGGTGAAGACACGCTGCTCGGCCTCTACCGCGGCGTGCCGCTCGCCGAGCGCGGCTCCGACTACGGAATCGGCGAGCTGGCGCTGCCCGATACGGTGACGCTCTACCGGCTGCCGATCCTCGACGAGGCGGAGGACCTCGGCGGGGGAGAGGATGCCGTTCGCCGCGTCGTCCGCGAGACCATCTGGCACGAGGTGGCGCACCACTTCGGCCTCGACGAGCGCGAGGTCGAGGCCCGCGAGGACGAGCTCGGGCACGGACGGTAGCCCAACTTTTTCCTTATCGTAGGCACTGTCTTCGTTTGCTACCGTCCCGCCCCGGGGGTCTGCTTTTTGGAGAGGAAAAGCCCGCGACGTTCGTCGCGGGCTCGCGGACTAGCGCAGGTCCTTGGGCGGTGCTACCGCATCGGTGACTACCAGGCGCCAGGGCGGGGTGCCCGGCTCGAGCATGAAGCAGTGGCAGTTCTGCACGTGCCCGCCGTGGTACCAGGCGGTAGCCTCCTCGACGGTCAGGTTCTGCGTGTGCCGCAACGCGGCGATGGTCGCCGTGCCGTGCGTGAAGACCGCGACGCACTCGCCGGGGTGTCGCAGGCAGAGGTCGGTGAAGAACGAGGCGAACTGCGACTCGACTTCCACGACCGACTGCCCGCCGCTGGGACAGTTGTGGTACCAGCCCTGGCTCTCCTGCGCCTCGCGCTCCCAGCGCATGTTGGCCTCGACGAAGGCGGGGCCGTGGGTGTGCCAGATGCCGCGCCAGCGCTCGCTGATGCGCGCGTCGACAATCGGCTCGAGGTCGGGCAGCGCCAGCTCGCGGGTCTGCTGCGTCCGGAGGTACGGGGAGACGTAGCAGGCGTCGAAGCCTTCCGGGCAGATGCGCGCGAGGGCGTCGCGGAGCCAGGTGGCCTGGCGGCGGCCGAGCGGGGTGAGAGGGTAGGCGTGGTTCGCCAGCCCGCAGTTGACGGTGGCGCGGCCGTCCGGCGTGAGGACGTTGCCGCTCGACTCGCCGTGGCGGATCAGGGTGACTAGGTTAGGCGTGTTCATGGTTCTGAGGTGAGCGTAGCCGCACCGGCGCCGCTTGCCGAGCGCTCCCCCGCTAGTGTAAAATTTTCTTTACATGAGGCACAGACAGGGCGATGACTTCGTGGCTCTCCGGCCGAGCGCCGCCGCCGTGCTCGAGGCGCTGCGGCTCGCCGGCCCTATTGCCCAGCCTGTGGCCGCCATCGCCCGCCGCGCCGATGTCTCGCGGCCCACCGCGTACCAGGCGCTCGCCGACCTACGCTCGCTCGGCCTCTCGGCACGCGAAGGCCGTCGCCACCTGGCCGTCTTGCACGCTGGTCGTCGTTCAGTACCTGCCGCCAATGTGCGCGTTTTTGAAGGTGACGACGGGCTGCGCGACGCCTGGGCGACCCTCGTTCGCGGCCTGCCTCGCGGGGCGACCATCTGGCGCATCGAGTCGCCGCGTGACCACTACGCCAACAAGGCGTACTACCCGGACGAGTACATGCGCCGCGCCAGCTCTCACCGCGGCGGCGACCTGCGCAAGGTCACCGTCACGAATCCGAAAACAGCTACACGCCGGACGCGCAACTGGAACCGTGATACTCGCTACGTGCCGCACGGCGAGGCACTCGAGTACGACGTAACTCACGCAGTAGCCGCCGATCGCGTTTTAGTTGTGAGTTTTAGTGAAAGGCGAGCCTTTCTGGTAAAGAGTGCGCCGCTCGCCGCGTTCTACCGCGACCTGGTTTCGCGCACCGCGGCGCTGCTGCCGCGCGCGGCGGGGAGGGTAGAATAGTCGCGTGCCGTCGGAGACGCAGACGATTGCCTACTACCTCACCGACGAGCGGGTGATTTCAATTCTGATTGTGGCGGCGCTCGCCGTTCTCGCCGCACGCAAGAAGTGGCGCGCGGCAACGGAGCTCGCGCTGGCCTTCGGCCTCGCGCGCATCGCCTCGGTTGCGCTCAAGCACGCTCTCGCCGTGCCGCGTCCGGCGGGCGCGCTCTTCGATGCCTCGGGGTTTTCTTTTCCGAGCGGCCACGCCGCCGTTGCCGCCGCGCTCGCGATCCTGCTCTACGCCGTCGCCCAGACGCACCTCTGCAGCCGAGGGGCGCGGTTCCTGGTGGACTTCCTGCTGCTGCTCGCCATCTTTCTCGTTGCCGCCTCGCGCCTCTGGTTCGGCGTCCACGCTCTGCCCGACGTCCTCGCCGGGACCGTCCTCGGCGCCCTCGCCGGCCTCGCCGCGCTCGCCGTCGGCCGCTTCCTGGCCAGGCGCAGCCAGCTTTTTCATTTGCCACCGGGTCGCTGCTAGGAGGCCAAACTAGGCCACATTTCCTAAAATTAGGAACTGTGGTATAGTAATGCTATACGCTCAACAAAAACTCATCGATAAAAAATAAATTATGAAAAATAAAGATCAAAACGGCGACCTCGCCGGTCGCCGCCTCTTCCTGTCGTGGCTCCGCCCCTTCAGGCTCCCCATCGTCCTCCACCTCCTGACGCTCGTCGGGGTCACCGCCGTCCTCGCGTTCGTGCCCTACTTCACGGGGAAACTCGCCGACCAGATTGTTGCGAAGGACGTCCACGCGGCGCTCCAGAGTATTCTCTGGGCGGGAGCGGCCACCGTTTTCGCGCAGTTCCTCTGGTGGTCGTTCTGGCTGCGCGACCTGCGCACCTTTGAACGGATTATGCCGCGCTACATTGAGCGGCAGGGGCTCGACTGCGTGGCCGCGTTCTCGCTCGGCCAGTGCAAGGGCGAGAACTCGGCGTTCCGGCGCACCGTGATGCTCGAGGGCCAGCGCGCGCTCCTCCGAGCGGTGAACCTCATCGGCTTCGACCTGGCGCCGACCGTCATCAAGGTTCTCATCTTCTCGGTTGCCATCGCCTGGACCTCACCGGTCCTCGGCGCTCTCGTCGGCGTCACCTGTGGTCTCTTCGTATGGTACTCGGTCGCGGTGAACCGCCGCTACCGGCCGCGCCTCGAGCAGCTCGAGCGGGAGCGGACGCGGGTCCAGAAGTTCTCGAGCGAGTACACCCGGCACATTCCGGACGCCATGGCCGCCGCCCAGGAGCGACGTCTCAACGCCGAGGTAGAGTCGCGCACCGCGAGGATGCACGGCGAGGAGATCACGTTCTGGAGCCGGCACCACATCCGAATGAACCTCCGGGATCTCGGCCTCATCGTTGCCCGGTTCGCCATTCTCGCCTTCGGGGTGGTTCTGGCGACCCGCGGCAGAATGACGCTCGGGCAGTTCGTGGCGGTGCTCTCGTGGCTCGCCATTATGTGCGACGGTCTCGGCCGCGTCGGGATGGTGACCCGCGAGTGGGTGATGGCGCTCGTCTCGCTGGGCCGCTACGCCCGGATGCTGGCGGTGCCGCCGGCGGTCACGGTTGACCCCGGCGCGGCGCCCCGGGAGATTGTCGGGCGCATCGAGTTCCGCGACGTCTCGTTCCGCTACCCCGAGAAGGTTTCCTTCGAGGAGGCGGAAGAGGCCGCGGACGAAGACGACGGCCCCGACGAGAAAGGCGAGCCCGGAGACCGGGCCGTCCTCGGCGGGGTGTCGTTCGTCGTCGAGCCCGGGGAAACCCTGGCGCTCGTCGGCGAGTCCGGCGCGGGCAAGTCCACCATCGTGGACCTGCTGCTGCGGGGCTACGACCCCGACCGCGGCTGCATCAGCGTCGATGGCGCCGACATCAGGAGCCTCAACCTGTCGGACTACCGCCAGCGGGTCGGCTACGTGCCGCAGGACATCACGCTCTACGACGGCACGCTGCTCACCAACCTGCTCTTCGCGGTCGGCGACCGGCCCGTCGGCGAGGGCGAGATGAACCGGGTGCTCGCCATCTCGCGGGTCGCCGACTTCCTGCCGTCGCTCGGGCCCGAGGGCCTCGCCCGCCGCATCGGCGAGCGGGGTGCAAGGCTTAGTGGTGGCCAGCGGCAGCGCGTCGGCATCGCCCGGGCGCTGATGAAGAACCCGAAGGTGTTGATTCTAGATGAAGCAACATCGAGTCTGGATGCTCGTAACGAGGGCGCCTTCTACGAGGCGGTCTTCGAGGATGAGCGGCTCGCCGGCATCACCCGCATCGTCATCGCCCACCGGCTCGGCACCATTCGCCGGGCAGACAAGATCGTCTTCCTGGAGAAAGGAAAGGTCGTCGACATTGGCTCGCACCGCGAGCTGGTCGAGCGCTGCGCGTCCTACCGGGCGCTCGTCCTCGAGCAGGCCTACACGGTCGTGCTCGGCCCCGACGGCGAGGTCGTCGCCGAGGGCTACGGCAACCGCGGGCTCCGGGCAGCCCTCTCGGCGGCGCCCGAGGCGGTCCTCGCGGTCTGACCAAAAAAAAATGAAGCAGAGAAACTGAGCGCGGCCCTAACCTGGGCCGCGCTTTTCCTTTTCCCGGTGCCGCGGCAGGAGTTTGACCGTGTACAATTGAGCGGCATGCGTCTCTGGCTCGCCGTCGCCATTGTGGCGCTCCTCGTTGGAGGAGGCAGCTACCTCTATCTCCGCGAGCCTGCAGCGCCGGCCGACACCGCGTCCGCGGCTATCGATCGGCTCCTCGCCGGCCGGGCGAACGCGACGGTCGCGCCGTGGCTTTCGAGCGGCAAGGTGGGGGCGCTCGAGATCTCTGGACGCTTCGCCCGCGCCACGATTATCGGCGAGGGCGGCCGCGAGGCGATTGTTCTTTTGGCGTGGTCGCTCGACGGCACCTGGCGCGTCGTCTCGGTCGGCGAGGGCGCGCCGACCTGCTCCGCCGTTGCCCGTTACGGCTTTCCGCTCTCGCTGGTTGACGACTGCACGGTCGGCGCCGTCTCGACCGTTGCCGACGCTCTGGCGGCTGGCGCGTCAGGAGGCACGGAAATTAGGGTCTTCGGGGTCGTCGAGCTCTCCGACGACCCGTCCTGCCAGGGCTGCGTCTTTCTCTCTTCCGGCGGCATCTCGGTTCGTCTCGATGTCTCGCTCGAGGATCTGGAGCGGGCCGGCATTCAACTCGGCGACGCGGTCGTCGTCTCGGGCGGGCTCAACGAGAACCTCGCCCTCGAGGCGACGTCGGTTCTGGCCATCGGTTCCGAGTCGGGCGCGAGCAGCGGCGGCACCACATCGAGCGGGAACGAGGCTCAGCCGCCGCCGCCGGCCCCAGCGTCACAGCCGGCAGCTACGACGCAGCCAATCGCTCCAGAGCCTGCCACCGCGCCCACGCCGCCGCCGGATGTCTCGCCTCCGAAGCCAGGCGCCCCTCGCCGCTACCAGCCGACGGCGTGGTACACCAACCCGCTCGATCTCGACACCAGCGCCGCGCAAATCATCCAGCTGATTGATCTCTAGTTAAGTTTCGCCGCCAGCTTCCTGCGTTCGGAGAGCAGCGGGCGCTCCCAGGCGTGGACCTCGTCGGTGGCCATGTAGCCGCGGCCGGGGACGCTCTTCAGGATTTTCGCCGCCCGCCCCAGTTTGCGCCGCAGCGTCATCACGTGCGCCTCGACGGTGTTGGAGAGCGGCGAGACGGACGAGCTCCAGACCTGCTCGAGGAGCTCGGTGCGCGTCACGACCTCGTGCGCCTTCCGCATCAGGTGCTCGAGCAGCGAGAACTCGCGGCGGGCGAGGCACAGCGGGGTGCCATCGACGGTGACGCGGAACTTTGCCGAGTCGAGCGTCACGGCGCCGACGGTGAGCACGGGCACCGCTACCGACTTCGGTCGACGCAGGAGCGCGCGCAGCCGCGCCTTGAGCTCTTCGAACGAGAACGGTTTCGATAGGTAGTCGTCGGCGCCCGCCTCGAGGTGCTGTGCCTTCTCGCGCGCCTCGCCGCGCACCGAGAGCATCAGAATCGGCGTGTGCTTCCCGGCGTCGCGCACCTCCTTGCATATCAGAAGCCCCGGCTTCCGGGGCAGCTCGTTGTCCAGAATGAGGACGTCGTAGTCGTTGGTGCGGGCGGCGAAGCTCCCCGCTGCCCCGTCCTCGGCCTCGTCGACGGCGAACCCTTCGGCTTCCAGGGCCTTTCGCAGAACCAGTCGCAGCTCGGCCGAGTCCTCGACGATGAGCGTTTTCACGGGTGGTGGGGCTAGCTCGTAAATTGAGCAGAGGGTACGCCCGCCGCCCGCACGGGTCAACGCGACCTGGGGACGACCCTTTATCGCCCCTTTATTTGCCCGCTTCGGCCCTGGCCGTCCCAACGCGGGCGAGGCAGCCCTACGTCTGCAAATACCTGTCGGCGTGGCGCTATGAGGTCCGACCTCATAGGTTCGTGGCGGTGGTAGGATTTTGGGGCCTATGGCAACAATCACCCTGTTCACGAAGGAGGGCTGCCCGTGGTGCGACGGTGCTAGGGAGTACCTGAAGAAGACGGGTTTACCGTTTGAAGAGAAGGAGGTTCTTGCTAGCCCGGAGAATATGAAAGAAATGATTGAAAAATCCAGTCAGACTAAGGCACCAACAATCGAAGTCGACGGCCAGATTCTTGCCGACACCGACGCGGAGGCGATTGAGAAATTTTTGAAGGAGAAGGAGCTGATTCCGGCATAAAATAAAAGAAAAGCCCCACAAGGTGCGGGGCGGATGGGTGTCGGCGGTCACGCGCGTGGCGCGAATGTCTGAGTCTCCGACAGGTCAATTAGCTCGAAGCTGGCGGTCTTGAGCATACGCATCGTCTCGGCGTTCAGAGCTGCGGCGCGGTTAGGCATGCGGGGGTGAGATGGCAGCAGGGCGCTTGGCGGAGGATCGTTGCCGTAGGCGAGCCGCATGCTGCGCTCGGCGCGGATTCGACGTAGACGCCAGTAAGTGGCGTCGAGTGGCCAGAAGGCGATGCGACGAAGCCACCAGCGGACGTCGCGTCGGGGCGCCTTTTGGCGAAGCGCGGCAGCTTTCAGGGAAGGGTAATCGATGGTTCTCATTTGCCGGTAAGTCTACGCCTGGCCAGGCGCCTGACAAGCTACCGCGTGTCGCGCAGTCGGAGCGCGGGGATGATGGCCAGCAGGCAGACGATGCCGAGCACCACGTAGAGTGCGCGGATGTCGCCCGCCACGGCGAGGATGGCGATGGCGAGAATGGGCGCGGCGACGGTGGCGGCGGGGCGGATGGCGTGGAGGAGCTGCATCGAGCCGGCGTCCTCGGCGTCAATCTTCTTGAAAATGTAGGAGTAGCACATCGCCTCGACGACCGCCGCGCCGACGCGGGTCATAAGGAGCGCCAGCGCCCAGACCCAGAAGCTCTGGCTGGTGATGAGCGGCAGCGCGAGCGTGGCGAGGCCCATCACCGCCAGGCCCGAGGCGAGGAACTCCTGCTCGCCGGTGCAGCAGTCGGCGAGCCTCCCCACCCACTCCTGCAGCGCCACGAACGGAATCAGGGCGACCGCAATAATGAGCATAACCTCCGAGAGCGGGAGGCCGACAGAGTGCACGAGGTATATGGGCGTGTAGATGACCATCCAGGCGTAGAAGAGGTTCAGCGCCAAAAAGCAGAGGAACGCCTTGCGGGTGTTCCAGCGGCCGAGAATCTCCTGGAGGCTGGCCCAGGCGCCACTGGCACGGTACTTGGGATCGACGAAGTTTGCGAAGCGTCGCCTGCCGAACATCCAGGTGAATCCCAGAATCGCGGCGCCGAGGGCGAAGACGCGCCAGTACTGCCCCTCCGCCAGGATGATGCCGGCGAGCAGCGGCCCCAGCAGGAAGGCGACGTTCTCGAAGGTGAGATTCCAGCCGCGCACCTTCCCGGTGTGCTCGTTCTTCGTGGCCGACTCGAGGAAAATGTCGATGGAGAAGTTGCCGACGACGCCGGCGGTGAAGGAGAGCAGGAAGCCGACGCCGATGAGCCACGGGCTGCCGCCCACCGCGAGCGCGGCGGTGGAGAGGAGCGCGACGAGCGCCACGACGTTGAACACGCGGGCGTTGCCGAACCTCTTGACCGCCGCGTAGCCGAGCGAGAGGCCCAGGATGCTCACGATGGCGGCGATTGCGTAGAGCCAGCCGACGGAAGCCTCGCCGAACGAGTCGGAGAGGTAGTTCGAGGTGACGTAGGTCGCCGGCGTCGCCGCGAGCGTGAAGAGGAAAATCAGGAGGAACGCGCCGCGGGCGGTCGGCGCGATGGCGCTCGGGCGCGGCGCGGAGGTGGGGTTCTCTATCATCTCGGGGAGAAATTATAACGCGAAGTCAGAGGGTAGAAGGCAGAGGGCAGAAGTTTCGAAACGGCGCAGGAACCGAACCAGACTTTTGCCTCCGCCCGCCAGCCGTGCTTACGTGTGGGCAAATGAAGATTGCAATTATCTGCAGCGCCTCGGCTCACGCCGACGCGTCACGGCTCTGCGGCAGCCTGCCGTTCTTTGGCTACCAGCCGTACCTCGGCGTCTGGGACGACGGGGAGGAGCGCGCTCCCGCTGTCCTCGGCATCGCCGCCGCCGAGTGCGTGCTGCTCGTTGGCAACCCGCTGCCGAAGGTGGCGGGGGAGAGCCTGGCGGACATTTTCGTTCGTCTGGGCAAGGCCGTGCTCCACGTGCCGTACTCGGCGGGTGCGAGCGCCGGTTCGCCGCCCGCGCCCGCGGCGTGGGTCGACGGGCTCGCCACCTGGCCCGCCGCGCGGGCTCGTCGCCACAGCTACCGCGCCATCGCCACGACCGCCACGGAGCTGGTGCACGTGGCGATCGGGGCTGCCGTCGCCGAGCCGTTTTTGGCGGAGGGTCATTGAAGCGCCGGACCTTGTGGTCCGGGGCTTTTCTTTTGGGGCTTGTCCCATCGAGTCACCGCGGAGGCGACAGTCTATGCCGCAGGCGCAAACACTGAGTGTTTAAGGCCCTCAGCACTCAGTGTTTGCGCCTGCGGCCCGAATGGAGACTCCTAACTTCTAGACAGCTGTAATTACCGTGATCACGAGCGGCTGTTTCGCCGTCTCCTGGAAGAGGAAGCTCCCAATCTCATCCGAGACCCGTTCCTCAATCTTGTCGAAGTCAATCGGTCGGCGGGCGCGGCGCACCTCGGTTTCAATCAGGCGCTTGACCAGGAAGCGCGCCTTGCGCAGCAGCTCCTGCGACTCGCGCAGGTAGACGAAGCCGCGGGAGATGATGTCCGGCGACTTGCGCAGCTCGCCGTTCCGGAGCTGCACCGTCGCGAAGACCACGAAGATTCCACTTTCGGAGAGCGCCTGGCGGTCGCGCAGCACCACTTCCTTGCTCTCGCCGACGGCGAAGCCATCCACCGTCACGAGCTCGTTGGGTGCCTTCATCGGCAGCTTCTCAATTTTAGACGCGCCCTCGTGAATCTCAATCAGCGAGCCGTTGTCGGGCACGACCACGTTCTCCGGCGCCACGCCGATCGCGTGCGCCAGCTCCGCGTGCTGCCGGAGCATGTAGTGGTTGCCGTGCACCGGCATAAAGAACTTGTAGTCGATGTGCTCGTGAATCCAGCGCAGCTCCTCGCGGTTGCCGTGGCCCGAGGCGTGAATGTCGGAGTCGAGGTAGGTGATGACCTTCGCCTCGGAGCGGTAGAGCGTGTCCTTGAGCTTCACCACCGCCGAGTAGTTCGTCGGGATGATGGAGGAGGAGAGCAGCACGGTGTCCGTCTTCTTGAGCGTCACCGTCTTGTGCGTCTTGTTCGCCATCCGCATCAGCGCCGCGAACTCCTCGCCCTGGGCGCCCGTCACCAGCATCACCAGGCGGTCCGGCGGCGTCGCGTCAACCTCGGTCGCCGGGATGAGCACCTCCTCGTTCTTGAGCAGCCCGAGGTGCTTGACGATCTCCACGTTGTTCTTCATCGAGCGGCCCTCGACGCAGACCTTCTTGCCGTACTTGAAGGCGGCGTTGATGATCGCGAGCACCCGCTCGACCTGGGAGGCGAACGTCGCAATGATGAGGCGGTTCGTGGACTCCTTGATGAAGCGCTCGATGTTCTTGACCACCGTCGACTCCGAGATGGAGAAGCCGGGCTTCTCAATGGAGGTCGAGTCCATCGTCAGGAGCACGATGTTGCGGCCCTTGAACCGCTTGTACTGCTCCTCCTCTTCCTGTGTCGGCACGCCGTCGACGTTGTCGACGCGCACGTCCTCGATGAAGGCGATCTCGCCGACCGGCGTCTGGATGATGAGGCCCATCGAGTCGGGGATGGTGTGGGAAATGGCGAAGGTCTCGACCTTCATCGTGGTGCCCACCGCCACCGTCTCGTCGCCGTCGAGCACGACGATCTCGGGCTTCTTGAGGTGCGGGAACTCCTCGTGGCGCTTAGCCACCATAATGGCGCCGAAGCGTCGGGTGTAGACCGCCGGGTGGCCGATGCGGTCGAGGATGTAGGGCACGCCGCCGATGTGGTCGAGGTGGCCGTGGGTGATGAACAGCGCCCGGACCTTGTCCTTGCGGTCTTCGAGGTAGCGGGTGTTCGGCAGAATGTAGTCGATGCCTGGGGTGGTGGCCTCTTTGAACTGGAAGCCGGCGTCGACCACCAGGATATCCTCGGACGTCTCGATGGCGGTCATGTTGCGGCCAACCTCTTCGACGCCGCCGAGCGGAATGATGCGGACGCGGCCGGGTAGCACTGGCGGAATCGGCACGGGCTTGCCCTTCGGTGCGGCGGCGCGGGTCGGTGCCGGCCGCCGGCCCATGCGCTCGGCGCGGCGCATCTCGCGGTTGGAGGGCGCGAACACCGACCTCGGCTGGCGGTCGGCGTGAGCCGGGCCGGGGCCGCCCGGGCCCGTCGGACGGGGACCGACGTCGCCGTGCCCGCCGCGGAAGCGCCCTCGGCCGCGGCCGCGGAAGCGGCCGCGGCTGCTACCCGGCTGCATGCCGGGGAGCGGCGGGACGGGCGTCGGGCTGCCGCCTTCGGGGGGCTGCGGGGAACTGTTCGGGGGCTGGCTCTGGCCGCCGCCGTCGGCGCCGCTGCTGTCGCTGCTGCTGTCGGTCATGTTGCTGTTGGTTTGATCGTTAGCTAATCGGACAAACGGAAAGTGTTTCTGCGCCGCTCAGCGCCAGCTAGCGAAGACCGGCCAGACCCGCTGGGTGTCCTCGTGCCAGTCCCGCGCCAGGGCGAACCGCTCGGCGGGCGTGGCGATGAGCGTCGGCAGCGGCGCCGAGAGCTCCCGCGGCAGGACGTAGGTCGCCTCCGGCGCGTAGAGGAAGACCGCCGGCACGTCCTTCTCCACCTCGGCGGCGAACGAGGCGAGCAGCTCGTCGCGCCTCGCCGGGTCGGACTCGACGCGGGCCTTGGTCAGGAGGTCGTCCACCCGGCTGCTGGTGTAGCTCGCGACGTTGAGTCCCGGGTCGGCGCGCTGCGAGGAGTGCCAGAAGCCGTAGAGGTCGGCGCCGCGGCCGACGATCTCGCCGAAGAGCAGGGCGTCGTAGTCGCGCTCCCGGATCACCGTGTCGGTGAGGTCGGCGAGCGGGTAGACCTTCACCTCGACCGCCGCCCCCGCACGCCGCCAGGCATCTGCCACCAGGTTCGCCGCTGCCACCAGCTCGGCCGCGTCCCGCGTGGCGACGGCGAGCGCGAGCCGCTCGGTGCCCTTCTTCGTCTTGCGCGCCAGGACGCCGTCCTCGCCCGGGGCGAAGCCGTCCCGCTCGAGCGCCGCCCGGGCCGCAGCAGGAGAATTCACCCCCGGCGTCTCCGTGTCTTGCCCCGCCGGCGGTGTTACCCCCGGGGGCGACACCGCGGGCGGGATCGGCCCGTCCAGAGGCGCGCCGTAGCCGAGCAGCACCGCCCGCACCAGCGCCGGCTTGTCTACGGCGAGGTCGAGCGCCGCCCGCACGTCGCGATCGGCCAAGACCGGATCGTGGCTCTGGTTGAAGAAGACGGCGTAGAGGCGCGGCAGGGGGTGGCGCTCGACGCGGAAGCCCTCGGCGGCGAGCGAGTCGGCCGCCGCCGGCGAGAGGCCGTACGCCGACCCGACCTCGTTTCGGCGGAGCGCCTCCGCGAGCGCCGCCTCGTCGGGGTAGAAGCGCAGCGACAGCGAGGCGAGGTACGGGGCGGCGCCCGCGCCGCTCTCCCAGGGGCCGAGCTCGTAGCCGACGGTGGCGCCGCCCTCGCGCAGGACGCGCCGCACCCGGAACGGTCCCGCGCCAACCGGCTCGACGTTCTCCGGCGCGTAGAGGAAGTCCTGGGCGGAGAGCTTCTCGAAGCGGCTCCGCGGCAGGATGCCCATCGTCGTCGCGGCCAGGAAGTCTGGGTAGGCGTCCTTGAGCCGGAACATCACCTCGCGCTCGCCCACTTTCTCCACCTCGACGCTGGCCCAGGCGCCGCGCCGCGGGCTCCGCAGCTCTGGATCCTGCGTCTTCCCGACGGTGAAAACGACATCGTCGGCGGTGACCGCTGAGCCGTCGTGGAAGCGGGCGTCCTCCCCGATGGTGAACCGGTACTCGCGGCCGTCCTCCGAAACCGCGTAGGTGGCGAGGTCGGGCTCGATGCCTCCCACGCCGAGGCGGGTCAGCCCGCTGAAGACGAGGGCGCTGAGGTCGCGGTCGGCCTCCGAGGCGGCCAGCACGGGGTTGGCGAAGCGCGGCGTGCCGACGACGCCCTCGACGAGCGCGCCGCCGCGGCGCGGCGCGGCGACGAGGAGCCGGTCGGCGGCCATTGTTGCGAGCCCGAGGCCCGAGACGAGCGCGACGGCGGCGAGCGCGGCGAAAACGGCCCGCTCGGTTACCGAGGAGGAGAGGAGAATGCGCTTAGCCGCCGCGGTTACTCTGGAGTAGAGAGATGGCTCGTCGTAGTCCATAAGAAGTTAAAAGGAAAAGGGCAAAAGGTAAAGTAGAATTTCAGGAATATAAGAGTCTGTATAGTTTTACTTTACCTTTTAACTTTTACCTTGTCTTTACTACTCAGCCTATCCGAAACGCAACAAACGAGATTGCCGCGAACAGGGCGCCCAGGACTATGGTTGCCACGAACAGCACGCGCTCGGGGCCGCGGCGGGTGTGGAAGCCCACGTCGGCGGAGTCTGCGCCGCCGAGCGCGCCGATGCCGGCAGACGAGGTCTGCAGGAGGACGGCGCCGACGAGCAGGGTTGCCGCGAGCACCTGGGCGAACGGGAGGACGGCAGACATTGCAGCGTTTGACAGGCTAGCACGGGCCTAGAGAAGTAACAAGTAACAAGTAACAAGTAACAAGTAAGAAGTAAGAAGTAAGAAGTAAGAAGTAACAAGTAACAAGTAACAAGTAAGAAGTAACAGGTAACAGGTAATAAGTGGGACGAAAAAAAAAGGTGGCGGGGCTGATTTTTAAAGTTGGAACTCATTACCCATTAATTATCATTTTTTCCTTCGCAAACGAAAAAGCCCGCCCCGTCTGCCGTCCTGGATGTGAAGTCCGGATGGTCAGCGGGACGGGCCGTTGGGGGGTCGGAGGAAATCTGTTTTTCTGGCGTCAGCTCTTGCGAGCCTTCGCCTGTGCTGCCGGGACGCAGACGAGCACCATCTTGGTTTTCATCGCGCCGAGCGATGTCGCCTTGAGGGTGTAGATCTCGTTGCCGGCGGCGAGCATCACGGCGTCGTCGCCGTTCGGGCCTTTGCGGCGGGGAACCGTGAAGAAGATTGTGCCCGAGGGCAGAATCTTCTCGGCTGCGAGACCGGGGTTCTCCCCGTCGGCGAGGATGGCCTCGCCGAACTCGCACGAGCACGCCGGCTCGAGCCTCTGCTTCCTCGCCTGGGCGATGGCCTGGTCGAGCGGAAGCTCGCCAGGTTTTCCCAGCTCGAGGTAGTGGAGCTCAATGGGGTGCCCGCTGGCGCAGCTGCGGGGGATGTCCGGGAGCTGGCGGAGGTGAACCTGGAAGCCGCGCCTCGCGAGCGCCTTTTCGAGGTTCCCGCCTTTCGCGCGGATTGTCTTCGAGCTGCGGTGCTGAACCAGGGCCACTGCTGGCTCTGGGCTTGGGGGCGTTTTTTGGGATGGGGTATTCTCTGCGGCCCGCGCTGTCGCGGGCGGTGTGGTTGATTGCGGTGATTGCGGTGATTTCATTATTTTCCTCCGAACTTTTATCTTGGATTGGCAATGAACCTCCGACCCACTCAACTCCTAACCTTACTCTGCCAAAAGGTCGCGTCAAGGTGTGGAAAGGTTGAGGCCGGGCCGGCGTGGCGCCGGCCCGGCCTTCCCGTCTCACCGCCGCTTCATTGACCCCGAGGCGCTTCGCGAGTAGAATCCCGGCCGCATTAAAAGGCGCTAACGCGAGAAAAAGTCTTATGGCGAAAGCTTCGAAATCCGGGTTCTCGCGGGTCGTGCCGCTTGCCGATCGCGTGCTAATCAAAGAAGTAGACCGCGCCGATACCAAGACCGCCTCCGGCATCATCATCCCCGAGGCTGCCACACCCGAGCACGACACGAAGAAGGGAGTTGTTGTTGCGGTCGGCACCGGCAAGTTCGTAGACGGCAAGCGCGAGCCTATTTCCGTGAAAGTCGGCCAGACCGTTCTCTTTTCTTGGGGAGAGCAAATTACTGTCGATGGCCAGAAGTACGCACTCGTCTCCGAGAGCCAAATCCTGGCTGTTCTCAGCTAGCTCCTCACCTCTTACTTCTTCCTTCTTACTTCACCAAAATGGCCAAGCAAATCGTTTTCTCCGAGGACGCCCGCCGAAAGCTTCGCCGCGGCGTCGCCACCGTCGTCGATGCCGTGAAGGTCACGCTCGGGCCGCGCGGCAGAAACGTTGTTCTAGATAAGGGCTGGGGCTCGCCGACCATCACCAACGACGGCGTCTCCATCGCCAAGGAGATTGAGCTTGCCGACAAAATCGAGAACATGGGCGCGTCAATCGTGAAAGAGGTAGCCGGCAAAACGAACGATGCTGCCGGCGACGGCACCACCACGGCGAGCGTGCTCATCGGCGCGATGGTCGAGGAGGGGATGAAGCACGTCACCGCCGGCGGCAACGCGATGGGCATTCGCCTCGCGATCGAGACCGCCGCGGCCGAGGCTGCCGAATTTCTCCGCAAGGCGGCGACGCCGGTCTCGGGTAAGCCCGCTATGGTGCGCCAAGTTGCGACTATTGCGGCAGAGTCTCTGGAGCTCGGCAGGGTCATCGCCGATACCATCGGCAAGGTCGGCGAGGATGGCGTTGTAACGGTGGAGGAGTCGCAGGCGGTGGGGCTCACCTCCGAAGTCGCCCAGGGTCTCGAGTGGAACCAGGGCTACATCTCGCCCTATATGATCACCAACCCCGAGCGGATGGAGGCGGAG
>DATDYW010000058.1:0-6181 GCA_036516995.1 Minisyncoccota bacterium
ATCTGAGTCTGACTCTCGCACGAGCCTGAACCGTGTACTCGGCGCTGGATTGCTGGATTGGCTCTGGATTATTAGGGCTAGAGGAGCTCGGCGAGGCGCAACCTCAATTCGGTGCGGCCGCCGTAGGAGGAGCGCTCGACGGAGCCGAGGACGGAGATGCGACCGCCTTTCGCTACGCCACGATCGCGGACCTCGGCACCGCGAAAGAAGCCGATAACATCGGCTCTGCCGCTATCGCTAACGAGAGTGAGCCGGGCGTGGGTATTGCCGATGCCGAAGAAACGGACCGCGAGCACCTCCGCCTCGGGGAAAAGGAAGAGCGGCTTCTCGTTGCCAACGCCGAACGGCGAGAGACGGGCGAGGAGGTCGGCCAGCGCCGGGGTGACCTCGCCCGGGGAGAGCGTGGCGTCGGCAACAGCACCAAGAAAGTCGGCGGAGGGGGCCGCGCTCGCCGCCGCGGCGAGCGCGGCCGGCAAGTTGTCTACTTCCCCAAGCTTCACGACGAACCCGCCCGCGGCGTGGTGCCCGCCGAACGACTCGAGACAGTCAGCCGCGAGACGCAGCATTTCGAGCGCGCTCGCCCCGCCGGGCGCCGCCCTGCAGCTGCCGCGGAGCGCGTCGCCCTCGCCGCGGCCCCAGAGGAACACCGGCCGGCCGTACTCCCCCGCGATCGTGCCGGCGGCGAGGCCGAGCAGGGACGGCGACCAGCGCGGGTCGCCCGCAACAATTGCCGCCGGCACCTCACCCCGTTGCTCAATTCGCTCACGCACTACCCTCACCATTCCACTCACCACGCCCTTGCGGCTATCGTTCAATGCTCCGAGCTCCGCCGCGAGCCTGCGCGCCTCCTCGACGCTCTCGGTGGTGAGCAGCCGGAACGCGACCTCCGGCTCGCCCATCCGCGAGGCGGCGTTGATGCGCGGCGCGATTGAGAACGTAGCGTCGTCCTCACCCATCGTGGCCTGCTCAACTTTCGCGGCGGCGAGCAGCGCGCGGAGGCCCGGCCGACGCGATTTGCGCATCACCTGCAAACCGTAGCTCGCGAGCACTCGGTTCTCGCCCGTGAGCGGCACCATATCGGCGAGTGTCGCGAGGCCAACCATATCCAAGAGCCACTTTTCCCAACCAACAGGTTCAACTGGTCGGCGCGCAATTACCGCTTGCGCCAACTTCCAAGCTACAGCAGAGCCGCATAAACCCTTGTCGGGGTATTCGCAGTCGGCGCGGCGTGGGTTTACCACCGCATCAGCGGGCGGCAAACCACTCTCTGGCGGTTCATGGTGATCAGTGATGATTACGGTGAGTCCCTTACTCTTCGCATACTCCACAGCCCCACTATCAGCTGTACCACAATCAACGGTTACAATTATTTTTGCGCCATCTGCAATAAGAGAATCAACTCCAACTTTTGAAAAACCAAATCCCTCGCGGTTGCGGTGCGGAATGTAAACGGGAATACGCTCCTGCCCCTGCTTCTTGAGTAAATCGTGAAAAAGTACAGCAGCGGGAATGCCGTCACAGTCATAATCACCGAAAATTCCAATAGTTTCTCCTCGTTCGAGCGCTCCGACAACCAAATCGGCAGCTTTCCCTAAATCAGTGAGTCCTTCTGGTTTGTGTGTATGCAACTCGTAGTCGGGCGCCAAAAATCTCGCCGCCATTTCGCTGTCTACTATTCCGCGGTTATACAGAAGTCTCCTTAAAAGCGGTGGATGCTCTGCTAGCGCCTGATGGGCCGCTTCTGGAATATCAGGTTTAATTTGCACTTTTCTGGTCACTGTATGGCGATTATAGCCCCCAGCTCCCCTCTAACTCCCTAAGCTAAAACCAGAGGCGCAATTGTACAGACACTCGGTATCAGACGCCGAGTGTCTGTACAATCGGTGCGTTAGAATGGGTTTATGGCTGAAAAAACCATTTTTGAACGTATAGCCAGCAAGGAGATACCCGCGAGGATTGTCTACGAGGACGAAATAGTTGTTGCGTTCCTTGATGCCAACCCAAACCATAAGGGCCACACTCTGGTGGCACCACGAAACCCGCACGCCGACATTTTTGCGCTTCCCGAGGAAATGACGGGGCACCTCTTCTCCGTAGCAAAAGATGCAGCCACGGCCGTTCGCGTGGCGACCGGCGCAACCGGAATCAATTTAGTGATGAACAATGGCGCCTCCGCTGGGCAGGACGTGTTCCACGCCCACGTCCACGTCATCCCCCGCCGCGAGAACGACGGCGGCTACCTCGGTCTCCACGAGCCGTACGCGAGCGACGCCGAGGCGGACGAGTACGCCGAAAAAATTCGCGGCGCGCTAGAAAAAATTAGGAAACCGAGGGACTAGCGGCGAGCGCTTCGATGCCGGGGAGAGTTTCGGCGGCTAAAAATTCGAGCATCGCGCCGCCGGCGGTGGAGATGAAGGAAAAGGAATCCTGAAGATTGGCTCTCTCGATAGCGGCGATGGTGTCGCCGCCGCCGACGATCGATTCGGCGCCGGAGGCGACGACGGCGCGGGCGGCGGCCTCGGTGCCGGCGGAGAAACCCTCCTCGAAGAGGCCGAGCGGGCCGTTCCAGAGCACGGAGGCGGCCCCTCCGACAACCTTCTCCGCTTCCGATGGAGCAACGTCCACAATTTTTTCGTACGGAGCAACTTCGTCTACAGCTGACTCTCTCTTTCCCCGCGGCGAGGTTACCACCACCTTCGCCGGCGTGACGAGGTTCGGCCAGGCTGCAATCTCGGCGAGATCATTTGGTGGGTTCTTGGAGACGAGCGAGATGCCGACCCCGATGCCGCGGGCGCGCAGAATGTCGTTGAGGAGCGCGCCGCCGAGAAAGATGCGGTCGGCGCTCTGGAAGCGGCGCAGCAGCGGAATCTTCGTGTCGAACTTGGCACCGCCGAGAATAAAGGTAAACGGGCGCTTCGGCTGGAAAGCTTTTGAGAGCGCGGCAACCTCGCGAGCAAACTGCGCGCCGGCGTAGCTCGGCAGGAGCCGCGGCAGCGCGTCCACGGAGGCGTGGGCGCGGTGAGAAACCGGGAACGCCTCGTTGACGTAGATGTCGCCGAGCTTCGCGAGCTTCGCGGCGAATGCCGGATCGTTGCTCTCCTCACCCGAGTTGCGGCGCAAATTTTCAAAGAGGGCGATGCGCCCGCCGGCTCCGCTAACGGTCGCCGGCGCATCGGGTGAGGCAGCGTCGCCCGCCAGAAACGCCGGCACGCCCGCTTCCTCGAGCGCGACGACGACCGGCGCCAGCGACTCGCCGTCGCGGCCGAGGTGGGAAATCGCCGCCACGGTTGCGCCGCGCGACTGGAGCGCTCGGATAGTTTCCAGACTCTGCCGAATGCGGTAGTCGTCGCCGACGCTGCCGTCCTCCGCGAGCGGCACGTTCCAATCAAAACGAACTAGCGCCCGCTTCCCCGCGAGCGAGGCGGGCAAATCGGCGAGGGTGCGGAAGCGCGGGATCATAGTGGATAGAATAGCCTACGCGATCTAGCTGAAGAGCGTCTCGGGAGAATTCTCTCCCTGGGCTCGCTTCACCATAAAGGCAACCGCTTCGTTCATGTTGGTAGGGATAATTTTTATTTTAGGGAACTGACGACGGAAGACCCTAAATATCTCGTCGGCGAAGGCTTGCCCGACTGCCTCTACCTTATCGAAATCCAGCACGACAGAGTCAAAGCGTTCCAGACTCACGAGAATGCGCCGAGCTTGCGACCTCGAGACGTGCGTCCCCTCTCTGGTGTAGAGCTTCACCCGTACCTCCGTACGATCGAAGCCAAGCTCGCCGCCCTCTTCGGTGTTGGTGTACCGCTCGAACACCTCCGCCACGAGACGCTCGGAGTCTGTGGCGAGCGAGAATCGAACCCTCGTCCCGTGGAATGGGTTCTTTGCCTCGCTGAGAAAAACATCATCAATCTTGTTGTCCACGAGCATTTTGTACCCGTAGCTCTTCAGATCGAACTGGTCAGCGGCCTTAGAGGTGAAGAAGATCCCCTGCCCGGTGTGCCCTTCGGGGGAGGTTGTGATCTTTCCCTTGAGTATGTCCTGCGCCGCAGACAGTTCTGATCCGAGGTGCCTTGCGGCCATGACCTTGCGGAAAGCGCCGATTCCGTGATCTTCGATTGAGAAGTCTAGGCGGCCTCTCTCGACGGACACGTCTACCCTCACCTCTGCCGAGGCTGAGTGCTCTATTGCATTGTTGAGCATCTCGGTGAAGGCGTACCTAAAAATCTGTCGGATGTTCCTCGGCAGCCTCGCGAGCTGCGGCAATCTTCGCTCGGCTTCCTCAAAAACTTCGTCTTCGCGCAAACCGCTTGCCCGGTAATTTTTCTGAAAGCGCGCCGGATAAATTTCTAGGTGCGTTGCCGCGTAGTCGGGAACTGCGTACGATGCGTGGGCGGTGGAGCCCAGCTTCACAATCCTTCCTTCACGCAGGAGCTGCGCGAGAATGGCGTGCGCCCGCTGGCGAGACACCCGGAGATTCAGAGCTAAATCTCGGCTCCGAATATGTTTTTTCTGGGCGAGAAAGCGTAGCGCGCGGTCGGTGGCCGAACTTTTGGTGGGCATGGCGTAACGAGTGTACCTCTTTGTTTCTATGATTGTCAATAGGTTGTAAATACTTCTAAATTTAGTTGTAAATATATTGTAAACAGAGAGGATTTTTAAGGCTTAAAATTGGGGGAAGCGTAGAAGCGTAGAATCATTTAGCGCGACGACGGGCCGAGGCGGCGGCGGCAACAATTTCTGAAAATTGGTACGGGTCGAGCGAGGCGCGGCCGGGCAGGAAGCCGTCAACCTCGCCCTCGGAAATTAGCGCCGCGGCGTTGTCGCCGTCCACCGAGCCGCCGTAGATGATGGGCACGGCGGCGCCTCGTTTAGCGCCGAGCGTGTCGCGCAGGCACTTGCGAACGTAGAGCGCCGCCTCGAGGAGCTCGCGCGGGCCGATGGCGGTCTTCCCCGCGCCGATCGCCCAGACGGGCTCGTAGGCAACCACAAGCTTATTCAACTTATCCGCCGGCACGCCAGAGAGCGAGGCTTTAATCTGCGCCGCGAGAACACGCAGGTAGCTACCTTGAAGATCACGGGAAGTTTCCCCAACACAGAGCACGGCAACGAGACCAGCCCCGAGCGTCGCGGCGAGCTTTCTGGCTACCAACTCGTCTCCATCCCCTGCCGCACGGCGCTCGGAGTGACCGACGATGGCGAGCGAGGCACCGCAGGACTTACTGATAGCCGCCGAGACTTGGCCGGTGAAGGCTCCCTCTTTTTCAGCTGATATATCCTGCACACCGAGCGGCAGCGTTGAAAATTTTGCCCGCAATGCGGCCAAGTAAGGAAATGGGGGGCAAATAACGATGTCAACACGACCGAGAGAGACACCTACTTTCCGCCTAAAACCCGTAATGATTCTAATAGCCTCCCGCAGCGTCGGCGGGTTCATTTTCCAGTTGCCCACCACCAGGGGGCGCCGGCGCGCCGAGACCGCCGTTCCTACCTTTTTCACGGCCAAAATGGTAGCACGCCGACGCGAGTGAACGATGAAAAGAAAAACCGCCAGCAGCTGCGCTGCCGGCGGAAGAACCGAAGGGTCCAAGGTTCAGAGGGACCGAGGGCTGAGTGATCAGGCCGAGGCCTGAACGCCCAATTTCGAGGCGTTGCGGACGAGCAGGAACCGGTAGAAGCCGACCCAGTCGAGGCCCCAGCCGTAGAGGCTGAGGTCCCGCCCCGCGTCGCGCCTGCCGAGCACGGGCACGAGGCGGCCGCCGCCCACCCGACCGACGGAACCGAGTCCGACGATCCAGTGCTTGCGCTGGACGTTGGGGTGCGCGGCGCCGAAGGCGCACAGGGGCGCGATGCCGGCGACCCGCCAGGGGTTCGCCTCGTCGAGCGCGGCGGCGGCCGAGACGACCGACGCCGACGACTTGTTCGAATCGAAGCCGAGGAGCGCCACCTCGAGGCGGACGACTCCCTCACCCTCGACCGGGAAGCGGTCGACGGTGATGTCGGTGTTGACGTTGTTCCCGTCGTAGCCGCCGCGCAGCATCGTCGCGTAGCCGCCGGGGGCGGCAATCGCGGCGTAGTCGACGTCGAGCTCGCCGAACGACTGAAAGCTGGCACGCACGGGCGTGCTCACCAAGATCGATATTTCTTTGATAGGGCTCATCCGTATTTGCTACTAGATTTAACG
>DATDYW010000059.1:0-2862 GCA_036516995.1 Minisyncoccota bacterium
CGTCGCGGATATCGGGGAGCGCGCGGTCGGTGATGACCGACATCGAGTAGTCGAGGAACGACCGCTTCATCTCGCCGGAGATGCCGATGTCGACCGTCGTGCCGGGGGTGAAGGCCGGCGCGACCTGAATCTGGTGGTTGCGCTTGGCTGACATTGCGGCTCTAACCTAAACGGAAAATGCCGAGCGCGCCACTAGTAGGACTCCGCGGGCGCGGTCTCCGCTGGCCAGCGCAGCTGGTCCGATAGCTCGAGGGCGGCATCGACCAGCGACGGCGCCGCCGCCGGGGCGGCGAGCTGGGGCTGGGAGGGAGAGCCAACCGTCGCCTGCAGGAGGAGCGCCGCGCCGACGACGGCCGCCGTGGCCGCCGCCGCGGCGGCGGCGGCGGCCGTCCGCTGGACGTGGTGCGGCGCGGCGCGCAGGCGCTCAGCCTTGCCGCTGACGTAGCGCGCTACCCCGCCGAAGCCGAAAAGTTTTCTGCCCATAGCTACTGCTCCGACAGTACCACGACCTGGCCGGACATTTTCTCGAGGTCGCGGCGGCGAACGGTGAGCCTGTCGACCGGCTCGACCTTCTCGGCGCCGGACTCGCGCAGAAACTTCTTCAGGGCCTCCGCGCCGCCCGGGCCGCCGTAGAAAATCGGAATCACCGCCTTCGGCTCGAGCTGCACCGCGAGCTTCGCGGCGGCCGACGGCGACAGCACTCCCTCGCCGCCGATTGGTACGAAGAGAATGTCGGTGTCCGGCAGCTCCTCGGTTGCCTCCGCTGACAGCTCACCCTCTATAGCGCCCAGGTAGAGGATGTTGCATTCGTCGACCGAGACCGAGTAGGCGGTGTTCACCAGCGCGCTGCCGCCGTAGCCGCTCCTCGTCTCGAAGCCGCGCACGAAGAGGCCCTTCGCCTCGTACTCGCCGGGGCCGCGGAGCGAAATTGGCTCGGCCCCCGAGCGCGAGACGGCGTCGACGCCGTCGGCGTCGGGGTGGCGAATCGGCACGAGCGCCACGTCGGCGCCGAAGCTCGCGGTCTTCTGCTTCGAGCGCTTCGAGACGGGACCGAAGGCGAGCACGAGGTCGCCCTGCTGGATGCGAACTGAGCCGACGCCGTTCCAGGTGATTACCATATCTAGTCTGGCTATTTTAGCACGGCGGCGAACCGGGCGGGATTGACACGACGCCCCGAACGGGTGAAAGTGCGGGCAAGATGCACCCCGCCCTTCACACCCTCGCCGCTGCGGAGTCCCCGCCGCCCGGCAACGCCTTCGGACCAGTAATCCTCGGGGGCGTCGCCCTCGCCGCCCTGCTGAGCGCGCTGTTCCGCTCCCGGGGAACGGACGAGCCGAAGCCCGACACCAGCCGGCCGCTGTCGCCCGAGGAGGAAGACCCCTCGAACCGGGGCTCGATGCTCAACTGAGAGTCTCCGCACCAGACGGGCGGCCCGCGCGGCCGCCTTTTCTTTTTCCGGTTCGGGGCCGCGCCGCTTGCGGCGCGGCCGTCCCCGTGGTCCTTTGAGGTCGGACCTCATAGAGGTGGCTGCCTTGCAGATTGGTCTTGAAACGGGTAACCTTCCCGCGTTCTGTTATTAGGTGTCGGGTTGCTAACGTCGGTCGGGCGAAGCTGCGAAACGGCAGCCGCCGAACCGAAACGGCCCGCGAAGCAGAACTCCAACTAAAAATTGCCCACCGATACCGCCGCCGCGCCTAGGAAAAAGAAGGCGCCGGCAGAGCCCAGCGTCCCGCTCACCGGCATGGCCAAAGCCGTTGCCGAGTCTCCCGCCCGCCCGAAGGTCGGCGAGCTTGTCGAAGGCAAGGTCATCGCCATCGACAAGGCGTCGCTCTTCGTCGACCTCCCGCCGTTCGGCACTGGCCTAATCTTCGGCCGGGAGTTCATCGTCGCCCGCGACATTATCCGCAAGGTGCACATCGGCGACTCGGTCGCCGCGAAAGTCGTCCTCGCCGAGAACGAAGACGGCTACGTCGAGCTCTCGCTGAAGGAGGCCAAGCAGGCCCTCATCTGGGGCGAGGTCGAGGAGATTGTGAAGGAGAAGCGTCCGCTCGACCTGGCCGTGATGGAGGCCAACAAGGGCGGCCTCATCCTCAACTGGCAAGGCATTCAGGGTTTCCTGCCCGCCAGCCAGCTCGCCTCCGAGCACTACCCGCGCGTCTCCGACGGCAGCAAGGAGCGCATCCTCGAGGAGCTCAAGAAGCTCGTCGGCACCCGCCTCGTGGTCACCATCATCGGCGCCACCGAGGACGACGGCCGGCTCATCTTCTCCGAGAAGGCAGTCGGCAGCCGCGACAAGGGTGCCGCGCTCGAAGCGCTCACCGTCGGCGAGACCGTAGAGGGCGAAGTCACGGGCGCCGTGGACTTCGGAGTATTTGTTCGCGTTGCCGAAGGTCTCGAGGGCCTCGTCCACATCAGCGAGATGGACTGGGCGCTCGTGGACGACCCCCGCAAGCGCTTCAAGCCGGGTGACCGCGTGAAGGTAAAGGTCATCGACGTGAAGGACGGGAAGGTTTCGCTCTCCATCAAGGCGCTCAAGCCAAACCCGTGGGTCGAGGCTGGCGGCAAGTACAAGAAGGGCGATATCGTCAAGGGTGTCGTTATCAAGTACAACAAACATGGTGCGCTCGCCTCGATTGAGGAAGGTGTGGCTGGTCTTGTTCACATCAGTGAATTTGATGGCGAGCCGGACCTCCGCGCCAAGCTCGAGCTCGGCCGACCGTACGACTTCCGTATCACGCTCTTCGACGCCAAGGAGCAGCGGATGACGCTCTCCACGAAGCTGGAGGAGGTGAAGAAGAAGGAAGAGGCGGTAGTCGCGAAGGCAGAATAAGCCTTACAAATCAAGGAAAAACCAGCCGGGCC
>DATDYW010000060.1:0-13167 GCA_036516995.1 Minisyncoccota bacterium
GACGCAGACCTCCATCGCGAAGCCGGGGACGAGGAAGCCGCGGTCGCGCTCCAGGCGCAGCACCCGGACGGCCTTGTCGGTGAGGTCGAGCGCCACCGGGTCCAGGCTCAAGAACTTCGGCAGCGGCGCTGCGCGGCGTAGGAAGCGTCTAGCCGATTCGAGGAGCGGCATGCCCCGAAATTATACCGCGACGTAACCCCGCCAGAGCTCCGCCCGCTACCCGCGCCGCGCCCCCGCGCATCCCCAAAAACCAACGAAACGTTTACGCGCGGCCGCGCGTAAACGTTTCACCCCAGTTTGAAGCGTCGGAGCAGGTTCGGGCCACCATCGATTGAGTCCGCGACAACGAAAGCCACCTCTCGGTCTGCGCCAATCTTTGCCACAACGTCGGCGACGGTCTTCCGACAGTCGGCTGGGTGCGCCCAGACCGAGTGCTGCACCCTCACGAAGCCCAGATCGGCGAGCACGCGACGCAGCACCTCCCGACGAAACTTGGCTCGCTCGGGAACATCGAACGCCACGATTCGCCAGCGGCCGTCCCACTCTCGTGGGGTTGGTACGGCGAGGGGTGAGAAGCCAAGGCCTTTGGCGACTACGGCTTTTTGGCCGATTGCGGTGATACGCAGGGACTCCTTGCTACCCGTCACCAGCCCCGCTTTCCGCAGCCGCCGAATGGCCCGATGAAAACTCGAGAGGTGGAGATTTCCGAGCCGCAACTTCATCTCGCGGTAAATTTTCAAGCCTCGCCAAACGGTCGGGCGCATGCTGTACGAAAAGTACCCGACGAGGCAGAGCAGCGCCGCTTCGCCAACTCGGCCGAGACGAAAGCCCACCTTCATGGCCGCAGCCTATCGAACGGTGGCTCTGCAGACCGTAAATTAAAAATAAAGCGAGTACATTAACGGGCGGCCGCTCGTTAATGTACTCGCTAAAATTGAAGACGGGGGAAGGGTCAGCCGAGGTCGGCGCCGGGAGGAAGGGGCTTGGCGGGGTGGAGGAGGACGCAGCCGTTCTCCGCGGTGCGCGCGGCGAGAATCATCGCCCGGCTCTCGAGACCCATCATCTGGCGCGGCGGAAGGTTGGCGACGAACGGGCACTGCTTCCCGACGAGCTCCTCAGGTGTCACAAACTTGGCGATACCGGAGAGAACCTGCCGCGGCGCTGACTCGCCGAAGTCGACAGAGAGTTTTAAAAGTTTTTCGGAGCCTTCGATTGGTTCGGCGGAGAGAATGGTGCCAATTTTAATGTCGATTTTGGAGAAGTCGTCGATGGAGACAACGGCCGCGCCCGCCGCGGGCGCGGCCGTAACTGCTTCTGCTACTTTGTTTTCCTCTTGCATCGCTCCTCTTTATATGAGAGTGCTAAATCTTCCCACGATTCATCGTGTCCAAAAAACTCTGCAGCATCACCGCCGCCGCCGAGGCATCGAGCGTAGCCGCCGTGGAACCGGGCGCCCGCGCCGCCTCGGCGCTGGTGTACATCTCCGGGTGCCAGAGCACCTTGAGCCCGCAGCGCTCCAGCTCATCGGCAAACGCGCGCGCCGGCTTCATCACCGTGTTCTCCTCCCCTTTCCCGTTGCGAGAATCGCCCATCACTACCGTCTCAATCTCGTCCTGCCGCAGCAGCCGCACCACCTCGTGGAGAAGGTGGTCATCATTCGGCAGTGTCATTCTCGGAAAAGCGATTGTCCCCTCCTCGTTGGAGGCAGCAACGCCAACGCGTTTTGTTCCGAAATCGATGCCCACATAGCGCATGCGGGGAGAACTCTAGCGCTTCGTAAGCATTTCGGCGAGCTGACATTTTATGCCGAGGGCGCTACTATCGAGTCTTCGGGGAGGTGGCAGAGTGGTCTAATGCACCGGTCTTGAAAACCGGAACCCTCGCAAGGGGGTCGGGGGTTCGAATCCCTCCCTCCCCGCATGGCACATACTGAAGCGCGGCCGCCAAGGCCGCTCTTTTTATTTTTGCCATACGGGGAGAGAGGGATTCGAAAGCCGCAGCGCCACTGAGTCGGCGAGGTCGGCCGCCTCGGCCGGGCGCGAGGCGGGGGCACAGGCGCGAGGAAAGCGTGGCCTGCGTCACGCTTTCAGCCTGGGCCGGCCGCAGCGATGCCGCTTCTCTGAGCGGCCGCGAGGCGGGGTCGCGGGTACTTAGGCCTTTGCCGCGGCCCCGGGCGGCAAGGGACTTAGTAACCCGTGACCGCGAGCACTTAGGCTTTCGGCGCGCCTGCCCCTAAAATTGGGGCGCGCCGAAAGACATTAGTGACTCATGACCGAATCGCCTCCTCGCCAGAAATCGAAATCGCATTTTGAAACCGAAACGGGGTCGCGCCTTCGGTGCGACCCTAAGGGAGTGCAGTCGAAAACGGAAAGAAAAACCTCACTATTCAACAGTTAGAAAGATTGGCTCAAGTGCTTGATGTTTCAAGTGATAAATTGCTGAGATAAATTCAAGAAAATTAAATCGGCTTTCTTGTATCCATGGACAGCTTGATTAAGCTGATTAGGGTATAATACAAACGTGCGACTTAGATTACTGTTTGTAGCATTATTATTGTGCCTCACATTTTCCCCGTCACTTGCATTTGGTAAAACGGACGCTACACCGGCGCCTTTTAAACAGGCCCCTGTTCAATTTAGAAATGATATTTTTAATCCTTATTGGTGGCTCGCTATCCCTACCGCATTTAGAAACGACGTCTTTGACCCAATCTGGTACATGAAAGTTGCTTCTCATTTTACAAACGATATTTTTAACAGGGGCTTGTGGTGGTCAGGTTATGAACCGCCACAATTCATACCTCCTCAACCAACTCCAACGCCAGCACCGAAACCTACTCCAAAACTCACGCCAAAATATGCACCGACTCCGAAACCTAAATCAACACCCGTACCAACACCGAAGCCTACATCAAGCAAAGAATGTGGGACAAACGAATGCAATTTTGATGTATACTGCACCGCCTTTGGTCAAGGAGGGTGCTGGCGTTGCGACTGCAATCGTTGCAGCACTGACCCTGGTCTTTACCAAACGTGCAACTAGACCCAGTAACAACGCTACCCGCAGAGAGTGGCTCAATTACAAACCGCTTAAGTATTAAAAAGTGAAATTTATCATCAATAAAAAATTTATAGGTTCAACGATAATACTAGTTGTTGGTGTGTTTATGGTGGTTGGCAGTTTAACGAATCCGAATTCGACAACCATCCTTGACGATAGCTCGCCGGGATTATTTATCATTTTAGGAGCACTCGCCTACAGATCGGCCAAGCAAAGAAAATTAAAACTTGTTGAGAACACTAAGTGGAGAAAGTTGTTGGAATTTTTAGCCACGGTTTTGATCGTAGCGTTAATCCTCCTTGGTCCTAACATCCCACAACTTATACAGGATGGCGACATAACCAATCTTGTCATCTTTGCTTGGGCTATGGTCGCGTATCTCTTCGCAATACCTAAAGGTGTGGCGGAACAGAAGAAGGTCTAGTCGTCAGACATCACGGCTCCAAATCATCTGAGCAAATTTAGTATCGTCGCAACACTGTTAATTATGACGGTGATTATGTTTTCATCTTGATCATCGCTAAATAGTGGTTCCTACGTATTAGACGCCTCAAACATAAAATACCTCCTCTTACCCGATGATATTTTCTAAACAGGGAGCAATCCCCGCCGTTTTATAATATCTCCCAAAAATGGTGAGGATTTATGCGCGCAGCGAGAATCGAGTTGTGACCGAATCCCTCTCTCCCCGCCAAAGAAGCCTCGCGTTGACTTCCTCTGCCGCCTTAGCCATTCTAAACGAATGAAAACACCAAAAGTTCTGGCTCTCGTACTGGCCCTCGCCTTGGCTTCTGCGGCCAGTCTGGCTTACGCGGCACCGTTAGACGATCGGGGCAGGCCATGGCAACGAGTCTTGGCTGCGATTCAAGAGCTGCGGGAGGCGATTGCCGATATAGATTTGGTTCCTGGTCCGCAGGGAGAGCCGGGTGCGCCCGGTCCCCAGGGTCCGGCGGGACCTGCGGGCACGGCGGGTGCTGATGGTTCGCAGGGTCCGGCTGGTCCTCAAGGAGCGCAGGGGGTTCAGGGTGTGCCCGGCCCCCAGGGTCCGCAGGGCCCTGCGGGCAGCGGCGGTACAACAGGTGAGGTGGTTGTCTTTATACGTCCTGGTAACCAGGTATCTGTTCCGGCTATCGCGGATTCTCTCGCAACCTGCAACGACGGCGAGACGCTCGTTGGAGGAGGCTACTGGGTAAGCGGTAGTGGAGTAGACATCACCCAAGCCCAAATTGTGATGATTGGTCAACGGGTGTGGATGGTCACGGCCATCAATAACAGTGGCCAGGTCAGAGATCTTCAGGCAATCGCTCACTGTCTAAAAATTTTATAAGACCCTGATTGGAGCGTAAGGCTTGCCCCGCACCCTTTTCCCACGTACCGTGCAACATATGAAGAAAGAATCTGAAAACGATGCCGGTGGTCCGAAAAAGCGAGGGCCCAAGAAGCCACCATCGAGAGTTCCGCCGCCGCCGCCGATGTACGGTGGCCGACCCGATAGAAGTAACGACGCTCCGAGAGCGCCGCGCGGCCCGCAACCTTTCAACGATCGCCCTCGTTATGGCGACCAGCGACCGCAATCCGATAATCGAGGTCCACGACCTGGAGGCTATGGTAGTCGCGATGATCGCGGCAGTGCACCACGACCATACGGCGGCAGCAACTCCCGACCAGGAGGATATGGTGGCGCGCCCCGTCCTCACTGGGAACCGCGCGGAGAAAATGGCGCCCAGCGCTACGGGGTCCCGGGCGGCGGCCCTCGACCGTTCGGTGGGAATCGTAGTCCGCACCCGGGTGGTTACGGCCAAGGTCCAGGCGCTCCGCGACCATACGATTCGCGTGGTCCGCGACCAAATTACAATGCTCCAAGACCGTACGACCCTCGCGGACCGCGCCCTTCCTACGGCCCGTCGAACCGCCCGTACGTTGGTCGCGGCCCGAACGACCGTTTCCGTGCACCAATTCAGCACTACGGCAACGCGCCGCGCAACACCTCGTGGGGCGGCTCGGCGCAGTGGTACGACGAATCGCTAGAGAAGGAGGGCACGTACCAGAAGGATGTAATCCTTCCGAATTTGCTCCGGCTGCTTGACCTCAAGGGTAAGGAGTCGGTGGCGGACATCGCCTGCGGGCAGGGATTTTTTGCCTGGGCGTTCGCCGCGGCCGGCGCGGCCGTTTCGGGCGTCGACGTCTCACCCGAGCTCATCAAAATTGCGGAATCGAAAGCGGGTGACACGCCAGCCGTTGAGGGCGACGCGAAAGCTGCCAAGAAGAAAACAAAAAAGAAGAGCGCCGCGCCAACGTTCGCCGTTGCACCCGCTCACGAGACAAAGTTAAAGGCTGGAAAGTTTGAACACGCCACCATTATTCTTGCTGTGCAGAATATTCGCGAACTCGCAGAAACTTTTGGCGAGGCAGAGCGACTTCTCGGAAAGAATGGCACGCTCCACATCGTGATGAACCACCCGTGCTTCCGCATCCCGAAGCGCTCGGCGTGGGGATTTGATCAAGAAAAGAATGTTCAGTTCCGCCGACTCGACAGCTACCTCTCCGACTCGGCCGAGCGCATCGTGATGCACCCAGGAAATCCTAAAAGCGACGCCACCGCTTCTTTTCACCGACCACTGCAGGCGTATGTGAAAGCGCTCGGAAAGGCAGGCCTTGCCGTAACGCGCCTCGAGGAGTGGATTTCCAACCGCCAGAGCCAGCCGGGCGCGCGCGCTGATGCAGAAAACAAAGCGCGTAGCGAGTTCCCGCTCTTCCTGTACGTACAAGCGAAAAAGATTTAAGGCCTCCGTACCCTAGGTTCCACCTCGGGAAAAAAGAAAAGCCGCCGCGCGTTCGCGCGGCGGCCAAAGACCCGAAGGTCAGGAGGAAAACGGGGCAAGGCTCGTGCGCTTCTTGCCGCGCGTCGGCTTGCCGGACTCCCAGCGAACCTTCCACGGCACGCCCTCGGTCGTTCCCTCCTCGCAGCGGAAGACGGTGAAGCTAATCTTCTTCGACTTGGCCGATTGCAGAATGCGCTCGACCTTCGGGAAGTTGTAGATTGCCCAGCCGTTCTGGGGACCGCCCTCGCAGCTGATTCCCACCTCGTAGTCCTCCCCGGACCCAAACTGGTTCAGGAACTCGAAGATTATCGTGTTGGTGCCGGTGGTAGCGGGCACCAGCAGCCAGGATGTCGTGTTGAATGTTCGCATTTCTCCACCCTACCCCCAGCGCACCTTGCCCCGCAAGCGCCCCCGCCGACATCCGATGTCGGCGGGGGCGGCGAAACCGGTGCTAGAATTCACCCCGATGAACGCTTGGTTCCTCGCCAACGCTCTGATCGCGGCCTTCGGCGTGCTCCTCTGCCTCCACATTCGCCGCAAGAAGCTGGAGCCGAAGCCACTGGTCTGCCCGCTCGGCGCCGACTGCGACACGGTGGTGCGCAGCGAGTTCTCTACCTTTGCCGGAGTACCCCTCGAGGTCGCCGGCGGCGCCTACTACGCCTTAGTGTTCCTCGCCTACGCGGCGCTGGCAATCTGGCACCCCGCCGAGTCGGGAATGGCGGAGGCGCGCTTCGCGCTCACCGCTATCGGCGTCACCGCCTTCCTCTTCTCCTGCTACCTGACCTTCGTTCAGGCTTTCTACATCCGCTCGTGGTGCTCGTGGTGCCTCACCTCTGCCGCCGCCTCGACGCTGATGCTGCTCCTCACGGTCGGCAGCAACTACGCCGTCGGCGTCACCTTCGTGCCGCTCCTGGAGGCCTGGCGCGAGGGCATCACCGCGGCGCACCTCGCCGGCTTCGCGATTGGCATTGGCGGTGCCACCGTCGCGGACCTGCTCTTCTTCCGCTTTATGCGCGACTTCTACATCTCGGAATCGGAGCGGCGCGTCCTGCACGCACTCAACCAGGTGCTCTGGGTTGGCCTCGCCGTCGTGGTCGTTTCGGCAATTGGGCTCTACCTGCCGTTCCGCGCCGGCGACGCCGTGCCGTTCTTCTGGCCCGAGGTGGCGGTCCTGGCGGTGGTAGCAGCCAACGGAGCGTTCCTCAACCTCATCGTGATGCCGAAGCTCTGCGCCGCGGCGGGCAATCACAAAATCTTGCGTGTCGCCGAGGTCGCGGGCCTGCGCCGCGTGGCCTTCGCCTGCGGCAGCGTCTCGTTCGTGTCGTGGTACGCGGCGTTCCTCACCGTTGTCTTGGCTGAAACGGCGAGCCTGCGCCCCGCCGGCTTCTTCCTCGCCTACATCAGCGCGCTCGTCCTAGGGCTCCTCGCGAGCCAGCTGCTCGAGCGTCGCCATCACGCGGTACCGGTTCCGATCTAGCCGCGTCCCCAGGCGCTCTGCCGAGGCGGCGATCGCAGCTCTCCTCGCGCCAAAGCAGAGGAGGCCGCGACCCCGCCTCGCGACGCGCCGAAGCGGCGCGTAACGCTCCGGCCTTCAGACGCCGCTCGCGGGGCAAGCAGTTGCCCCGCTCGTAGACCCGGCGTCCGAACGCGCTAGAATGGTGGCGTGAATCCGGAGCTCCCCGCCGGCAAGCCCTCCTCGAAGTCGCTCTCCTGGCACGCGCCGGAGCCGAAACTCTTCGAGCACAGCCAAGATTGGTTCTGGGTCGTTGGGATTATTGCCGTGGGTGGCGCAGTTTTAGCCGCGTTCTTCGGCTCCTACACCTTCGCGGCGCTGATTATTGTCGCGACCGGCGTCTCGTTCCTGAAGGCCACCCGCCCGCCGCGTTTCATCTACATCGAGCTCTCCCGCGAGGGCCTGCGCCAGGGCGATCTCCGCTACCCGTGGAGCGAGCTCCGCTCCTTCTGGGTCATCGACACCGAGGACCACGACCGCATCCTGGTGAAGTCGCGCCGGATGTCGACGCCGCTCCTGGTGATTCCCTACGAGAGCCACGAGGTGCCCGCCGACACCATCCGCGACTTCTGCCTCGAGTACCTCGACGAGGAGCAAATGGAAGAGCCGGTGATGGCGAAGCTGCTGGAGCGGTTGGGGTTTTAAGGCCGCGCCTTGCGGCAGGGTGATTTCGCGGGTACTGTGCTACCCGTCCCACGACGCTCCCGTCGTTCAATGGATAGGATGCGACCTTGCGGAGGTTGTGATGTTGGTTCGATTCCAACCGGGAGCACAGACGGCGGCCGGTGCCGCTCCAACGAAAATGCCAACACGGGCAGAGAAACTGGTAGCCAAGCTTGCGGTGAAGTGTGAGCGACTCAGGTCGCCGATTCACGTCATCGCCGTGTGCTCCGGCGGGCGGACGGTCGGCCGGCTCATCTTCAAGCACCTCCGCGCCAAAAAGATTCCTGCGTCGTACCACGAGGTGTGGACGAACATTGTTGGCGGCAGAGCCAAGATCTGGAAGAGCAGCTTCGGAAAGAAGGACTACGTCGGCACGGCGCTCATCGCCGAGGACGTCATCTGGTTCGGCCGCTCGGTGAACGCCGCGAGGGCGATGCTCCGCTCGATGAGAAAGGGAAAGGTGTACACTGCCGTGCTGCTCGACTTCAACAGGAAAGCCGACTTCTCCGTCTTCAGCTAGCGCATGCTGCTCGATACCCAGCGAGAGTACCTGGAGAGCCTGAGCGCAAAACGCCTATCGAGCACCGTCCGCATCGAGCCACACAACCCCGGGGCAGCAGCCGCAGCCGCGAGAGCGCTGGCCACAGTGAGGAGCGTCGCCCCCGACGTGGATGTTCGCTTCATGGGATCGGCGGCGCTCGGCGTGTGCGGGCAGAACGACGTAGACCTCTACCTGCTCTCGCCCGCGGCCGAGGCTGGTCGCCACGTAGCCGCGCTCACCGAGAAGCTCGGCGCCCTCGTCGGTGGCAAGTGGCGCTGGCAGGACGAGGGCGTCGAAATCACGCTCTGCGTGAGAGACCCTGAGACGAGGAAAGTCCAAGAGCAGCTCGCCATTTTCGATTTGTTCAGAAGCAACCCTCAGGTTCTCAGAGAGTACGACCTCCTGAAGCAGTCCCTGAACGGAAAAACGTACCTCGAGTACCAGACGGCGAAGTACGAGTTCTACAACCGAGCTCTCGGCATTGACCCGACGACGCGGAGTTAAAAAACCGCCTCTCGGCGGTTCTTCTCTACTTCTTCCCCGTCCGCTTGATCAGCCCTGAGAGCCTCGACTTCTTGCGGTCGGCGGTGTTGCCCTTGAGCGTGCCCATTTTCGCGGCCTTGTCGATGGCCTTGTAGGCGGCCGGGAGCAGCTTCATCGCCTCGGCGGCGGAGCCGGCAGCGCAGAGCTTGCGAATGTCACGCTCGGCGGCGGAGACGGCACGGGCGCGGCGCAGGTTGTAGAGCCGCTTGCGGGCAGCGGAGCGGACGGCCTTCTTGGCGGAGCTGGTGATAGGCATTGCGGCTAGCAAGCTACCACGCACCTTTTTGGCCGGCAAGCCGCCGCGGAAACACTCAGTGTTCGGAACACTGAGTGTTAGGATTCGGGTGTGATTGCCCACCTCGCCGGCAAGGTTCTGGCCGTTCGCCCCGGGCACCTCGTGCTCGACGTGGGGGGTGTTGGCTACAAGGTTGCCGCCTCCCCCGCCACGCTGGCCCTCGCCAAGGTGGGCGGTACCCTGTCGCTCTCCATTCATACCGCCGTCCGCGACGATGCTATAGACCTCTACGGCTTCCCCAACGACGGCGAGCTCTCGCTCTTCGAGATGCTCCTCACCGTCTCGGGCGTCGGCCCGAAGACCGCAATCGGCGTAGTCGGTGGCGCTACAGCTGAAACCATTCGTGAGGGCATCGCCTCGGGCGATCCAGCGTACCTCTCCAAGATGACGGGTGTGGGCAAGAAGCTCGCAGAGAAAATTGTTGTTGAACTTAAAGATAAGATGGGTGACCTCGGCACGGTCGGCACTGGAGCAACTGGTGGTGCAGCAACAGCGGTTGAGGCACTCGCGGCACTCGGCTACGCAGAATCCGATGCTCGCAACGCAGTTTCAAAACTCGACCGCTCGCTCTCCACAGAAGAAATTGTTCGTCAGGCATTGAAGGCGCTCGGGCAAGGACGGTAGAAAAGAAAAACTGTCGCGCCGTTGGGCGGACAGTTTTAAAACGGGAACGGCGTCCCAAACGTTTAGGTTTACGGGGACGCCTTTCGACGCCTGCCGTGGATTCGGAACGATGCGCCGATGAAAATCGGTGCGCCGTCCTACATTCAGGTACTCCCTAGCTTTGGCGTTTTCGGGGACCATTTACCCCTCACGAACATCCCTAAGATGTCCCGCCGCATGCCCTCTACGAGAGCCCTACAACCCTGGCCGGACAGAACCGACCTAGTTTGACCTCTCCTCGGGTGAGGAGTCGCATCCGCTTTATACGGAGGAACGCCGTCCGGCGTTCAATGGTACGCCTCGCCGGTAACGGCGACAAATCAGCCCTTGCCCCGTATACTCGCCGCGTGGATAAAATCCTGAACACGATTCGGCCGCTAATCCCCCGACGCCTCTTCCGCGCGGCGCAGCCGGCCTACCACTACGCCCTGGCGCTCGCCGGCAAGATCCTCTACCAGCGCCGCTACCGGAGGCTGCGAATCCTCGGCGTCACCGGCACGAAGGGCAAGACGACGGTCACGGAGCTGGCCGCCGCGGCGCTCTCCGGCGGCGGCCTCAAGGTAGCTGTCGCCAACGGCATTCGCTTCGCCGTCGATGGACGCTACGAGCGCAAAGCTAAGCAGTCGATGCCCGGCCGCCTGGAGCTTCCCCGCTTCCTGCTCGACGCCGCGGGCGCCGGCTGCGACTGGGCGGTCGTGGAGATGACCTCCGAGGGCGCTGCGCAGTTCCGGCACCTGCCAATCGCGCTCGACGCGCTCGTCGTTACCAACCTCGCGCCCGAGCACCTCGAGGCGCACGGATCCTTCGAGGCGTACCGCGAGGCGAAAATGAAGATCGTCCGCGCGCTCCGGCCGCGCGACGGAAAGGCGCCGACCCTGATTGTGAACGGCGACGACCTCGAGTGCGCGGCGTTCGCCGATGTAGGTAAAAAACTCGGTGCAAGCGTTGTTGAAGTTAAATTTAACAGCGATGTTGAGACCGACGAGCGCGGCGTATCTGTAAAAATCGGCAACGCCGCCGTGCGCTCGCCGCTCGCGGGAACGCACAACGCCAAAAATATTCTGCTCGCCGCCGCTGCGGCCCGCGCCGCCGGAGTGAGCGACAGCGCAATCACCCACGGCATTGCCGCCGTCACAAAAATTCCCGGCCGCGGCGAGCGCGTCGAGCAGGGGCAGCCCTTCTCGGTAGTTGTTGACTACGCCCACACGCCCGACTCGCTCGAGGCAATCTTCGGGACCTACACCGGCAAGCGGCGCATCTGCGTGTTTGGCTCGGCAGGCGGCGGACGCGACCGGTGGAAGCGCCCAGAGATGGGTTCGGTGGCCGCGCGACTTTGCGATGTGGTGATTCTCACCGAAGATGATTCATACAATGAAGACCCCGCGGAAATCATCGCGGAAATTGCGGCAGGAACAGCCGGCAAGGCGCAAATTGTGCTCGACCGCCGCGAGGCTATTAGGCTGGCGCTGTCGCTAGCAAAACCCGGAGACGCTGTAATTGTTGCGGGTATGGGCGCGCAAGAAGAAATTCGCCGGGCCGCTGGCCCTGAACCCTGGAGCGACGCCACAGTCTGCCGCGGAGAGCTCGCCAAGCTCGGTTACGGTAGCCGGAAATAAGTTGCCGATGAAGCATTTTCCCGGCACGATTATTGACACTTTTTCATATTAGCGTATAGTCCTCGGCCGAGCTCATTATGTCTGCCCGTAAACACCTTCCCCCCGCCGCACCTCCGGCAACCAGCCGACAGGTCGTCGCCACTGTCTCGCAAAACTGCGTTCGCAGCATGCGGGTTCTCACCCCAAAAATGGGACCGCGTCCCATCATCGGGGAGACCGCCTGCAAGCGTGGCTTTCGCGTCCTGCTTCCCTGCGGCAACGACGGAATCTTTCGAAAGAGCGGCCTGAAGCTCCTCGAGAGCAAACCCGCGAGGCCCTGACCTGTTTTAGCCCGGCAAACCCGGGCTTTTCCTTTTCTTCCGCAGGGCGTATTGAGAACCTATCCCCAAAATGGCCGCCAGCGCTCTCCTCAAGACTGGCTCGCGGGCCGAGGCCGCCGAATTCCGGCCGCGGCGCGCCGTTTCGCCGTTCAGCGTAGCGCGGCTACGCCTCACGACTCAGCCGGCGCGCCGCGGCGCAGAATTCGACACCCTCGCCTCCGCGCCATTTTTGGGATAGGTTCTAGCCGCTATGCCAGAGCTGCCGGAAGTTGAAACAACCGCCCGCGAGCTGAATCGGCTAGTAAAAGGCCGCCGCATTGTTGATGTTTGGACTGAATATAAAAGTGCATACTGGCGCGGGAAGGAGGAGATTAAGAATCCAAAATATTTTTTGCGTTTCAAAAAAGCGGTCATTGGTAGCCGCATTGTTGGGGCATCTCGTCGTGCAAAAAATGTTCTCATTCATCTTGATGGTAAACACACGATTCTCGTCCATATGAAAATGACTGGGCACTTACTTGTTGGTCCATACAAATTTCATAAAAAAGATAAAAAGTGGAGAACAACAGCGAAAGGTCCGCTCACCGATCCATTCAATCAATATATTCGTCTCGTTTTTACACTTGATGATGGAAGACATCTCGCACTATCTGATTTAAGAAAATTTGCGAAGGTGGCGCTTCTAGAAACTGCTAGTGCGGAGGAATCAACGCATTTAAAAAATCTAGGTCCTGATGCGCTCGATTCCTCACTCACGCCAAAAACTTTCAGTGTAAGAATTTCGCGCCGACCAAAACTCGCAATCAAAACTGCGCTTATAGATCAAGAAGCAATTGCAGGTATTGGAAATATTTATTCCGATGAGGCTCTGTGGCGCGCAAAAATTAATCCAGAAACTCCAGTTGGGTCTGTTTCTATAGTGTCGATGAAGATTCTCTTCAAAGCAGTCCGCGAAGTTCTCACCAAAGGTCTCGATTTTGGTGGCGACTCAATGTCCGACTACCGCCGCCCCGACGGCACACCAGGAAAATTCCATTTAACCCATACGGTATATCAGCGTAAGGGCGAGCCCTGTTTGCGCCGAAGCTGCAGAACTCTAATTGTGAGGAAAGTTGTAAATGGCCGCAGCGC
>DATDYW010000061.1:0-4003 GCA_036516995.1 Minisyncoccota bacterium
GCCCGGCACTCGCTGGCGCACCTGCTGGCCAAGGCGCTCCTCGAGCGAGATCCGGAGGCGGGGCTAACCATCGGGCCGGTCATCGAGCGCGGCTTCTACTACGACGTCGCATTTAGCGATGGCAAAGCGCCGAAGCCGGAGGACTTCCCCGCTATCGTCGATCGAATGCGCGAGCTGGCGAAGCAGGATTTGAAGTTCACAGAGCGCGAGGCGTCGGCCGATGAGGCGCGGGCGGCGCTCGCAGGCAACTCTTTCAAGCTCGAGCTGGTAGACGAAATTGCCGGCCGCGGTGAGAAAATTACCTTCTACGACACGCTCGCCGCCGACGGCTCGGTAGTCTTCTCCGATCTCTGCAGCGGCCCGCACGTTTTGAATACTTCCGAGATTGACCCCGACGGCTTCACCATCGACCGCGTGGCCGGCGCCTACTGGCGGGGCGACGAGAAGAAGCCGATGCTCACGCGGGTTTACGGTTTGGCGTTTTCCTCTAAGGCGGAGCTGGAGGCCTACATTGCGCAGCAGACAGAAGCAGCCAAGCGCGACCACAAGGTCCTCGGCCCCGCTCTCGGCATCTACACCATCTCCCCGCTCGTCGGTGCCGGCTTGCCGCTCCTCAAGCCGAAGGGCGCGTTCATCAAGAACGCCCTCGAGAGCTACCTCTGGGAGATTCACGAACCCCGCGGCTACAGCCGGGTCTGGACGCCGCACATCACCAAGGAGGCGCTCTACGAGAAGTCGGGCCACATCGAGAAGTTCGGCGAGAACCTCTTCCGCGTCCAGGGCCGCGACGAGCAGTTCTTCCTCAAGCCGATGAACTGCCCGCACCACATGCAAATTTACGCGGACAACCAGTTCTCCTACCGCGATATGCCCGTGCGCTACTTCGAGTCGACGACCGTCTACCGCGACGAGAAGTCGGGACAGCTCGGAGGCCTCACCCGCGTCCGCGCAATCACCCAGGACGATGGCCACCTCTTCTGCCGCCCCGCGCAGCTCGAGGAGGAGGCGCGGGCTATCGTCTCGGCGATCAAGGAGTTCTACTCCACGATGGGGATGATGGACGGCTACCGCGTGCAGCTCTCGCTGCGCGGATCGGACCGCTCGCAGTACCTCGGCGGCGACGAGGCCTGGGCCAGCGCCGAGCGCGCGCTCAAGGCGGTCTGCGAGTCGGAGAATCTGCCGTACACGGAGGTCCTGGGCGAGGCTGCCTTCTACGGCCCCAAGCTCGACTTCATGTTCAAGGACGTCATCGGCCGCGAGTGGCAGCTCTCAACCATTCAGTGCGACTTCAATATGCCGGAGCGCTTCGACCTCTCGTACATCAACGAGAAGAGCGAGAAGGAGCGCCCCGTCGTCATTCACCGCGCCATTGCTGGGTCGCTCGAGCGCTTCATGGGCGTGATGATCGAACACTTCGCCGGCGCGTTCCCGCTGTGGCTCTCCCCCGTTCAGATCGCGATTGTTCCCGTGAAGGACGCGCACATTGAAGCCGCAAAGAAGCTGGCCGCCGAGATGCGCGCCGCTGGCCTGCGCCCAGAAGTCGACGAGGGCGGCGACTCGTTCGGCAAGAAGATTCGCAACGCCAAGACCGCCAAGACGCCGTACATCGTGGTGCTCGGCGACAAGGAGGCCGCTGGCGAAATCACGCTCGAGGCTCGCGGCGACAAGAAGTTCGGCCCCCTTTCCTTCTTCGATGCCATCGCGAAGCTCGTTGACGAATCGAGGCACCGCCTCCTCGCCCCAGAAAACTAAAAATTTTTTAGCGGACGATAGACTGCTAAACGCATTCCCTGCGAATAAACCAGAAATGAGGTTCTGCTAAAATAATGCTGGAATTCCTTCTGTTTTTGAACAATTGGCGCCACGCGGCTTGAGCGTTTAGCAGTCTATCGTTGGCTAAACGCTATTTCGTTTTGCGAGCAAAAAAAGAAAGAAAAGGCCCGACGCGCGGCGCGCGTCGGGCCTTTTCTCAGTTAACTAGTTTGCGTTACCGCGTCAGGTTAGAGGCCTTGAAACTCGCAATTCGGTTGGCAATCGCCTTTCGGTCGCTGCGCCTGCGGAGCGCGACCGCGCCGCCGATGCCGATCGCGGCGAGCGCCAGGCCGAAGCCGGCGAGCACGAGGATGTCCTCGGGGCCGGTGTACGGAATCTGCGAGAGGTAGACGGCGTCGATGGAAGCCAGATCACCCGACGGCGTGTTGCGGCGAGCGGTGCCGCCGCCGTTGTCCACCTCGACCGACGGGCAGGAGTCGCTCTGGCGCTCGTTGTCGTCGTCCCTGACCACGACCGAGACCTCGTAGGTACCCTCGTCGTCGTAGCAGACGCGGACGGTGCGGTTGTCGTCGTCCTCGCCCTCGATGTCGCCGTTCCAGTCGTAGTCGAACGGCGAGTTGCCGCCGTCGACGTTCGCCCTGAAGGTCACGCAGTCGCCCTCGTCGATGGTGCGGTCGGAGACCTCGCACTCCACGTCGAAGTCCTCGTCGTCGCAGGAGCTGCCCGAGCAGTTATCCACGACAACCGCAGGGCAGGAGTCGGAGTCAGAGTCGCTGTCGTCGTCGGTGGCGCGACCGGTCACGCGGTAGGTGCCGGAATCGTCGTAGCAGACCTCGATGGTGCGGTGGTTGCCGCCCTCGTCCTCGGTGTCGCCAGACCAGCTGTAGTCGAACGGCGAGTTGCCGCCGGAGGTGTCGATGCTGAAGGTCACGCAGTCGCCCTCCTCAATGCTGGTATCGGAAACGTCGCAGGTAACGTTCAGGTCATTGTCGTCGCAGGAGCTGCCGGAGCAGGTGGCAACGCGGCAGGAGCTACCGGTGCAGCGAGGCGGACGGTCGCAGGAGCTGCCGGAACAGGAAGAGCCACAGGAGCTGCCGATGCAGCCGCCGTAGGAGGTGCCGCCCCAGGAGGTGCCCCAGGAGACGCCGCCAAAGAAGTCGCCGCCGCCGTAAGAGTCGCCCCAGACAACCGGCGAGCCGCCGTAGGAACCCCAGTCGTCCTGCTCGATGCCCCACTCGTCCTGGGCAATGCCCCAGTCGTCGGCGACGTCCCAATCAGAATCGGCGTAGGAGGTGCCCCAGCCGGAGTCCCAATCGGAATCGGCGTAAGACGAACCCCAGCCGGTGCTCCAATCAGAGTCGGCGTAAGAAGTGCCCCAGTCGGTGCCCCAGTCGGCGTCGGCATATGAAGTACCCCAGCCGGAGTCCCAGCTCGAGTCGGCGTAGGAGGTGCCCCAGCAGGAGTCCCAGCCAGCGTCCGCGTACGAGGTGCCCCAACCAGAACTCCAATCAGAATCGGCGTACGAGGTGCCCCAACCCGAACCCCAGTCGGAGTCGGCGTAGGAGGTACCCCAACCAGAATCCCAACTGGAATCGGCGTACGAGGTGCCCCAGCCGGAGTCCCAGCCAGAATCACCGTACGAGCTCCCGAAGCCGGAGTCCCAGCTCGAGTCGGCGTAGGAGGTGCCCCAGCCACCGAAGTCGTCCGCCAGCGCCACAACGGGCGAAACGGCGAAAGCGCCAGCGACGAGAGTCGCGGCGGCGAGGACGATGAGGTTTTTCGCGGTGGCGTTCATAAGGCGTGGTTGAGCAGGCTAAAAATCGACAGAGGCTAAAAACCGTTGCTAAATATAGTCTCCAACAGTGTACACTATTTAATTCTTAGAGTCAATAGGAGACGTCGCCGCCGGCCCGACGTAGTCGGCCTCGACGACAACCCGCTCCTCCTTCAGGCCGAAGGTGTTGCAGGTGGAGAGCGTCAGTCGGTGGCTGCCCTGGTCGAACTTAACCAGAACCTCGCCGTCTGGCGCAATGCCCACAGACGTGACGCGGTACTCGTGGCGTTTGCCCCCGCCCGATGAAAGGTAGACCGAGTCCCCCGCCGCGAGCTTGTCGAGCCCGTTGAACGTCTTGTACGCCTGGTTGCGAACGACGGGCCAGTTAGTGCTGTGACCGAAGACGAAGAGGTTGCCGCCCTCGAGGACGCCCGAGCCGGGGTAGTAGACGGCGCC
>DATDYW010000062.1:0-5420 GCA_036516995.1 Minisyncoccota bacterium
GACTTTGTAGGGTTCGCGGTATCGCGAGCGGCGGCCGCTGCCGATTGACCTGAAACACCGCGACTGGTAGTACTCCATCGAACCGGTTCACCGCCGGCCGCCTGCGTATGCAGCGCGAGGGCGACAGGAGCGCCCGCCGACAGGCGCTCCAAGAAAACCGAACAAAAGGAGGCCGTATGGCCGAGAGAACGAGAGTAATGACAGACCATGTCCGATCCGGTCCGAACCGGAAGGACATCGCCACCGCGGTGCGCGCGCTACTGGAAGGACGGCAGCCCCGAACCTTCGAAATTGGCGGCTTCCGCACCTACCTGGTACGCCCGACGAGCATCACGATCGAGCGAACCGCCAATGGGTTGGTGGTGGACATCGACGGTGTAGCCAACTACCCTGCGACGATGCCTGGCGGCAAGGCGCTCAACGGCATGCGCATCCGCGTGCACGACTACAACCCCTTCACGCGCTGGGCGCCGAGAATTGAAGAGGTCCTCTCGTGAGGCCTCGCGTCCGACCAGTACTCACTGGTCGGATTTTCTTTTTTGGGCGTGGGCCCGAGGTCCGACCTCAAGGCGGGGACTCTGGAGGTCGGACCTCGGGGCTTCTACAAATGGCTCTCCCGCAGCGCCCGATTGATAGCCTCGATTGCCTCGCGGCGGGCGGGGGCAAGCGCGGCGACGGCCTCGAACGTCACCGCCGGATCGGCCGAGAGAACCGGCACGCCGGGCGTCTCGGCGAGGTAGCCGAGGGCGCGGAGAATCTTCAGCGCCGCGGCAGCTTCGAGGGCATCAGCGGAGTCGGCGTCGAGACCGCTCGCGAGCATCGACCACGCGCTCTCCACGGTGGCGAAGAGCGAGGCGCACTCGGCCGGGTGCTCCCCTTCTCCGTGCACGAGCCGCGAGACGAGGCTGGCGACGCGGGCGGCAGGGGGCAGCGCCCTGGCCGCGGCGAGATCTGCGTGGAAGTGGCGCAGCAGAACGGCGTTGGTGAGTCGCCACTCTGTTTTGCCGCGCACGAGGTAGCAGCGCAGCAGCGCGAAGTCCTGCACCGCGTAGCGCAGCTTGGAACGCTCGGCGCGGACGCCGATGGAGCGAGCCTGAATCAGTCCCCGCTCCCTAGTGAGCAACGTGACGTAGCGATCAGCCTCCCCGCGCGGCTTGCCGCCGATTACCAGCGCGTCGACTTCGACGAGGGAGTGCACAACTTAATACTAGCAGCTACTCAATCCCTGTTTATAAAGTAAGGTTGACGGGGGGTTGTCCTTTTGTATTATCAAAGTATACACACCCCGGCCAGCCGCAAGGTCCGCCGGGGTTTGTATTTGTCAAAAAATCAAAAGATCCGATCTTTAAGATCCGATCTTTTGAGCAAGCAGCTTAGCTGCGGCTCATTTTTTCCTTATAGCTGGTAAATATCGCCTGTGGTGAGATACTGGCGGCGTGAAAGAGACAGCCAAGCGGAAGGGACCGACCAGCAGACGCCGCGAGGCGGGGCTGACCCCTACCCCGAAACTGGTCGCGATTCTTCGGCGCTTTGAGAGAGAGTACGCCCGTGGTGACTACTACGGGCCCTTCGCCACGGCGGCCGACATGATTGCGCACCTGCATCGAGCTGTTGCTAAAAAACGCGCCGCCAGGCGCAGTGGCAAAAGTCGAGTCAAGAAATTTTAAGGCACGCTACCTCAGGCTAAACCCGAACGAGCAGCGCCGCGTCGATATGGTTATCGCGCTCCTAGAATCGGGCGAGTACCATCCGCTCCTGCGCTGGCACCGGCTCCGCGGCGAGTGGGCCGGCCACCAGAGCGTCTCGGTGGGCGGAGATCTGCGAATCGTCTACGGCAAGATCGAGGGTGTCATCTGCCTCATTGCCCTCGGCACGCACGCCGAGCTGCACGGGGAGTGATTTTCGCTCCGAATTTTTTCCTTTTTAATTTTTCCTTTTTCCTTCACTCCAGCGACACGCCCACCGAAATTTTGTACCCGTTTGCCTCGAGAATTTCGCCGCCGGTGCGGATTGAGTTGTAGCGGAGCTCCTTGGCGTTCACCTTAGCGAGAATTTCGGCGCGGTAGGGCTCGAGCGCTTCCTGGGCGTATTTATCGCCGTCAATGGTGAGAAAAACCTGGTCGGTCGTGGCGAGACCGAGCTTCTTGCGCGCGTCCTGCACGAGGCGCATCACCTCGCGGGCAAAACCCTCCTGGCGGAGCGCCTGCGAGAGCGCCGTGTCGAGGTCGATTGGACCTGGCAGCGATGGGTCGTGCTTCACCTCCTTAACGTTCACCTCGTCGCGCACCGCTTCAACAAGCCCCCGGTCTTTGAAAATCGCGCCGTCTTTCACTACGAGCGTCTGGAGGGGCTGGCGCGCCTTCAGCCCGCTCTTCGCGCGTGCCTCTAGGCCGAGCGAGGCGGCGGCGCGGGCGGCGAACATTCCGGCAAGTACCGCAGCGTCGGGCTTGCCGAGGAGAGGCCAGTTCTCGAGGTGCACCGAGTCGAGCGGGCCGCCCGCGCCTAGGTAGAGCTGCTCGGCGAGAAAGGGCGCGAAGGGGGCGAGGAGCTTGGCGAGCTCGAGGAGGACGGCACGGAGCGTCGATTGAGCAGCGGAATCTTTGTCGCGCAATCGATCTCGCGACCGGCGCAGGTACCAGTTTGAGAGGTCGTCGGCGTAGGCGAAGAGCGGGCGCACGGCGCGGTCGAGCTCGTAGGCTTCCATACCGGCCGTCACCTCGGCGGCAAGCTCCGCGGTCCGAGAAACAATCCAGCGATCGAGCGTTGCGCTCGAATCGAGCACTGCTTCCGGCGGATTTTTGCCGACGCTCTGCGCGTAGAAGGAAAGAACGTTGCCGAGCCGCTGCACTATTTTCTTGGAAACTTCGTCGACGCCGCGTTCGGAGAAGAGGCCGTCCTCGCCGCGGACCGCCGGGGAGCCGAGGAGCGCGAGGCGCAGCGCGTCGGCGCCGTAGCGGTCCACGACGCTCTCGACCGGCGGGAAGTTGCCGAGGCTCTTGCTCATCTTCCGGCCGTCTTCGGCGAGAATTGTTCCGTTGACCACCACCCGCTCGTACGGCGCGCGGCCAAAAAGAATTCCAGACAGAACCATCATCGTGTAGAACCAGCCGCGCGTCTGATCGACGCCCTCGGCGACGAACGCCGCCGGGAAGCCCTTCCCTCTCGCGCCAAAGAGGCGACCAATCGGAGAGGCTGGCGCGAAGCGCTCCGCGCTCATTGGGTAGCCCTGGCTGGCGAACGGCACCGAGCCCGAATCGAACCAGGTGTCGAAGACGTCGGGAATGCGCCTGAGCTCTTCCCCGTTCTCCCACAGCACAATTTCATCGATGTACGGACGGTGGAAATCGAGGGCGTACTCCTCGTCGTGCGGCAGCGGCGTAAAGTCGAGCTCGCGCGCCTCGCCCGTGCGAACGTAGTCGTCCTCCGTCTTCAGCGCCGCGGCGCCAGCGTCATCGGCGCCGCGCGCCACCACCTCGAGCATCCAGACGACGTACTCGTGGGCAACGATGAGGATTCGCTCGCCGGCGTGAGCGCGGTCGACCTCGTAGAGGAACTCGCCGACGCGCCGCCGGACGTCGCGCAGCGTCTCCGCGGTCTGGCCGCTCCGATCCGGAATCGGACGCTTCGTGAAGCGGGCCAGCTCCGGGTCGGGCTCCTTGGCGAAGTAGTCGCGGTAGGCAGAGATTGGGCCGCCCGCGAAGCCGCCGGCATCAATCTCGCGCAGGCGGCGATCGACGACGACCTGCTCGTCGGAGAGCCCCAGGACGCTGCGCACAATCTCGGCCGTCTCGCGGCAGCGCAGGAGCGGCGAGGCAAAGATTCGATCGACCTTTCCCGAGAGCGTCTGCGCGAGCCTGCGAACCTGGGCTACGCCCACCTCGGTCAGCGGCGCGGGCACGAGGTCGTCGCGGCTGACGAATCCCTCGGTGACGTTCTTCGCCTCGCCGTGGCGCATCACCAGGTACGAGTTCGCCGAGCGCGAGAGGCTGCGAAGCTCCGCGAGCGAGCTAACGACGCGCACCTTCCCCGAGGCCGATTTCCAGATCGGCAGCGGCGTGCCCCAGAAGCGGGCGCGGGAGACGGACCAGTCCTTGGCCTCCGCGAGCCAGTTGCCGAAGCGCGCCTGGCCGATTGACTCGGGAACCCACCTCACGCCTCGGTTGAGCTTCACGAGCTTCTCGCGCACAGCGGAGACCTTCACGAACCACGACGAGAGCGCGTAGTTTAAGAGCGGCACGCCGGTGCGCCAGCAGTGCGGATAGCTGTGGCGGAACTTCGCCTTGGCGAAGAGCTTCCCGCGCGTGGCGAGGAGCTTCACCACTTCCACGTCGGTCTGCGCGGGATCCTCTGCGGGCTTCGCCTGCCGACCGTCGAGCTCGGGAATGCCCGCGTTCATTCTGCCGTCGATGCCGACGTGCTGCACCACCGGCAGGCCTTCGCGCTGCCCTAGCTGAAGGTCATCCTCGCCGAAACCGGTGGCGATGTGCACGACGCCCGTGCCGTCCTCGGCTGTAACAAAATTTCCTGCGAAAACTTGCCAAAGTTTTGATTTATCCGCTGGATACGCAGAACACTCCGGAAACAGCGGCTCGTAGCGGCGGCCAACAAGCGTGGAACCAGACACCGCCTTCCTGACGGTATGCGGTTTTTCACCGAACACTTTCTCCACGAGCGGCACGCCGACGATGTAAGTCGAGCCCTCCGACTCAACGTACGCGTACTCGAGTTCCGGATGAACAGCTACGGCAACGTTGCCGGGGAGCGTCCACGGCGTGGTCGTCCAGGCGAGGAGCGAGACGCCGGGCTCGCCCACAATGGGGAGCTTCACCGTCACCGAGAGATCGTCGATGTCCTGGTACGCCTGTGCTACTTCAAAATTGGAAAGCGGTGTCTCGAGCGCCGGCGAGACGTGCACGGACTTGAAACCCTCGTACGCGAGACCTTTTTTGTGAAGCTCGCCCCACGCCCACCACACGCTCTCGGTGTAGCCCGGGTCCATCGTCTTGTACGAGTGCTCCATATCAATCCAGCGGCCGAGTCGCGGCACGATGCGCTTCCACTCGGCGTCGTAGCGCAGCACCGAGGCGCGGGCGGCCTTGGCGAAGGCCGCGAGCCCTGCGCGCTCTACATCCGCCTTCGTCTTGAGGCCGAGCTCCTGCTGCACGAGCGTCTCGATGGGCACGCCGTGGCAGTCCCAGCCCCAGACGCGCGGCACGCGGTAGCCGCGCATCGTCAGGTAGCGCGGAATCGCATCCTTAACCGATGACGGCAGGACGTGGCCGAAGTGCGGCAGCCCTGTGGCGAACGGCGGGCCGTCGTAGAAGACGAGCTCGCCGCGGGGTGACGGGCGCTCGAGGCTGCGCTCGAAAATTCGCTTCTCCCGCCAGCGCGCCAAGGTTGCCTCTTCCCGAGGCACGACC
>DATDYW010000063.1:0-8641 GCA_036516995.1 Minisyncoccota bacterium
CCCGGCCGAGGTGGCCCGCGACGCGCTCGGGCACCGCGTCGTGCGCCTCGACGAGCTCGCCGCGCCCTAGGATGCGCCGCGCGAAGCCAACGCTCGGACTCTCCCGCGCGGAGCTCGCCACGCTCCGCCGCCTCTCAACGCCAATTAAAATTCAAGACTTCCTCGACCGCCTGCCGACGAACTTCGAGCGGCGCGGCGAGACCATAATGTCGCCGCGGCGGGTGCTGCGAGAGAGGAAGGCGCACTGCATCGAGGGCGCGATGCTCGCGGCTGCTGCCCTTTGGGTGAATGGGGAGAAGCCGTTACTTTTGGATCTTAAGGGTGCTTCGTGGGACGAGGATCACGTTGTTGCGCTGTATCGCCGTGGTGGTAGGTGGGGCGCCATCAGCAAGACGAACCACGCGACGCTGCGCTTCCGCGACCCGATTTACAAATCCGTCCGCGAGCTGGCCGCCTCGTACTTCCACGAGTACTTCTCCAACGCGCTGCTCAGGAAGTCGCTGCGCAGCTACGCCGGGCCGTTCGATATGCGGCGGCTCGGGCGTCGGTGGCTGACGGCGGAAAAAGATTTGTGGGGCGTCGACCGCGCCCTCGGCGTCGCGCGCCACTCCGCAATCTTTCCGAGGGGGAGCGAGCGCTTCCTGCGCCGGCCCGACGCGATGGAGCGGAGAGCGGGGAAGCTCGCGGAGTGGCGCGCCGACGGGCGGCGGGCGTAGCGAGAGGAAAAGCCGCCCGGGCGGGCAGCTACTTCGGCGAGCAAGCTTCGGCTCCCGCCCTTCTCTCGAGCGCGCGCCGCCGCTTGGCCGCTCGCCGCGCCGCCGCAACCGGAGGCCGGAAGCCGGTCAGCCGGCACCGCTGGGGCGAGCGCCTGTACCCGCACTTCACCCTGGTGAAATCGTCCTCGTTCAGGAGGCTGGCGTCTCTGTGGGTGGCCTTGGGCCAGCCGCACATTGCGCACAAACATAAGTACTCATCTGCCATTTGCCACGATGCTATGCCGTCGCGCGCGGCGTGGCAAGACGGCGTACAATGGGTCGCCTATGGAACCGATGGCAGCTCGCACCGGGATGGAAATTTCGAGCGCCGCGTTTCCCGACGGCGGGGCGATTCCGGTGCGGCACACCTGCGACGCCGAGGGTCTCCTGCCGGCGCTGCACATCTCCGGCGTGCCCGCCGAGGCGAAATCGCTGACCCTCATCGTGGACGATCCCGACTCGCCGAACGGAACCTGGGTGCACTGGCTGCGGTTCAACGTTGACCCGTCGATCAAGGAAATCGCCGAAGGCGGCGATGTGGAGGGAGGGATGGGGAAGAACACCGCCTCGTCGCTCGGCTGGCAGGCCCCGTGCCCGCAGACGGGCGAGCACCGCTACTACTTCAAGCTCTACGCGCTCTCGTCTAAGCTCGATTTACCAGACGGAGTGACCGCCGAGGACGTTGAGCGGGCGATGGACGGTCGCATCCTCGCCAAAGCCTCGTTTATGGGTCGCCACCGCCGCTCTACGTAATCAGACCACCTAGTCTGATTACGTAGGTTAGAAATTCTGTGTACATCAAAGTGCGCGTGCTGACGGCGCAGCGGAAAGAGGGCGTCGCGGAGGGGAAGAAGCCGAGCGATCTGGTTGTTTCTGTGCGCGAAAAGCCGGAAAAGGGTGCCGCCAACCGCCGCGTGCTGCAGCTCCTGCGCGGGCATTTCGGCAACCCCGAGGGCGGGGTGAAAATTGTGGCCGGGCACACCTCGCCGTCGAAGGTGGTGCGGGTGGGACGGTAGTTGACTGCAGAGTCCGGAGCTGGTAGCAAGGAGGAAATGGATGAATTCGATCCGACCGAAAAAGAGTTTGCCGCGCTTGACAGAGCAGCAAGGCGAGAGGGTGCCCCGCTTGGGAGGTGTCTTCACGGGGTTGGGAGCGGGCTGGCCAGCGTTTTTGCCGCCGTCCGTCGCCGTCTCGTCCCGGGTTCCGTGAAGGCTGCGCGTGAACCTGCGGATAAATGCAAACCAAACTGAGCTCGTTCGGCGAGCTTTTCCTTTTCTGCCGTAGCGCTAGTGCACCCCGTCGGGAAATATTTTCAAGCGCCGGGCGCCTCATTGGCGGCGTAGAATGGAGCCGTTAAGAGATAACCTAAGCACCATGCCAGAGAAGGTGAACCTCACTATCAAGGCGACGAACACCCAGCTGACTCCAGATGTGCGAAGGCTGGTTGAGCAAAAATTTGGCGGGCTGGCGAAGTTCGTTCGGCCGCACCGCGACCAGGAGATTCGCCTCGCGGCTGAAGTTGGGCGCAAAAACAAGGCCCAGGCGAAAGGCTCGGATTCCTTTTTTGCAGAGCTAAACATTGTTGCCGGAGGGCAGCGTCACCGCGCCGTGGCGGCGGCGCCCGACCTGCGCATCGCGATCGACCAGGTGAAGCGCGAAATGACCGCCCACCTCTCGCGGCTGCACGAGAAGGGGAAGGACAGCTTCGAGAAGGGCGCCCGAATCATCAAGGACGTGCTGCACGCGGATCTCGCGCCGGAGAGCGAGCTCGACGCGATGGTTGAGGAGGAGGCGGCGAAGATTCTGGCGACGCCTTCGCCGACGCGCCGCCTGCGCGTGACGACGGGGCACGTAGCGACGAAGCTGAAGCTGAAGCTGAAGCAGAAGCAGAAAAAGAAGCCGGCGGCTGAATCTAGGAAACCTGCCCCGAAGGCCGCGACGAAGGGCCGGAAGCGCGGCACGAAGAACACGCGCGGCGCCAAGAACCGTCCACCGCCGCCGTGGCGAACGGGGAGCCCGCGGGTAACTAGGAGACGCTGGTAGTTCACAAATCTATTTCAAGAAGCCGTTTTGAAAAGATGCGTAGTCCATTTCGCCGTGACCCTCGGGGGTGACGCGCCCGAAGACGCAGCGCTGATTTTCCGCATCCCAACGCGCAGCGGTGACCTTCACGCGCACCATCTTGCCGCCGTGCTCGACGGTGAAGAAGGCGCTAGGCCACGGGCTCATTGCCTGCACGCGGAGGAACTTCTCGCGCTCGGTTTTGGCGAGCGAGAGGTCGCCATCCTGTCTTTCAAGTTTCTTGGTGTAGGTTGCCGCGGACTCGTCCTGCGGCGTTGCTTCGATTTTGCCCGCAATCCATTTCGGCAGCAGCTCCGCGAGCAGCTCGCCGCCAACCGTCGCCAGCTTCGCCTCAATCTCCGGCCGGGTCGGCCACTCGTCAAAGGAGATACCGGCGCGGCCGAGGATCGGGCCGTGGTCCATCTTCTCGTCCATCAGTATCACCGTGACGCCCGTCTCGCGCTCGTCGGCGAGCACCGTGGCTTCGATGGGTGCCGCGCCGCGGTGCCTGGGCAGCAGCGATGGGTGGACGTTGAGCGAGCCGCAGCGCGGCACCTCGAGCACGCTCCTCGGAACAATTTTGCCGTACGAGGCGACGGCGAAGCAGTCCCAGGGCCCGGCGGAGGCGAGCGCGGCGGCGAAAGCCTCGTCGAGCTTCTCCGGCTGCAGCAGGGCAACGCCCCGCGCCTTTGCCCAGACTTTCGCTGCGGGTTCTGTGAGCGCGAGGCCACGCCCCGCCGGTCGATCGGGCGCCGTGACCACGAGCGCCGGCGGGAGGCCACGCGCCGCGAGCGCCTCGAGCACGCCGACGCTGAAGGCGTCGGTGCCGAAGAAAGCGAAGCGCGGGACGCTACTTTTTTCCGGCATTGGGGTGCTCCGGGTCGAACTCCCAGGTCTCCTTCGCGGAATCCACGAAGAGTTTCCCCTCGAGGTGGTCGGTCTCGTGCTGAAATATTTGCGCCAGGAGCCCGCGGCCGATCACAGAGAATTCACGGCCATGCTCGTCCGTCGCCTTCACCACCGCGCGGGTGGCGCGGCGCACCCGGCCGTAAATTTTAGGCACCGAAAGGCAACCCTCTTCGACGGCCTTCTTATCGAGCGAGCGCTTAACAATGATGGGGTTCACGAACACCAGTTCAGCCGCGCCCGGCGGGAAGAGGGGAACGGCTCGCTCGGAGACGACGAAGAGCCGCTTGCTGACGCCAACCTGCGGCGCGGCGATAGCGATGCCGTCGTCGCGCGTGGCGAGAGACGCGCGCATCTTCGCGACGAGCTCGAGCAGCGCCCTGCCGCCAATCTCTCGTACGGAAACAGGCTCCGCCTTTTTCCGGAGCACCGCCGCGGGGGCGACGACTATCTTCGGGGCCTTTAGCACGACACGAGACTACCGCGAGCCGGGTGGATTCGCCAGCGCCCCGCGTGCTGCTAGAATGTGGGCGTGTCAAAGAAAGTGAAGGTCACCCGCTCCGCCGTTTCCGGCAAGTTCATCACCAAGTCGTACCTCAAGGGCCATCCCGCCAAGACGGTAACCCAGACGGTGCGGAAGGTGACGAAGCGGAAGAAGCGGTAGCCGGAAAAGGAAAATCCGCCCGAGGGCGGATTGCTACCAGACCAGGCCCTCCAGGATCACGGCCTCCTGCACCGGCGCATCGACGTTGTCGTCGCCGTCTCGGGTGCACTTCATCGTGAACGGCTTGCTGTCGGTCCACCCGCGCGAGGCCCACTCCTGCAGGAACCGTCGGGTGGTTGGGAGTATGTCCCGGTTGAAGACCTCCTCGATTGGTACCCAGTGCAGCTCGCCCTCGTTCGAGGTGGGCGGGAGCCCTGCCTCGGCGGTGCCGGTGAATAGCGAGACCAGCCGCTTGCCGTTGATGATGAGTCGGCCGATGGGTCGCAGCGCCGGCGAGAGCGGAGGATTGGTTTCCTCGCCGAGCTCGCGGCTCGCGCACGCGGCTTCCGTTTCGCCGTCGTCAAACTTGCCGCCGGGGCCCGTCCATCTGCTCGGCGCGAGCGCGCGGTCCTCGCCGCGGCGCATCATCAAGAGCCGCCTGGGGTGCATTTGGTCGCGGAGGAAGACCGCCGTGGCCTTGTATTCAAAGTTTTCTAGCATTTGCCGCCCACCCTGCTACAGAATCGAGTCCGAGTCCACCTCCACCAGGTGCTCCGGCGAGAGCGCCCGGAGCTTTGCCACCAGCGCCGGATCGGGCCAATTTTCTCGCGGCAGGGTGAGCATCACGTGGGCGGGGACGAGTCCTCTGCCGAGCGCCTCGCGGCCGAGGTAGACGTTCGCCTCGTGCGGGGCGAGCGCCGCAGCGGCGACGTTAGCCTTCTTGAGAGCTTCGGCCTTCGTGCGTCCGGCAACGGAAATGCGGACGAGGATGCCGAACGGCGGGAAGCGCGACTCTTTTCTCTCGGCGAGCTCCTCGCGGTAGAAGTCGGCGAGGTTGCCCTGGGCGGCGTGGCGGAAGAGGGAGAGGTCGGCGAGGCGCGTCTGAATGACCACGCGGCGGCGGGCGTGCTGGCGGAGGTGGAGCAGCACGGCGAGGATGCGCTCGCGCATTCGGTACTCCGGCACCGCGAAGAGCGCGTCGCAGGAGACGACGCCGAGGCAGTCGTACTCCTCGCGCACGAGGTTCGCCGCCATCTCCGTGCCTACAAGAATTGCGCCGGGAGAGGCGAGCCAAGTCTCCACAGTTTTCCTCGCCGCGGCCGGCGTCTTCTGGTGCTCGGCGTCGACGATGGCAACCTGCGCGCCCGGGAACTTTGCCCGAATTTCTGCCGCCGCAGACTCGGTGCCGATGCCGAGCGGAATCAGCCTCCAGCCGCTGCAGGTTTTGCAGGCGTCCTCGGCCGGCTTGGTTGCGCCGCAGGTGTGGCAGCGAAGCTCGCGGCCTTTCCCGCCGATCCGCTCGCCACCGAAGAGCGCCAGCGGCCGCTCGCAGGTCTCGCAGGAGACGGCCGTACCGCAGTCCTGGCAGGTGAGAATCGGCGCCAGGCCCTTGCGGGCGACGAACAGGAAGGTGCGCCCGTTCTCTTCGCGGCAGCGCACGATTGCCGCGGCGAGCTCGTCGGAGATGGCGGAGAACGGCCGCTTCGCCACCGGCGAAGCGGCAGCCGCTCTCCTTTCTTTCGCCGCAGCCACCGCGCCTCCGGCTGCGGCTGCGGCGGTAGCCTTCTTCGAGAGCGGGACGATTGAAATTTCTGCGTCGGAGACGGCGCGCAGGCGGAGCGCGCGGTGCTCCATCAGGTCGCCGCTCCTCCAGCGGGCCACCGTGTCGGCGCGCAGCAGGAGGTCGCCGAAGAAGATCGGCGCGCCGAGCTGCTCGGCGTAGCGCTCAATGAGGAAGCGGGCGTCGATCGCCGGACGTCGGCGGGCGCGGTAGCTGGGAGAGGACTCGCGCTCGACCACAATCGCGCCCCAGTCGCCGCGGGGCACGGCCATTGAGGAGGGCGTAGCCACGACCACCACCGGCCGCTCGGCGGCGACAATTTCCGCCCAGCGCTTCGCGAACTCCTTCGCGGAGAGCTCGCCGGTCAGCGAGAAGCAGGAGCTGCCGATGCCCTTGCTGAGGCGTGCCTCGGCGACGCGCACGTCCTCGGCGGTTGGCGCGAGGAACAGGATTGAGCGGCGGCGGGCGAGCTCGGAGCGCACCACCGAGCGGTACTCGGCGAAGCGGTCCTCGTCGCGGTCCATCACCGCGTACTTGGCGACAATCTTGTTGCCGCGCGACCCGCCCGAGGCAGCGGCCGCCGCCGGGAGCTTCTCGGCTACGGCGGCGACCGCGGCGGGCAGGTAGCTGGCGAGGACCGCGCCGAGCGAGGTGGCGAAGTACGCCGCCGCCTCTCTGGCGGCGGCGACGAACTCTGGCCGGAACGGGCTACTGGCCGAAACCTTTCCGATTTTTTTGAGCGAGAACCTCGCGCCGCGAATCTCGGCGCGCGACTCCTCGGCGGGGCGGACGCCCACGACAATCGCCCAGACCTTCCGCCGCCTGACGTCGACGCGAACCATCGCGCCGAGAGCCACGGGCGCGGCGGAGAAGTAGGAGAGCGTTTCCGCCCTCCCGCCCCTCACGAGCGGTACGACCTCGACGATGTGCACCCGGATACTCAACAGCAAAAATGTTTCCAAGTCGAGCCTAAGTCGCTCTTTAGGTTTTTTTTACCAAACCTTTAACCCTATTTTGGTAGCGTCCCGCCCCGGGGGCCTGCCAAATTTTGCGACAGTTTTTCTTGTTCTCGGCAAGAAACGCTGTTCGTGTATAGTGGCCCCGCAATGCGGTTTTTCGCCTCCCGACTCGGCATCGACCTCGGCACGGCCAATACCCTTGTTTACGTGCCGGGGAAGGGGATCGTGCTCAACGAGCCCTCGGTGGTGGCCGTCTCCGAGCACGACCGGCGCATTCTCGCGGTTGGCGCCGAGGCCAAGGAAATGGTCGGCAAGACCCCCGAATCGATCGTCGCGTACCGCCCGATGGCGGACGGCGTGATTGCCGACTACCGCGTCACCGAGGCGATGCTCGCGTACTTCATCAGGAAGGCGCTCGGCCGCTGGACGTTCAGCAAGCCCGAGGTGCTGGTTTCTGTTCCCGCGGGCGTCACCTCCACCGAGCGTCGCGCCGTAATCGAGGCGGCAATCAAGGCGGGCGCCAAGGCGGCCTACGTTGTGAAGGAGCCGATCCTCGCCGCAATCGGCGCCGGCATTCCGATTCACGAGTCGAAGGGGCGAATGATCGTCGACATCGGCGGCGGCACCACCGACGTGGCGGTGATTTCGCTCGGCGGCATCGTCGCCTGCGCCTCGGTGAAGTGCGCCGGCAACCGGCTCGACGGCGCCATCGCCGAGTACGTCAAGAAGACGTTCAACCTCGGCATCGGCGAGACCACCGCCGAGCGCATCAAGATTGAGGTCGGCTCGGCTGTTTTGGTGGAGGACGAGCTCGAGATGGCGGTGAAGGGCCGCGACTACCTCACCGGGCTCCCGCGCTCGGTGACCATCAAGACGAACGAGATTGTGAAAGCCGTTCAGCGCGAGCTCAAGGAGATGGTTGGCGCCATTAAAACTGTGCTGCAGGAGACGCCGCCCGAGCTCGCCTCCGACATCATCGACACGGGCATCGTGATGACGGGCGGGAGCTCGCAGCTGCGCAATATGCCGGAGCTGGTGTTTAGGCGAACCGGCGTCAAAGCAATTCTCGCGAAGGACGCGCTGCACTGCGTGGCGAACGGGACGGGCGTGGCGCTCGAGCACCTCGACACGTACAAGCGTTCTATACTTGCCAAGCGCTAAATAGTAGGAGGCTCCGATCGGGGCTGCGGCGAACGAAAAACGCCTCGCTGGACAATGTGTCCCGCGTCGGCGTTTTCTCGCCCGCCTCGCCGTCCGCTCGTCGCCTCCGTGGTGACTCGTTAGAAAAAGGAAAAGCCCCCGATGCGGGGCTCCGGGGCTCGAATCTGGATCAGGTCCCAACGGGCTCACGATCTGGGAGAACAATCAGCTCCCCCTTCTCGGCACAGCAGAGACGCAGCTTTCCGTTCCCAACGTTGCGCAGCGCAAAGAGGGGGAAGGTAGAGATATCGCCGCGACGGACGCCGTGGGCAACGCGCTCGATGGTGAAGTGCACCGAGCCGCCGAGGTCGGCGAGGGGGGCCGTCATGAGCTCACCGATGAGGCAACTACCTGGCTGCTCGACAGCATCCGCGAAGTTGAAGTGCTCGGCGCCGGGGAGCTGATGCCAGTAAGAGAATTGCGCGGTGTCCATATACCATCATTCAATAGCAGAAAAGAGGTAGTGTCAATTTAGCAAACACGGAAAAGCGCGCCG
>DATDYW010000064.1:0-4016 GCA_036516995.1 Minisyncoccota bacterium
AGGCTCGGGCCCGTCTGCCAGCTCGCCGCCAGCCTCGGCATCGGCGAGACCATCGGACACCCCACGGGTTCTCCGCCGCTCGACTACCGCCGCGTGGATCGCATCTGCCTCGCGATGCAGGGCTACCACATGCAGGGCGAGGCGACAGCCGAGCCGCTGATTCGCGAAGCCTTCGCCGCCGGCATCGAGCTCGGCAGGGTGCTCGACGCGGCGCCGCGCTCCGAGAAAGACAAGCTGCTCGCCGCCTGAAGTTCGAGGCCGCTCCTCGTTGGGCGGCTTTTCCTTTTAGAAAAACTTGCGGACGTCCGAGACGGTGATCGCCGCCATCAGCGCGAGGAGCAGCACGAAGCCGAGGAGGTTGATCCAGGAGAGGTAGCGCGTCGGAATGCGGCGGCGAACCACCGATTCGATGCCCACCACCACGAGCCGCCCGCCGTCGAGCGCCGGGAGCGGGGCGAGGTTGATGATGGCGAGGTTGATGGAGATGGTCGCGGCGAACGCGAGGAGCTGGCCCCAGCCCATCTCGGCCGCGCCTTTCGCGAGAACCGCAATACCGACCGGGCCGGAGACCATCTCCGCGTCGGCCGCGCCGTGGAAGGCGTCGGTGATGATGCTCCAGAGGCCGGCGGCGACCGCGCCGGTGGCGTAGGCGGTGTAGCGAGCGGCGACGCCGACGGCGTCGATTGGGCCGAGTTTAATTTCGCCACGGCCATCAATGAGAGTACCTATGACAGGGCGCTTGAGTTCTGCGGAAAGAGTCGGCGTGATTGAAACAGAAAACTGCTCGCCAGACTCGTGAACACCCGCTACGGTAATCGGACCTTTCGCCGCCGAAACTATCGCCACCACATCCTCGGAAGAAAGAACCTGAGAGCTACCAACAGATTCGACGCGGTCGCCCGCGACGAGCCCCGCCGTCTCTGCCGGTGAGCCAGCTAGCACATCAACGACGATTGCCGACTTGCCGCTCGCCTCTTCCCAAAATGGATTTCCAGGCGCGACCTGCACACCAATCATTACGGCTACCCAGAAGGCCAGGAACGCGGAGATCCAGTTGAATGCAACACCAGCAGCAAGAATGGCTGCCTGCCGATGTCGCCTCGCATTTACGAAAGAACGCGGGTCATCAGCATTTTCGCCATCCTCACCAAGAATTTTCACATAGCCGCCGATGGGCAGCGCATTGATAGCGTAGGTTGTCTCGCCCCGCTTCCAGGAAAAAATCTTCGGCGGGAAGCCGATGGCGAACTCGTCCACGCGAATCCCCGCCCGCTTGGCGAGGATGAAGTGGCCGAGCTCGTGAATGAACACGAGCGCCGAAATGAGAACGAGGAATATCAGAATGGTCACGCGGCGAGTCTAGCATGTGCTCTTAGGCCCTAACGAGCTACCACGGAGGCGACAGTCGGGTGCGAAAACGCTCCCCGCCTAGCCGACGGTGTACGAATGTACTCCGAGGCGTAGCGGGAGCGTTTGCGCGCCGAATGGAGCCTCCCGCGAAACTAGCCCCTAATCTCGTGCTCCTTCCGCTCCAGGAGCTCGTCCATCGCGGCGTTTACTGCATCCACCTTCTTCTGCATCTCGTCCTTGGCGCGGAACTTGTCGTCCTCCGGCATCCCGCCGGCCTTCTCGATTTTCTGAATGTCGTCCCAGCAGGCCTCGCGCTCCTTGCGCAGCGAGACGCGCGCCTCTTCCAGCTTCTTGCCCGCCTGCTTCATTAGAATGTCGCGGCGTTCGGCGGTGAGCGACGGAAAGATGACGCGCAGGCCTTTGTCGTCGGGAACGACCGAGATGCCGAGGTCCGCGTTTGTGATTGCTTTCTCAACTGCTTTCACCAGCGTCGCGTCCCAGGCCGTAACGCGCAGCGTCTGCGAATCCTCCGCCGTCACGGAACCGACCTGATTGAGCGGCACCTCCGAGCCGTACGCCTCGACGCGGACGCCGTCGAGGATTGCCGCCGAGGCGCGCCCGGTACGAATCTGGGCGAGCTCGCGGACGAACCACTCCTTCACGGCGGCGAGCTTCTGGTCGAGCGGTTTAAGGTCGTAGGCCATTCGAGTGGCGCGAGTATAGCGCAGGCGGCAAAAAAACGCAGGAAGTTGATTCTGGGCAGCGCGGGTGGTAGCAAGGTGCTATGAAGTACATTGCTCTCTTCAAGTCGCTGACAAGCAAAGGTCTACATGTCGACGCCGGCGGGAACGCCCAGAGCTGCCACCGAGCGGAGGTCAGACACGGGTGGTTCTCGACTCACGTCACTCTCTACGGCGAGCGGGGCGAGTGGCTGCACTCGTCGTGGCACCTCCATCCAATCGTCGGCGCGCTCGGGCTCCTGCTCTTCGCCGCGGCGGCAGCCGTTGCGTTCCTGTACCTCTTCAAGTGGGGCATCATCAATTAGCTGACCACCTCCCTCGCCGTGCGCCGCACGGTTTTCCGTTCAAACCCGTTCCCTTGATTTCTTTTGAATAAATGTTCCGCAAACTCAGGGTACGTACCCTGAGTTTGCGGAACAGAATTTTTGTTGCGTCAAACGCGGGAACGGCGGCTACGGCAGCGCCAGGGCTACGCGCTCGAGAAGGAGCTTGGCGGAGGCGCCGGGATCGTTGAGGTAGCGCTTGGCGGCGAGCACGCGGTGGGCAGCAGCTGCGGCGGCACCACCTTTAACTGCCGAGAGAGCCAGCGAGCGTTCAAGGCCATCGAGAATCGCGAGGACGTCACCTTTCGTTTTCTTGCCGTCGCGAATGGCTTTGGCGAGCTTGTCGGCCTCCGCCAGACGCTCGCCGACGCTCATCGCGAGCCAGGGTGACTTCGCGGTGGCAGCATCGGGGCTAGCCACGCGAATCCGGTGCGCACGCGAGCGAACGGTCGAGAGCAGGAGCGAGGCGTACGGCACCACCAGGAAAATGTGCGTGCGCGTCGCTGGCTCCTCCAAAACTTTGAGGAGCGCGTTCTGGGCTTCGCGGGTCGCCGCGCGGAAAATCGCCACCACGACCATTCGCCCGTCCCCCACGGTCGAGAGCGACTGCCGCTCGCGGAGCAAGCGTGCGTCGTCGACGGCGAGCGAGTCGCGCTCGATGAGCACGAAGTCTGGGTTGCCAACGGTTGGGCACCCGAGTGGACCATCGCAAAGATTGCGAAGCGCCGAGAGTGCGGTTGTTGAATCGCCCTCCAGAATGTAGGCGTGGTGCGGCTCGCGGCCGGACTCGAGGAGGATGCGGAGGGAGTCCATTGCGACGCTATTTTACGCCGAACGTCGCCGCCACGTTTTCTTGACTTGTGTATCTTAATATGCTAAAAGATTCTTATGAAGCTCTTCCACCAAATCATCTACGCAGTCGTCCTCTACTTCCTGGTCAAGCTGGCCTGCCTGTCAGCGAACTACGATCTCCGCGAGGACGCCCGCGAGAACCTGCGCGTCACGCAAGTCTTCGCCCAGGCCCAGGCGTTGGTGTCGCAGCCGTGGCGTTTCGTGGCCGAGGACGATGGCCTCAACTACCTCGCCTCCGTGACCAGCGGCGAAGAAGTGATCATCGACGGCGAAATGGCTTCCAAAATTAGAGGGGTCGTTAGCCCGGGCGAGACGCTCTCTTTCCAGATGGAGGGTCGCTTTGGAAGCAACCTCCGCGAGATTGAATCCCCGTTCGAGTTGGTGCGGCCTGTGTCGTCCGAGTATCTCTCGGACTTTGACAGCGGATACGACTACCGGCCTAGTTTGCCGAAGCCGCCTCCAAAGGAAATCGGGCCAATTTGAGTCTCACGGGCTCTGACGCTGCTTTTTACCACGCGGCGTTTTCTTTTTATCGCTCCACCATTTTTTATTTACGGGCGCTTCATAGCCACCACCGTAGGCTTCGCGCCGTATGAGAACCATCAAATCCATCCTCCTCACCGTTGCCGCCCTCGCCACCTGCACGCTGCCCTGTTGCCCCGTCATCGGCCTCACGGCCACCGGGCCCACGCCGGGCTGCCAGCCATCGCACCGGACGTATCCGGAGGGCGGCAAGTGAGGAGCAAGACGA
>DATDYW010000065.1:0-2049 GCA_036516995.1 Minisyncoccota bacterium
AGGGGCTGCCCGGCTGGTTTATTTGACTCTATATATTATATATGTTACAATGTACGCATGAGAACATTCCTGGTAACAATCCTTCACGCCCCTGCTGCGACCGAGACTTCCAATCTTCATCGCACAGCTGTACGTAACGAACTCATCAAGATGCTCCCGGAGAAAAGCTGGGACAACCTGCGCACCTTCCACGGGAACAGCACGAGCTCGTTCAATATTGATTTCAACGAGGATTACGCGCTTGATCATCTCGCGCCTCTGATCGACGCCTTCGAGTTCATGGTGCGGAGCCGCATCTCCGATGGCAAAGACGAGTGCATCAAGTCGCTGACCTGCGTCGGGTTCAGGTAGACCGAATCTCCTCCGACGCCGCGGGCATTCCCCGCGGCGTCTTTCTTTTAGCTACCGTTCCACCTATTCGCCGCCGCGTCGAAGCCAAGCTTCAGGGCGTCCTCTGCAATTTCGGCTGCGCGAGCGATAGCGAGCGCGGCTTTTTCCACCTCTTCCTCGCGGAATCTTCCGAGTACGAACGAATCGACGCCGTCCATCTGCGAACGCGGCAGGTCGGGGTCGGCGATGCCGATGCGCACGCGAATGTACTCCGGCGAGCCGAGTGCGCCCGTCACCGACGCAATCCCGTTGTGCCCGCCGTCTCCCCCGCCCTTCGTGAGCCGCACCGTTCCGAGCGGCAGATCGAGCTCGTCCTGAATCACAATCAGCCCGGCAATCGACGCCTCGTCTCGCCCGGGCAATGCCGCGGCCACCGCCTTGCCCGAGAGGTTCATGTAGGTGTCGGGCAGCAGAATCTCGACTGGGCCGACGCCGTCGAGCGCCGCCTTCGCTACACGACCCTCGCCAGCTGGGCGGAATTCGCCCGCCACGCCCAGGCGCTCGGCGAGCAGGCCAGCCGCACCGCGCCCGGCGTTGTGTCGCGTGCCCGCGTACTCACCTCCTGGATTCCCTAACCCCACGACTAGTCTCATTCGCCCACTCTAGCCCGAGTTCAACTCGGCCGCGAGTTCGACTCAAGCCCGAGTCGAACTCGCGGCCGAGTTGAACTCGTAGAATTTCGCGAATCGCGGCAGAGCGTCTACAATCTCGCCAATGCCGCCCAACGATAGCTCAGAGAGCACCCCGAGCCCGACCCCCGCCGCAGGGGTCACCCTGCCGCCAATCGTCCCGGTAAAGCCAACAGGTTGGGGTCCTGCCATCCGCGAGTTCGTCCTCTACGTCGCCGTTGCCGCGGCCATCCTCCTGCCCTTCCGGGCCTTCATTGCCAAGCCCTACATCGTCAGCGGCGCCTCAATGTCGCCGACCTTCGAGACGGGCGACTACCTCATCATCGACGAAATTTCCTACTCGCTGCGCGAGCCGGAGCGCGGCGAGGTTGCCGTCTTCCACTTTCCAAATGACACCTCGAAGAGCTTCATCAAGCGCGTCATCGGTTTACCGGGCGAGACCGTCACCATCAGCAACGGAGCGGTCACAATCACACCCGGAAACGGCAAGCCGTTCTCGCTCGACGAGCCGTACGTGAAAATTCCGTCGCGCGCGAGCGGCACCTTCGAGCTCGGCGACGACGAGTACTTCGCGATGGGCGACAACCGCCTCGGCTCGTACGACTCGCGCACCTGGGGTCCGGTGCCACGCTCCGACTTCATCGGCCGCGCCTTCCTCGAGCTCCTCCCCGTCTCAAAAATTGGCCTCTTCCCGGGCGACACGTCGGTGGAGTAAGACGGCAGAAGGCAGAGGGCAGAGGTTCGGGCCAGGCTCCGAATTTTTGCTTTTTGCCTGAAGCTCCTGCCCTCTGACTTCTGTCTTCCGCCTTCGCCTGCTACAATCCGCCCGCGAATGGCAAAAAAGGTTAAAAGGTCAGCAAAAAAGAAGTCCGGGAAGGCTGCCCGAGGCCGCCGGCGCGACTGGAACGCCGAGTGCGTCGCCCGCTGGTACGGCTTCATTTCCGCTGCGACACCCGCGCCGACCGCCGAAGACCGCCGCATCGCCGCCTCGCTCCGCAAGGAGGACGGCTACTCGGCGCCCGCGACGCTC
>DATDYW010000066.1:0-2254 GCA_036516995.1 Minisyncoccota bacterium
TCAACCCCAGGTGGCTCCCCGCCCCGCGGCGACCATCGAGCAGCTCGAGGCGAAAGTCTCGGCGGCCACGAACCCGCAGCAGCGGATGAGTGCGCTGGGCTGCCTCCGCAGCGCGCTGGCGAAAGCCGGCCGCGTCGAAGACGCCAAAGCTGTCCGCGTCCGGATGGACGTGGAAAAGGCCGGCCTTCCCGGCTCCAAGCCCGCCGCCCCGAAAGCGGAGCGGCGCGGCGACCGCAGCCGTGGACGCCGCGACGGCCGCAGGAGCAAACCCGCCCCCGCGACCGAAGCGGACGTGGAAGCGCTCAACGACCAGCTGGGCAAGGCCCCGGTCGAGAAGCGCGCCCAGATCCTCGGGATGCTGGGTCGCACGCTGAAGGCTCTCGGTCATAAGGACCGCGCCAACAGCGCCTACAGGGCGATGGACCGCGAGCGCAACGCCCCCGGCAGCACCATCCCCCGCGAGCGCGAAGAGCGGCGCGGCGGTGGCCAGCGCCACGGCAAGAGCGGCGACGGCCGGCCCCGGGGCATCAGCCCGCGCCGGCGTGAGGAGACCTTGCGTCTCTTCGACAAGCCGGCTCGCCAGCCTGGGCAGCATGACCTGCTCGCCAAAAAGGTCGCGGAGGTGCTCAAACCGGAGCCCAAGCCGGTTGGCGTCTCGCCGCACCCGAGCGGCCAGAACCGGGCAGCCCGCCGCGCCGCGAAAACCGCGGCCGAAGCCGCCGCGAAGGAGGCCCTCGAGGCCGCGGCCAAAGTCGTGGCGCCCAAAAAGCGCCGGACCAAGAAGGCCGCGGCAGCCGCGGCTGAGGCGGCGGCCGAGACGGCCGCGCCGTTCGCGACGGTGCCGACCGAGGCCGCCGTGCCGGTGACCGCGAACGCCTAGGCGACGCGGCGCAAAATCACGGACCCGACCTCTACGCGAGGCGGGTCCGTTTTTCTTTTTCGGCGAGGTTTGACACGGGCGCCGGGTTCCGGCAGAGTCGCGGCAAATGCCCAACAGACACAGAGGCGAGGCCCGTCCGCGCCCGTCGCCGGAAAAGCCGAAGCGAGCTGCGAGGTCAGTGGCTACAACCCGGCACGGACACCGATCGAAGAACGCCCGGCGGCAGCACACGAAGGAGGTCCTCCGCGGCAAGATTTCCGACAGCTACGGCAAGCTCTCCGGCGAGGAGCTGCTCAAGCTCATCGGGCGAGTTGGCTACACGCCGAACTCGACAGTGTAGCGCCTCGAAATTTTCACGGGTCGCCCGGTAACTGCCGGGCGTTTTCCTTTCCTTTAAACTCGTGGTACGCTCCTCCCTACCGAAACCCGACCCAATCCAACCACTAGTGCGACCCCCATTCCGCGGCTTCCCCCGCGAGCCGAAAATTAAGACCAACGACCTAATCCGCGCGCTCGAGCTGCGCGTCATCGGCGCCGCCGGCGAGAACCTCGGCGTCATCTCGAAGGCGGAGGCGCTCGCGAAGGCTCGCGAGGCCGAGCTCGACCTGATTGAAATTTCGCCGAACGCCGTGCCGCCGGTCGCCAAGATTGCCGACTTCGGCCGCTTCCAGTACGAGCTCGCCAAGAAGACCAAGGCGGCTAAGGCTGGGGGCAAGGGCGGCAGGGGCAGCGAGGTCAAAGAGGTGCAGGTGAAGATCGGCACCTCGGAGAACGACCTCTCGCTCAAGGCGAAGAAGGCCAGCGAGTGGCTCGCCCTGGGCAACCGGGTGAAGGTGGAGCTGTTCCTGCCCGGCCGCGCCAAGTACCTCGACGAGGCGTTCCTGAAGACGCGCCTGCTGCGGGTGCTGAAGCTGGTTTCGGTGAACCACAAGGTTGCCGAGCAGCCGAAACGACATTTGAAGGGGTTCACGATGATTATTGAGAGGGCTTAGGCGTGAAGAAAACGTGACCTGCGTCACGCTTTTAGCCTAAGCCGGCCACAGCAATGCCGCTGCCCTGGGCGGCCGCGAGGCGGGGTCGCCCTCGGCCGTAGCCCGGCCTACGGGCGAGGCGGGCACTTGGGCTTTCGTTGCGGCCCAAGGCGGCGAAAGACTTAGTGACCCGTGACCGTAGGGAGGGTGGTGAATTAAGAATGAAGAATGCAGAATGAAGAATTGCCGAGAAGCACCTGGCTCCGATCTTAAATTCTTCATTCTTCATTCTTCATTCTTAATTCGTCCAACTGCCGGCTCCGCGGTAACCCGAAAGAAAGAAAAAGAAAACCACCCTCGCCTTGAAGGCGAGGGCTTTGCTCCCAAAGATAGATAGAAAAGC
>DATDYW010000067.1:0-15107 GCA_036516995.1 Minisyncoccota bacterium
ATGTTCTCCCTCACCCGCACCGAGCTCCGCCTGACCCTCGTCTTCGCCGCCGTCATTTGGTTCATCAGTATTTTTGAAGCCAACTACTCGCTGGCCCTCGTCCTGACCTGGGCCGTCATCCTGTACTGGAAGCGCTGGCACAAGGCGCACCCGAGCGAGGGCGTGTTCGAGGAGCCGGAACCGAAGAAAAAGGAGGAGCCGGTCAGCGAAGTAACAAGTAACAAGTAACAAGTAACAAGTAACAAGAAAAGACCCACACGGCGGGGTTCCTCCGAACTTGTTACTTGTTACTTGTTACTTGATTCTCTCCCACTCCTTCCCCCGCCTCGGCAAGAGCGCCGCGTCCTCTGGGTTGGCGAGCAGCCGCTCCACGGCGCGCTCGAGCCGAATGCCGCCCTGCGAGCCCTTGGCGAGCAGCACGTCGCCCGCGCCGAGCCACGTTTTCAAAAATTCTCCGGCGGAGGGCGCGTCCGCGAAGCTCTGCGTTGGGCACCCCGCGGCGGACGCCGCCTCGCCCGCCTTCTTCGACTCCTCGCCGACCGTCACGAGGAGCGTCGCGCCGGAGGCGGCGGCGAGCATGCCCACCTCGCGGTGCGCCTCCGCTGAAGCGGCTCCCAGCTCCCTCATATCGCCGAGCAGTATCGCCAGCCGGCCCTCCCGCTTGATGCTCGCCGCCGCGCGAATCGCCGCGGCGGTGGCAACGGGCGAGGCGTTGTACGAGTCATCGACGATGACGCTGCCGTTTCGACCGGGAATGAGCCGCGCGCGGCCCGGCTGGCGCGGCGCTGCTGCCGCTGCCGCAACACCCGGGCCCACCGGCAAATCGAGCGCCCGGCACACCGCCGCCGCAGCCGCAGCCGGGAGCGCCTGCGGCTCGCCCACGACGCCCTCCACCGCGAAGCCCGCCTCGCCGCCCGCCCAGGCGACGAAGGCGCGGAATCCCGAGGGCTGCCCGCTCGCGGCGTAGGTCACCTCGTAGCCGTCGACCTGAAAGTCCGCGCCGGCAGCGGCGCCGAACGTGATGACCGGCTTGCCCGCCCTCCTCGCCTGGGCGAGCGCCCGAGGGTGATCGGCGTTCACCACCACGGCTCGGGTCGCGGCCGCGAAGAGCTTCGCCTTCTCGTACGCCACGAGCTCGGCGACGCTCTCGCCCTCGCGCCTCGCCGGAAAGTTCGCGCCGTGCACCGGCGCGTCGGCGAACACGGTAGCCACCGCGACCTCCGGCGTCACGATTGAGAGCGCGCGGTCCATGTCGCCCGGCCTATCCACGCCGACCTCGAGCACGAGGAACGGCGGCGGCTGCCCGCGCATCGCCCGCGTAAGGCCGCGCAGGAGAATTCCTGCCCAGGCCCAAAAATTTCTCCAGCCGTTCTCGAGCCCGAGAATCGTGAGCGGCAGGCCGATCTCGCTGTTGAGGCTCTTCTCGCTGGCGCGCACCGGCACGTTCGCCGCCGCCGAAATCGCCGCGGCAATCGCGTCCTTGGTGCCCGTCTTGCCGACGCTCCCCGTCACCATCACCACCCGCGGCTTGCCGCGCCGAATCAGCGCCCGCGCCTCGGCAGCGAGAATCCAGGCCACGACCACCTTGAGCGTCTTCACGTTGCTACGTTACCCTCAAAGCCCCACAAAATAAAGCCCAATTTACTATACTATGAGGTCCGACCTCATAGTTCAACGCTTCTAGCTTGATGGCAAACCTGCGGTGCCGTCGGCGCGGTCGGGGGGAATCTCAAAGTAGTTGATGAGGAACTTCGCGATGTCGCGGTACGGCTCCGTCCAGGTCTGGGAGGCGTACTCGGCGCCCACGGGCTCGACGGAGTAGAGCAGCACCAGGAAGCGCGGCTCGTACGCCGGGAAGTAGCCGAAGAAGGAGTGGAGGAAGCGATCCTCGAGGTAGCCGCCCGCGCCGTCGGGGATCTGCGCCGTGCCGGTCTTGGCCGCCATCGTGTAGCCGGGAATTTTCGCCCGGCCGCCGAGGAGCGCCTCGTCGTAGACGTGCACGAGCATCTTCGTCACCGTCTCGGACGTCGAGGCGGCGAAGATTCGCGGAGGCGGCGCGGGCAGAATCTCGCGGGCGGCGCCGACCTCGTAGTCGATTGCCCGGCCGGCCCGCGGCGTCACCAGGTAGCCGCCGTTGGCGACCGCCGCGAGGCCGCGCGCCATCGCCAGCGGCGTGATCGCCACGCCCTGCCCGAAGGCCGCGGTGGCGTACTCGATGTCGCGCGGCGAGTCGAGGTTCGACACCAGCGGCGAGGCCTCCTCCGGCAGGTCGACGCCCGTCTCCCCGCCGAAAATGTCCTTCATGTAGCGGGCGAACTTGTCTTTGCCGGCCTTCCGCACCACGAACGCCACGCCGGTATTGAGCGACTTGTCGAGCACCGTCTGCATCGAGACGACGCCGCGGCCCTCCTTGTCGAAGTTGTACAGCGTCCGGCCGTCGAGCGAGAGCGAGCCCTGGTCGTTGTACGTCGTCTCGGGCGAGACCGCCCCGGTGTCGATGCCAATCGACATCGTGATGGGCTTCATAATCGAACCCATCTCGTAGACACGCTCAATCAGCGGGTTCTGGTAGACGGCGGGGTCGGCCTCGTCTCCGTAGCGGTTGAGGTCGAACGTCGGCCAGGCGGCCATCGCGATAATTTCGCCGCTCGACGGATCGAGAACGATTCCGCCGGCCTCGCGCGGCGTCCACTTCAGGGCGTAGGCGGCGAGCGCGTCCTCGAGGTACCCCTGCGCCGTTGGCTCCACCGTTGAAACCAAATCACCGGGAGAGGACTCGCCCTCCGCGACCCGCTTGGCACCGAGGAACAGCTCGGCGAAGAAGTTGGCGTAGGCGCCGCTGCCCTCGCGTACCAGCGTCTCCTCGTACGATCGCTCGAGGCCGTAGCTGCCGGCCAGCTCGTCGCCCTGCCAGGAAACGAAACCCAGCGTGTGGGCCGCGAGCGAGCCGCCCGGGTAGATTCGCCAGCGCTCCGGGTAGAGGCCGAGGCCTGAAATTTTCAGCGCCCGAATTTTCGCGGCGTCCTCCTCGGAAACGCGGCTGGCCAGCTCCTCGTAGATATCCCCCGCCGCCGCCGACGCCAGGCGGCGCGCGGCGGCTGCGCAGTCGAACTCCGCCAGGATTGGGGCGAGCGCGGCGCAAACGACGTCGGCGTCTCGAAAAACGGAAGGGTTCACCGCCACGCGGTAGCCGACGGCCAGCGTGGCGGCGGCAATCTCGGTGCCGTCGCGGCGGACGAAGATGATGTCGCCGCGGCCGTAGGTCGCGGAGCGTTCGCCCTGGTGCTGGCGGTTCGCCATGTCGCGGTACATCTCCCCGCGAACCACCTGCAGCAGGTAGAGCTTGGCGAGGATGAGCGCGGCGGCCGCGACGAGGACGGCGGCCAGGAGCCGCAGGCGAAGGCGCGGAAGTCGCCCCGACGCCGCAGGCCCTCCGCTGCCTCCCATAGGGCCAAGCCTACCGCACGTTCGCGCCGACGACCGCGGGCTCCGGCGCCGCCGAGACGTAGCGCGGCACGACCTCAATCAGGCCGAGCGCGGCGGCCGCGTCTCGATCGAGCGAGCGAGCCGCCGCGGCAACCTCCGCCTCGCTCTGGCGAACCAGGGCGGCGGCGGCGGCGGCGGCCGAGGCGGCGCGGTCGCGGGCCGTCGCCGAACGGTAGAGGGCGAGGTAGCTCCCGATGTAGGTCGCAAGAAGAAGAGCCGCAACGACGGTAAGCGTTACGTTGAGTGTAGCCACACGGGAGACACCACGTCTGGCGACGCGGCGAGTGCTCGGGGCAAAAGGCAGTGTGGCGGTGAGGGAGATCATTGTGTAGGCGAGGGCAGAGGTTAGAGGGCAGAGGGCAGAGGGCAGAGGTTTACGGGTCAAATCTTTTGGATGCCGCGGAGCTTGGCGCTCCGGGCGCGTGGGTTTCTGGAAACTTCGTCTGTGGACGGAACGATTGGCTTTTTCGTGAGCAAACGCCCGTGGCCCTCTCGTGAGAGAGCGGCGAACTTCTGCTTGACGATGCGGTCCTCGAGGCTGTGGAAGCTGATAGCGAGCATTCGGCCGCCCGCGGCGAGGCGACAGAAGGCGGCATCGATGGCCCGGCCGAGGCGCGCGAGCTCGCCGTTCGTCGCAATGCGCAGCGCCTGGAAGGTGCGCGTCGCCGGGTGAATGCGGCCAGCCTGGTACGAGACAGGCGTGGCTCTGGCAATCACCTCGGCAAGTTCGAGCGATCGCTCGAAGGGCCTAGCCAGGCGGCGGTCAACGATGGCCCCCGCAATGCGGCGGGCAAATTTTTCTTCTCCGAGAGTCTCAATCAGTTCGGCGAGCTCGCCCTCCGGCAGATCGTTGACAAGATCGGCGGCGGTCGGCGAATCGCCCGGACGCATCGTCATCAGGAGCGGCTCGTCGGCGCGGAACGAGAATCCGCGGCCAGAGCCTTCCAGCTGGTCAGAGCGGAGCCCGAGGTCGAGTAGGGCTCCGCTCACGTGCTGTATTCCTGCCTCATCGAGAACTCGATTGAGCTCGTCACTCCAAGCAGCAGTTAAATGCAACTTTGGTGCGAGACCCGTAAGTCTCTTTGAAGAAATTGCGACTGCATCCGGATCGGTATCTATGCCGACGATAGTGCTTGGGTGGAACTTCGAGGCAATAAGTGCCGCGTGGCCTCCAGCGCCAAGGTTGAGATCTAGGTATGTGTGCTCATCAGCCCCAGCGAAAGCCGGCGCGAGGAGCTCGAGGACTTCTTTTGAAAGAACGCTCTGGTGGACGACCGGCTGGGACATCAGATGGCCCCGATCTGGCCGAGCTTCTCGGCCATTTCGTCGGCGCCGCGCGAGACGCGCGAGGCGTAGCTCTTCCATCGCTTCTCGTCCCAAATTTCTAGTCGGTTGGCGACACCGGCAACCACAACCGCGTCACGCACCGCCGCGAACTCGCGGAGGTGCTCGGGAACGAGGATGCGACCGGCGGCATCGACGTCGAGTTCGGCGGCGGAGGCGAGCATAAAGCGGGCGAACCCGCGGGTGTCGGCCTGGCCCATCCCGAGGCTCCCGAGCTTCGCCGAAATTCCCTGCCAGTCTTTCGATGTGTAGAGGAACAGGCAGCCGTCGAGGCCGCGGGTGACGACAACGGATTTGCCGACCGACCTGCGCAGACGAACCGGGAGGGTGAGGCGCTTCTTGTCGTCGAGCGCGTGCCGGTGTTCGCCGATGAACATGGAGGGTGTGATGGGAAAATTGTGGAGTTACCACTTTCTCCCACCGTCGCCCATTCTAGCCCACTACCCCTCCCCGGGCGCCACCTTTTTCCACAGGCCAAAAAGCCCTTTGACTGGGGCTCCTGGCGAGCGTAGCGTGGCTACCGAAGCCCTTTCACTATGAACACACCCCACATCGTCTGGTTACCCCTGCTGGCCATCTTCGCCAGCCTCGGCTACTTCCTCTTCCGCGAGAGCTCGCGCGGATTCGCCTGGCGCTGTCGCCGCGTCGAAGCAAAAATCGCCAGCCTCGACGCGTCCGTCGGACTCCTCGGAGCCGAGATCGAGTCCGTCGAGGGCTGGCCTGCCAGCGAGACCCGCGACATAATCGTCGCGAACCTCCGCCGCGAGGAACAGAAGCTCCAGCGTCGCCACGACCGCCTGCAAGCGAAACTGCGAGACCTCAATGCCGCAATCTTCCACGGCTGATTGCAGCAGTACCGCCCCCCTCGGGCGGTTTTCCTTTCGCGCCGCCTTGACCTTTTCCGAGCCGGGCGTAGCGTTTACCGCAAGATGAAAAAGATCATTCTCATTTGGGTTACAGCTAGCGGCCTCTGCCTCTGGGGAACTCTCAACGGCTCGCGCCTCGCAGAGCTATTCCTTCTCATGTTCATCGTCTGGGCAATCCTGATGGTGAGCATCTGGTGCCTCGAGGAAATCTTTGACCTCACCACCCCCGAGCGGCAACGCGCCCGGCTCACCCGAAAACTCGACAGTATCGTTGAGGATCTCGAGGGGCTCGACGAAGAAATCGCGATGTCCGGCGAGGCCGTGGTGAAGCTACGGCTTATGAACCTCGATGAGCCTGGCCGACGGGACGAGCTCGCCATCGACGAGCGCCGCGTCACCCGGGCCAAGCGTCGGGTGGTGAAACTCGAGAAATTGCAGGCGCGACTCTCCGTGAGGCTTGACCGCATTGAGGCACGCCTCGAGCCGAAAGTTTCCCCGAAGCCGCATCCATTCCTCGATCACTGAACTACCACCGCCCGGCGTTGCGCCTGGCGGTTTTCTTTTTTAAAAGGAAAAGCGCCGCTCGGGTGAGCGGCGCTGAAGTGAATCGCACTAGGCCTTCGCCGTCTCGCGACGCTCAACCTCGGCCAGCGTCTCAACGAACTCTCGGGCGTGGGCCGGGTCACCCATGTTGGCAACGCGCAGCATGAAGGTGTGCTCGTCACTGCCCTCGAACGGCCCCGCGAACTGGTAGTCCGTGGCCGCCTGAATGCCAATCGCCGCGGTGATGAGGCGAGCCTCGTCGGACCTGTCATTGGGAGGCAGGAAGCCGTGGCCGCGCAGCACGAGGCACTGACTCGAGCTGTGAGCCGGCGTTGTGACGGACGCGGAGCTTGCGCCATCCTGCCAGGGCAGGAAGCGGCAGAGCAAGAGCCCGTCGAGGTGCCAGAACTTCTCGGGCACGTGAACGTCGAGCTTCAGCTGTGTCGGCGGGAGCACAAACTTCCGCAGCACGGTGAGGTGCGACTCGCAGACGCCGGTGGCGACGACGTAGCCAGGCTCGACCGGGCAGGGCATCTCGAGCGTCCGGAACAGCCAGCAGTCGCGGCGATGCTCGGGGTTGTTCGGGTTAAAGGTGCCGAGCTTGTAGTCGCGCTTGAGCGCGTGCGGGTTGATCAGGGCTACGAGCCCGTAGACGAAGGGTGCTTTGATGGTTCTCATACCCCGCCTTTCTGTACCCGGCGGGGCGCGAAGTCAAGCGGGGGCGAATTAAGAATGAAGAATGCAGAATGAAGAATTTAAGAGCGGTTGAGGTTCATTTTCGTTTTGTAATTCTTCATTCTGCATTCTTCATTCTTAATTTGTCTTGCACCTCTTACGACCGTGGCTTCATCAACGGGAACAGTTGAGCCTCGCGGACGCTACGCCCAGCCAAGAACGCGAAGAGCCTCTCCGATAAACCAAATCCCAGCGCGGGCGGCATGCCGTACTCCATCGCCTCGAGGTAGTCTTCGTCGAACATCTGCGCTTCCGTATCCCCCGCCTCGCGCAGCTCACGCTGTCGCTCGAAACGACCGCGCTGGTCGAGCGGGTCGTTGAGCTCGGAGAAGCCCTTCCCCACCTCGGAGCCGGCGAGCATCACCTGGAATCGGTCAACGATGCGGGGATCTTCCGCGGAGCGCTTAGCGAGCGGCTCGAGAAAGACGGGCACGCCGACGAGGAACGCCGGGCCGCCAATCTGCTTCCGGCAGACTTTCCAGAGAGCGTCTACCGCGCGCTCGCGGTTGAGCATTGGATCTTCGGTTGAGAGCCCGGCACCGGCCATTGCGGCTTTCAAATCTTCGAGCGAGTCTTCGAGCGCGTCGACGCCGTGCACGCGCTTAAGTTCGTCGGTGAAATTTATTTCGCTCCACTCGTCGGCCAGGTCGAACTCGAAGCCGTTGACCGCAAACTTCGTCTTGCCGAACGCCGCCTGAGCCGCCGTGAGGTAGAGGTCGCGCACCGCCTCCCGGCCCTTCCGGAAGTCGGAGTAGGCCTCGTAGTACTCCATCTGGGTGTAGTCCTGCAGGTGCTCGTGCGAGATGCCCTCGTTGCGGAAGATGCGGCCGATTTCAAAAACTTTAGGCAGACCGGCAACAAGTAGGCGCTTCTGCCACAGCTCGCCGGCGGAGATGCGGAAGAACACGGGCATCTCGAGGGCGTTGTGGAACGCCTCGAAGGGTCGCGCCTCGGCGCCGCCGGTGGTGTTCTCCAAGGTCGGCGTCTCAACCTCGAGGAAGCCGCGCTCCAGCAGGAACTGGCGGATGGCGTTCCAGAAGGCGGAGCGTTGGGCAACGAGCGCGCGGGACTCGGGGCTAAGCAGCAGGTCGAGGTAGCGCTTGCGCAGAACCTCGTCGGGATCTTTCAGGCCGTACCAGGCGTCGGGCACGGCGCGCAGCGACTTCGACAGCATGCGCCAGCTTTTCACGAAGAGCGTCTTCTCGCCACGCTTCGAGAGGCCGAGTGTGCCGGAAAACTCTAGGAAGTCGCCCTGGTCGACGACGTCGGAGAAGAAGGAGAAGCCGTCGAGGTCGTCGCGGCCTGCTAGCCTCGGCGCCTCGTCGCGCTTGAGGAACGCCTGCACGCGGCCCGTGCCGTCATCGATATCGGCGAAGGCAAGCGCGCCCTGGCCGCGCAGCGCCACCACGCGGCCGCCGAGCGTCACGCTCTCCTCGGCAGCCGCCAGCGCGTCGAACTCCCGCACCGCCACACCAATCTCGTGCGTGCGATTCGATTCCGCCGGGTACGCCTCGACGCCCGCGGCGCGCAGCCGCTCGAGCTTCCCTATCCGTACCTGGCGGATTTCGTCAGCAGAGGCCATAAATTAGCGCGGTAAATTTAACATACAAAAGGCCTCGCCTCTCTCTCCTAAATCGAGTCACCACGGAGGCGACAGTCGCAGACGAAAACGGAACCCGACCGTCCCCGACGACGTACGCCTGTACGGCGAGGGGCGGAGGGTCCGTTTGCGGCGCGAATGGCCTCGCCCGTAGGCCGGTCTACGGCCGAGGGAGCCTCCTTCCCTATTTCACCTCCTCGATGGTGTAGGAGATGGAACCCTTCGGTGACACAAACTCGAAGTGATCCCCCTTCTTTTTATTTAATAGTGCCTGACCAAGTGGAGACTGGTACGAAATCTTCCCTTTTCCAGCGTCTGCCTCCTCGGTGGAGACCAGGGTGAAGACGGACGGCTCCGCGCCCTCGCGCGCGAGGGTGACGGTCGCGCCGAGGTCGACGGTGTCGCCCGCCTTGTGGGCGACGATCTCCGCGTTCTTGAGCAGCTCCTCAATTTCGCCGATGCGGTACTCGACGGCGGCCTGCTGCTCGCGCGCCTCGTGGTACTCGGCGTTCTCGGAGAGGTCGCCGTTGGACTTCGCGGCCTCGAGCTGGGTCGCGACCTCCTTCCGGCGGGTGTGCACCAGGAGCTCGAGCTCCGCCTCAAGCTTCTCGAAGGTTTCCCGGGTCATGTACTCCTTCTTGGGCATGCGATTGGGACTAATAAATAAAAAAGCGCCGCGCGGGGATTGCTTTGAGACCGCGAGAATGTACAGGAACGAGGGGGCGGTGTCAAAGGGCCGCGTCGCCCGCCTCCGGCGACGCGGCCTCCGGCGCCACCTCGTCCGGGTCGAGGCCGGCGGCCACGTTCGGCCGGTTCGCGTAGAGCCACTCGAGGAACGGCCGAAACGCCGGCGAGGCGCCGAAGAGGTTGTCGCGGCTCCCCCGCTCCATCACCACCGCGAAGGCGTAGCGCGGCTCCGAGGGCGGGAAGAAGCCGACGACCCAGGAGTTCACCAGCCGCTTGCTCGCGCCGAGCTCGGCGGTGCCGGTCTTCGCCGAGAGCGGCAGGCCGGGGATGTCGAGCGCCTTGGCGGTGCCCTCCGTGGCCGAGAGCCGCATCCCCTCGCGGACCACCTGGAGGTTGCCCGCCCCGAGGCCGAGCGGCCGGGCTGCAATCGCGGCGCCGCCAGGCTGGCGCACGAGCGTCGGCTCAACCAGCTGCCCGGTGGCAACGCCGGAGACGGCGCGGAGCACCTGCGCGAGCGTCACCTGCCAGCCGTACTGGCCGATAGCGGTGAAGTAGGTGTCGCCGAGGCGCCACGGGTCGCCATCAAAAGTTTCCGCTTTCCATTTCTGGTTTGGAACGACGCCGGCGGGGCCGCGCAGCGCCAAATCTTCGACCGGCTCGCCGAAGCCGAAGCGCCGGGCGTAGGCGTAGAGACGGTCGATGCCGAGCCCCTCCGTGCCGCCCGCGCCGCCGCCGAGCGTGTAGAAGTAAATATCGGACGACATCGCGATGCCGTGCCGCAGGTCGAGGAGCCCGAGCGGCTTCCAGTCGTTGAAAATGGACGGGTGCTCGGGGTCGTACGGGTTCGGCACCTCGAGCCTGCCGCTCGAGAAAACGGTCGTGCCCGGCGTGACGACGCCCTCTTCCAGCGCTCCGACCGCGAGGAACGGCTTCACGATCGAGCCCGGCGTGTAGAGGCCCTGCGTCGCGCGGTTGAGGAAGACGTGCCGCGGATCATCGAGCCACGCAGAAATTTTAGGTCCGTCCTCACCTGCCGACATAACCGCCGGGTCGTAATCAGGAAACGAAACAAGTGCAAGCACTTCACCAGTTTTTAAATCCATCAGGCCCGCCGCGCCACCCTGGAAGCCAACGCGGTCGGCGGCCAGGACGAGCGTCGAGTAGAGCGCCCGCTGCATCTCGACGTCGACCGCGAGATCTAGGCGGCTGCCGGAGACCGGCTGGGTGAAGAGGCTCTCCGAGACAACCTCGCCGCTCGCGGTCTCCTCGATCACCCGCTGCCCGTCCACGCCGCGGAGCGCGCTGTCGTAGGCGGCCTCGACGCCGGCCCGGCCCTTCACCTCCGCGTCGTAGAGGAAGCCCCTGGCGTCGCGCCTCGGGTAGCCGACGTAGCCGAGAACCGAGCCTAGCCCGGGGCCCGCCGCGTAGTCGCGCCGCGACCAGCTCTCGCCCTCGCGCGGATCCTCGTCCCAGGCCAGCGCCGCGCCGTTCCGATCGTAGATTGTGCCGCGGGCGGCGAACGTCGTCTCGCGGCGCAGGCTGTTCTCTGCCGCCCGGAGCGCGTAGGACTCCCCGCTGATAACCTGGAGCGAGACGAGCGTCCAGAGGAACCAGAGGCCGACCGTCGCGGCCACGAGGCCGACGCCGGCGATGGCGCGCGAGGAAATTGGCATCTCGATGGTGCCCTCGGGGCGGCCGCGCTCGAAGCCCGGGAGGTTGGCCGAGTCGAGGAAGACCTCGTCGGGATCGAAGCCGTGCTCGGCCGCGCGCCGGGCGCGGCGTCTGGCGAACCAGTCAAGGCTCATAGCGTGAGTCGCGCCCGGCGCTCGGCGAGGCGCGGCCGGGCGAGCTCGACGAGGCCGACGACGGCGAGCAGCGTTGCGGCAATCGGCAGCGTCGAGGCGCCAGAGCCGTCACCCGTCGTGGCAGCTTCTAAAATCACAGCTATTGCCGATGCTTCTAGATACCAGCGAAACCATACCGAGAGCGCTAAACCGACCGGCACCCATAACCAGTACGGCAAGTACAGGGCGGTGAGGAGAAAAACAATAGTGGCGATGGCGCGGCGCACGGACGCATCATAGCGAAGTAACAAGGAACAGGTAACAAGGAACAGTAGGGCCTAGCGGCGTATTGAATTTTCTACTGTTACTTGTTCCTTGTTACCTGTTACTTCGCAATCGTCAGGTAGCGCACCAGCGAAAGGTCAACGGGCGATACCAGGAGCGCCACGACCGAGCCGTCGCCCTCGCCGGAGACAACGGCCGCAACCGAGGCCAGCGGCGCGCCGTCCGTCGTCGAGACCGGGGTGCCGGTAGCGGGCGCAAACTGGCTCGGCAGCGCCGCCGCGAAACGTCCGCTGCCGCGGCCGACCGCCTCGACCGCCCGGCCGGAAATAGAAACCTGGAGCGAGGCATCGGCGGCGGAGAGCAGCGTGACGACGGCGCTGCCGTTCGAGAGGCGCGTCACGACGCCGACCGGCACGGAGCCGGCGTAGGCGAACGCGCCCAGGCGAAGGCCGTCGTCCTCGCCCTGGTCGACGAGCAGCGTGTCGAAGGCGGTCGCCGGCGGGCGCGCCAGAACTTCTACGACGACCGCGCCCTTCTCCTTCGCGTGAAAATCGACAGCCGCGAGGAGCTCCTCGCGCCCACGGCGCAGGGCGTCGCGCTCAATCGAGGCGGCGAGGAGCGCCGCGACCCTCTCGCGCAGCTGGCGATTTTCTTCGGCGAGCGAACGCTTAGAGGAGAAGTAGCCGGCGACTGGCGAGAGGGTGCGGCCGAGGTAGCCGGCGGCGGCGTAGAGCGGCACGCCGACCGCGGCGCCGACCGGCCGCAGCGCCGGCGCCGCGAGCGGCAGGAGCAGCGCCGCCGCGACCGCCGCGACGGCCACCCACGTCATCTTTCGCCCGGCGCCTCGCCTGGCTCGCTCGCGGGGAGACGGCTCTAGAGTTGTCACGGCAGCGTCCAGTTTATAGGTACAGGCGCCGCCTGTTCCTGCTCAGCCTTCTGCCTTCTGCCATCAGCCTTCACTCAGAGCCGCGGGCCGTCGTCGTCGTGAGACACGAGAACATCGCGGAAGGTACCCATGTTCTCGAGAATGATTCCAGCGCCGCGAGCTACTGCCGTCAGCGGCTCGGGCGCGACGTACACCGGAATCTCGAGCTCGGCGGAGAGCAGCCGGTCGAGGCCACGCAGGAGCGCCCCGCCGCCGACCAGGAAAACGCCGCGGCGCATAATGTCGGCGACGATTTCCGGCGGCGTCACCTCGAGCACCTGGCGGGTGGCGGCCACCAGCGTCTCGACCGACGGCGCGAGCGCCTCCCGGACGTCCGAGTCGGTCACCACCACCTCGCGCGGCAGGCCCGAGACTAGGTCGCGGCCGCGGATGGTGGTCTCCATCGGGGCCTCGCCGGAGAGCACCGAGCCGACGGCAATCTTCACGTCCTCTGCCGTGCGCTCGCCGATCAAGATCTTGAACTCGTTCCTGACGTAGGCGGCGATGTCGGCGTTGAAGCGGTCGCCGGCGACCTTCAGGTTCTTCGAGCGGACGATGCCGCCGAGCGAAATCACCGCGATGTCGGTGGTGCCGCCGCCGATGTCCACGACCATCGAGCCGATCGGCTCGTGCACCGGCAGCTTGATGCCGATTGCCGCCGCCATCGGCTCCTCGACCACGAACACCTCGCGGGCGCCGGCGTTCATCGTGGCGTCGAAGACCGCGCGCGTCTCGACGTTGGTGACACCCGAGGGCACGCCCACCACCACCCGCGGGCCCACGAACTTGCCGCCGGAGGCGCGCTCGGCCTTGGCGAGGAGGTACGCGAGCATCTCCTCGGCGACCTCGAAATCGGAAATGACACCGTCGACGAGTGGGCGGACGGCCGAGAGGTGGGCGGGGGTGCGCCCGAGCATCTGCTTGGCCTCCATCCCGACGGCCACCACCCGGCCGGTCTTCTGGTTGACCGCCACCACCGAGGGCTCGTTGATGATGACGCCCTTGCCCGGAATGTAGACGAGGGTGTTGGCCGTGCCGAGGTCGATGCCGACGTCGTGCCTGGCCGTCGGGAGCCGCTTGGCGAGCAGGCGCGAAATCCAGCTGAGGGGGCGCACGGGATTCAGCTAGGCGGCGAGCGCGGCCGCCGCGGCGGCGGCCGCGCCGAGGGCGACGTTCTTGGCCGCGGCGCCCGAGGTACGGTCGGTGAGTTCGCACTCCCCCGCCGCGAGCGAGCGCGCCCCGACGACGACGCGCACCGGGCAGCCGATGAGGTCGGCGTCGGCGAGCTTGGCGCCGGCGGCCAGGTCGCGGTCGTCGAGCAGCGCCTCGACGCCGCGCTCCGCGAGATCGTCGTACAGGTCGGAAGCCGCCGCCGCGACCGTTTCTTCAACTCCGAGTTGAACGATGTGCACGCGGTACGGCGCGAGCTCCTTCGGCCAGACCATTGCGCTGTCGGTGCCAAGCGCCTCGACGACCGTGCCGAGGAGCCGAGAGACGCCGATGCCGTAGCAGCCCATAATCACCGGCTGACGCTCCCCTGCCTCGTCGTTGAAGGAGAGGCCGAGCGGCACCGAGTACTTCGTGCCGAGCGAGAAGATGTTGCCGACCTCGACGCACCTCTTCGGCGAGAGGTCGTCGCGGGAAACCTTGAGCTCCGCGAGGTTCTCCTCCGTGGCCACCCCCTCGTTGATGGCGAACTTGCCGTCGGCCGAAACCAGCACCGTGTCCTCCCCCGCCTCGCACTCGGTGAGGAACTCGTCGGAGAAGCCGTCGCAGAAAATGCCGCCGGCGGCCACGGCGCGGACGGTCTTGGCGCCGATGCCCGCGCGATTGAAAATTTTGACGTACGCTGCGGCGAAGCGCTCGTAGAGCTCGCGGTGCTCCGCCTCGCTCCGCGCGAACGAGTAACAGTCCTTCATCGGGAACTCGCGGCCGCGCAGCAAACCAGATTTCGCACGCAGCTCGTTGCGGAACTTCGTCTGGAACTGGAAGACGGAGCACGGCAGGTCGCGGTGCGAGGAAATGTGCTCCTTCATCAAAACTACGAGCGGCTCCTCGTGCGAAAGGCCCAAGCCCAGCTCCCCGCCCGAGGCGAGCTTTGTCTTGAACCAGTTGTCGACCACCGCGTCGTCCCAGCGGTTCGTCTGCTTCCAGAGCTCGGGGTCCTGGAGCGCGGTGAGCGAGACCTCCTGGCCACCCGCGGCGACCATTTCCTCGCGAATAATCTTCCTGGCGTTCTCGAGGACGCGCAGCCCCAGGGGCAGGTACTCGTACGCCCCGGCCAGCGCTTTTCGCACAAAACCAGCGCGAACCAGCAGCTTCCCGTTCTTCGCGGTCTCGTCTGCCGGGGCCTCGCGGCGGGTCTTCGAGAAGAGGTGAGACTGGCGCATTTGCGGGAGCGAGCTTACCAGAAAAGGCCCGGAGGCGCAGGGCGCGGCGCGGCCGCTCTCGCGGCCGCGCCTTTTCCGTTCCTTGACACGTCCCCCCGCGAGGACTAGCGTCGTGTCGATATGCTCCACATACAGTTCAGACGCACGGACTCCATGTTCAGTGGCGCCGTCCTCAAAACCACAGACCGGGGCCCCGTCCCCGCCACCGACGGCACCTTCGATCGCGTCGTCATCACCGACGACACCACGGCGAAGCTCGTCTCGGCCTTCCGGCGCCGCGGCGACAAGGGCAACCTCGAAACCGAACTCCGCATCTGCGAGAGGCTCGGGCCCGTCTGCCAGCTCGCCGCCAGCCTCGGCATCGGCGAGACCATCGGACACCCCACGGGTTCTCCGCCGCTCGACTACCGCCGCGTGGATCGCATCTGCCTCGCGATGCAGGGCTACCACATGCAGGGCGAG
>DATDYW010000068.1:0-7867 GCA_036516995.1 Minisyncoccota bacterium
CTCCGGCTTCGGCGCTTTGCCATCGCTAAATGCGACGTCGTAGTAGAAGCCGCGCTCGATGACCGGCCCGATGGTTAGCCCCGCCTCCGGATCTCGCTCGAGGAGCGCCTTGGCCAGCAGGTGCGCCAGCGAGTGCCGGGCGCGGAACAGGGCGTCAGAATCCATTACGAAGGCTAGGTTAACACGCGTTTACCCCAGAAGTAGGGGCGAGGAGTCATTGACTAATATGTATTAATATGATACTATACATGGCATGAGAAAGATCATTTCATCGTACCCAATCCTTGTCCTTGCGGTGGCCCTTCACCACCTTCTGCTCGTCAGCGGCTTCCTCGCCGGCTGTGGCCAGCGACAGGCGTCAGAGTTCAAACCGAACCTCCGCGAGGAGAGTCTCGAAGACATTACCTTCCACGTCGTCGAAGTTCTGTATTCGTCGCGGACCGGTTACCCCCTCCTCCGCGTCGAGAGCAACATCGGCAGCCGCCCCTTCGTGGCGCTGCCGCCGCTCAAGCGGGAAGTCAAAGTGGGCGACTACGTCCGGCTCACGCGCCTGACATGGACACCAGACGATGTCACGCCCGTATCGAGCGTCTGGGTGGCGGCGCTCTTCGAGACAAACAGCTGACCTCGGCGGCCGCACTTCGGTGCGGCCGCCCTCTTCTTTTTCAGGCCATCAAACTTTTTCTCCCCTTAGGTCCTGCATCCGTTTGGCCACTTTTCCACGAGGGGTTCGGGTGAGGCTTTCAATGTCCACGAATGTAAGAGTGAATTCAACCTGGGCGAGAGGCGGGACGCTCTCCTGCAAAATTTTTCGTAACTTCGCTAGGGTTTCGTCTGAGCGACTCGCGGCATCGCACTCAACGGCCAGGGAGACCCCATCCTCACTTTCTACGCTCAAGCTGAAATGGGGAGAGAGCTCGGGAATGGCATTAAGAGCCTCATCTATTTGATACGCATAAATGGTGTGACCCTTGAGAGATACGGATTCGCTCAGCCGGCACTTGTACCACAGCCGAGGGCTCTCGAGACCGCACGGGCAGGATTTGTACGTAATTCGCGCGAGGTCTTCTGTCCGGTAGCGCACTAGCGGGTAGGCGGGATTAGTTAGGTTGGTAACATAAATTTCTCCCACCCCCTCCATGATCGATTCCCCCGTCTCAGGGTCACAGACCTCAAGGAACACCCCCTCCTCTAGGACGTGCATCCCGTTTCGTTCCGAGCACTCAATCGAGATTCCTGCCACCTCGGTCATCCCTGACTGCTGGATGACCTTTGCGCCAAAAGAATCTTCGATGAGTTTCTTGGTCTTGTCCTGGAGCACCTCCGATGTGCTCATGGTGTACGTGAGGCCAAAAGTTTTCGGGTCTACACCCATTTCCTTGCAGTCCTTCAGTAGCGAGAGGAGACGGGCAGGATTGCCCATAAGGAGGTACGGCTCCTCCTCCCTCAACACATCGATGAGCTCCTTCTTCTGCTCCTGCGTGAACATTAGACCCATCATTGCCGTCGTCGCGCCCATCATATGAAGCGCCTTGCGCATAATCGTTCCCACAATTGCTAGGTTGTCTCCGGGCACAATGAGGACGCATAGCTTTCCCCGCATCGGGAAAAACTTCTCCAGGTGAGAAGCTACGATGCCCGATGATTCATCGAGGCCCTCCTCCGTCCAGTACATGATTTTCGGTTTTCCCGTGGTCCCACCGCTCGCAAAGAGGGCAGCAATTTGATCTCGAGGCACTGCGGGAAAAGTTCTGCTATGCTCTCGCATATCAGGAGATGTGATTAGGGGCAATTTTCTGAATCCCTCGATGGAAGAAATATCATCTATTTTTATCCCCATCTCTACCAGTCGATTGGCGTAAAATTCAGACCTTGCCGCAAGCCTGGCTACTTGCTTCAACTTTTCGAGCAAATCGCTAGAGTTTGATTTCACAAAAAAATTATAGCAAACAGCCTGGCCGAACTGGTTAATCCCGCAAACTCGCCGCGCCGACAGAGAGCGCCTTCACCTTTTCCGCGAGGATGCTGCGCTCGCCGTTGCGGAAGGAGATGGTTCCCTTCACCGCCACCACCTTGTCGGGCAGGAGCAGCGCCTCGTTCTCCTTGCGCGCCTTCGGGAAGAACACCACCTCCACCGAGTCGGTGAGGTCGCGCAGCGTCACGAACGACATCACCTCGCCGCTCTCCTTGGTGCGAATGTCCTTCACCTCCTCGATGACGCCGGCGATGACCGCCGCCTGGCCGTCGCGGCCGCTCGCCTTCACCCAGCGGGCGTTCTTTTCACGCTTGCCGAGCTCGGCGCGCCAGGGGTCGAGCGGATGGCCCGAGACATAGAGGCCAAGAAGTTCTCGTTCCCAGGCCAGACGACTCTCGGGCGGTGCGGGCGGCACCTTGGCGAGCGTTGCCTCTGCGGCCGCCGAGTCGCCGAATAGGGAAACTTGGTCGGCGGCCAGCCGAGCGCGGCTGCGCTTCCAGTCGAGCAGCGCGTCGAGCGAGGCAATCACCGAAGCGCGCTCGGCCAGTGAATCAAGGCCGCCAGCTTTTGCGAGCGATTCAAGCGCGCGGCGATTTAGTTGTTCCTGTGGAAGTCGTTCTACTAGCTCACCAACAGAACGAAACGGCCCGCCACTTTTTCGCGTCTCCACAATCGCCCGCGCCACACCTTCCCCGAAGTTTTTTATTGTTGCGAGGCCGAAACGAATTGCCTCTTTGCTCTCCGCTGTCTTTACCACCGTGAAGTCGGCGTCGGACTCGTTCACGTCCGGCGGCAAGACGGCGATGCCCATCCGTCGGCACTCCTGAATGTAGAGCGCGATGTCCTCGGTGATGGCGGTGTGCGCCACGAGCACGGCGGCCATATAGAGGGCGGGGTAGTTGGCCTTCATGTACGCCGTCTGGTAGGCCACACGGCCGTAGCAGGCGGCGTGCGCCTTGTTGAATCCGTAGGCGGCAAAGGGCTCGATGAGGCGCCAGAGTTCCTCAGCCTTCTCGCCGCTCATCCCGTGCTCCACGAGGCCCTGCTGCAGCTTCTCCTTCTCGGCCTCCATCATCTCCGGAATCTTCTTGCCCATCGCCTTGCGCAGCTTGTCGGCCGTCGTCCAGGTGTAGCCGGCGAGGTTAATGGCGATGAGCATCACGTCGTCCTGGTAGACAATGACGCCGTAGGAGCGTTCTAGGATTGGCTTCATCCTCGGATCTAGGAAGCGGACCTTCGTGGCGTCGTGCTTGCCGGCTATGTAGTTCGGAATCGTTTCGAGCGGCCCCGGGCGGTAGAGCGCCACCATGGCGTTGATGTCGTGAATGGTGGACGGCTTGAGCTCCTTGAGGAACTTCGTCATCCCGTCGCCGTTCAATTGAAATAGTCCTTCGGTTTCGCCGCGCGCGAGCATCTGAAATGTTTTTTTATCGTCAATCGGAATCGCCTCAATATCTATCTCTTCGCCCGTCGCCTCGCGCACTCGCCGCACCGCGTCGGCCAAGATGGAAAGGTTGCGGATGCCGAGGAAGTCGTACTTCAGGAGGCCGACGTTGTCCTCGCCCACGGCGTGCATATCGAACTGGGTGATGAGCTTGCCGCCGCCGCTTATCTTGTCGACGCTCTTTGGATCGAGCTGGAGCGGCACGAGCTCAATCAGCGGCACGGGCGAAATCACCACGCCCGCCGCGTGCACCGATACGTGCCGCGCGCAGCCCTCGATTTTCTTCGCTGTGTCGATGATGCGCGCCACATCCTTATCCTTCTCGTAGAGCTCTTTGAGTTCTGGCACCTCGCCGAGCGCTCGATCGATGGTCATAGGGAACCCCTGGGCGCCGAGAGGAATTAGCTTGGCGATTTGATCGCCCTTCTGGTACTCGTAGCCGAGCGCTCGCGCTGTGTCGCGCACGGAGCCTCTCGCGAGCATCGTGCCGAACGTGCCGATCTGTGCGACCTTGTCGAGGCCGTACTTCCGCCTAGCGTACTCGATCATCTCGTCGCGGCGGCTGTCTGCGAAATCCATGTCGACATCGGGGGCCGATGGGCGCTCGTAGTTGAGGAAGCGCTCGAACGGGAGCTGGTACTCGAGCGGGTTCACGTTCGTGACGCCCGTGAGGTACGTCGCGAGCGACCCAGCCACCGAGCCGCGGAGGGTGGTGAGGATGCCACGCTTGTGCGCCTCGCGCATCAGGTCGGCCACGACGAGGAAGTAGAGCGCGTAGCCTTTCTTCGCGATGACGTCCAGCTCGTACTCGAGGCGCTTCAGCGTCTCGCCTTCGAGTGCAATGCCGCGACGCTTCGCGCCATCCTCCGCGAGGAAACGCATCTCCTCGTCAGCGGAGCGGCCGGACTCAATCTTGTAGTCGGGAAACTTCCATTTGCCGAGCTCGAATTCCAGCTTGCAGCGCTCGGCAATCTCGAGCGTGGCGGCAACGGCGTCTGGGAATGCCGCGAAGCGCTCCCCCATCTCGTCGGGGGCGGGGAGCGAGAAGTCGTCGTCCTCGTCAGAGTCGCGGGCGCCCATCGACTGAATCGTTAGCAGCGTCCGGCGGGCGACGCGGTCCTCGGGCTTCAGGTAGTAGCTATCCTGCGCCGCCACGAGCCGCGCCTTTTGCGCCTTAGCGAACGCCGCGATCAGCCGCTTGCGCTCGTCCGCGCCCTGAATCTCGGGGTGATCGCAGATTTCGAGGAAAACGTTATGCGCGCCGTAGGTCTTTCGCAGGAACGCGAGCGTTTCCTCTGCCCGTTCCTGGTTCGCCATCACTAGCGCGCGGGAAATTTCACCGCTAAAGAAAGGAGAAAGACAGACTAGGCCGTCGGCGTGCTCGGCGAGGAGCTCTCGGTCAACGCGCGGCTTGTAGTAGAAGCCCTCGAGGTGCGAGCGCGTCACCAGTTTGATGAGATTCTTCCAGCCAGCCTCGTTCTGGGCGAGCAGCACGAGCCGGGCGCGGCGGTTGTCGAGCCTGGCATCACGATCGGTGCGCGTCCGGGCGGCAACGTAGAAATCCACGCCGATGATGGGCTTGATGCCCGCCTTTTTGCACTGGTTGTAGAACTCGATTGCGCCGTAGAGGTTGCCCGAGTCGGTCAGGGCGAGCGCATCGGAGCCCGCCGCCTTCGCCGCCTTCACCAAATCTGGCAGCTGTGGCACCCCGTCGAGCAGCGAGTAGTGGCTGTGGACGTGGAGGTGGACGAAAGGCGCAGCCATTGCGAGGCGATTCTAGCAGCTTGGGTGTCGGTTCCCGAGCGAGGCGACTGCTCGCCTCGCGAGCGGCACCCAAGGGCCGGAGCATTACGCGCCGTCTCGGCGCGTTGCGAGGCGGGGTCGCGGCCTCCGAGGGCGACGGCCCGAGGAGAGCTGTGACGAGGCAGGACTTGAAATTTTCACAAAAACGAAGCAGAGTAGGACAAATGACCTCTCAAGATATCTTCTGGATGGCCGCGCTCTACGCGGGCTACAACCTCTACCTCTGCATCCCGCGTCGCTGGCGCAGCAGGGGCCAGGTTATGGGCTACACGGTGGTTAAGTTTCTGGCGGCCCTCCTCGGCTTTGCCGTCCTGCAGATCGCCCTGCCCCACATCAGCGTGCTCGCCTTCGCGGCGGCGGCTGTCGTGTGGATGCTCGTCGGCTACAAGGCGGCGTGCATCTGGGTTCGCCCACGCTGCGTCGAGGCCATCGTTGATGCGCTCGAGGACCGTTCGGATCAGGCCGGCCTCTTCGATGTTCCGCTCCGGGTGCTCGGCACCACCGTCGACGGCTTTCCGTTCGCGGTTAGGCCCCTGGGGAGGCCCGCGCTGGGTAGTCACATTCTCGTGAACTGCCTCGAGTCGCGCATAACCGGCGACCGCTGGAAGTTCGAGCACACCGCCCACCGACGAAAGGGCGAGACGCCACCTCCGTGAGGTGGCGTTTTCCGTTTTAGAAAAGGAAAAGCCGCCCCCGTGGGCGACTACTGCGGAATCCTGGCGACGAGCTGCGCCCCGAGGGGCCAGCCGGTCAGGACCGAGACGGTCAGCTGCACCGCGAAACGGTCGCCGACCTCGACCTGTTCCTGCTCGCCGTACGGCCAGCTGCCCTGGAAGAGCAGCCCGCCGTCCGTCCGCGCCCAGACCCGCTGGCAGCGGCGCCTCTCGAGCGTCTCGATTGCGGTCGCCGGCACGCGGACGGTCGCCTTCCAGGAGAGGCGACCCCCGGCCTGCAGGGCGACGGCGGCTGCGAAGCCAGCGAGCAGGCTGAGCGGCTGCGGGATGCCGAGCGAAACCGCGAGGCCGGCGACGAGCACCAGGGCGTAGAGCCCGGTCACGAAGATAGCCGATGCGAAGCATCGCTGCGGGACGCTGCGGCCGTGGCCGCCGAGGGCCTCCCCGAGCACGCCAATCGAGAGCGCGAGGTAGAAGGCGTTGACTACGAAGTTGATCGAGGAGCTCATGCGGCTATGCAACACCTTTTCGGCTAATCGGTAAAGGCTAGCTTGCGGCGAGCTAGAATGCTCACATGAAATGGCTGGTGGGCGTGGACGAGGTCGGCCGCGGGCCGCTGGCGGGGCCAATTAGCGTTGGCGTTGTCGTGGCGCTCGAGCGACACTACCCGAAGGTCTGCCGGGCGTTCCGCACGCTCGGCTCGGGTGATTCGAAGACTCTCTCGGCGGCGCGGCGAGAGAGGGTTGCGCGCGGACTGCGGAGAATGGCCGCGCGCGGCGAGGTGCTGGTTGCCGTGCGCTCGGTTTCGGCAACCTACATTGATCGGCGTGGAATTGTCTCGGCGGCGCGCCGCGCGGTCGCGGCGGCGCTTCGGGCGGTTGGTGCCAATTCAGCGCTGGCCGACGTCTCGCTCGACGCCGGCCTCACGGCGCCGAAGTTTTTTACCCAGCGCTCAATTGTGCGTGGCGAGGCGGCCCACCCGCTCATCGGCGCGGCCTCGTGCCTCGCCAAGGTCAGCCGCGACGCGCTGATGGCTAGGCTCGCAGCCAAGTATCCCGGCTACGGCTTCGAGGAGCACGCGGGGTACGGGACGCTGGCGCACCGGCGGGCGATCGTGGCGCTGGGCCCGTCAGCAGTTCATCGGCGCTCGTTCCTCAAGACAATCCTAGCTGCGAAATTAGCAACTTGACGCAGCGCCGCAGCGAGGAGTAGCATCCTTACCGAAGTTCAGGCTGGTCATCTGCCCTTCGCCCGCTAGACTCCAAAAGGGGGCACCCTCGAGGTACGAAATGGGCAAAAAAGACGAAGGGAGTTCGCAACAGCTCCTACGCCCGCATACGCGCCATGGCCTGGCTTAACCGCCGAGGCCCAACGCAGAAGGTGGCGACCTAGTAGTCAAAAAACGGTCGGTAAATTGCAACCAGATCGCTGACCGCCGCTCCCCGTAGCAACCCTACTCGGAGCGGCCTTTCTTTTTCCTTTTTACTTTTGACTTTTTCCTTGGCGACTGCTAGCCTCTCCCGCACCTATGGTTATTCGAATGCGCCACACGCGGGCCCACACCGGGAACCGCCGCTCGCACCACGCCCTCTCGAAGCCGCCGATTTCCATCGATAAGGAGACCGGCGCAATGTCGCTGCGCCACCGCGCCTCGGCGACCAACGCCACCTACCGCGGCCGTATTGTCGTGGCTATCGAGAAGAAGCTCGCTCGAAAGGCTCGCCGCGTCGCCAAAAAAGCAGAGGGGAAGTAACAAGTAATAAGTAATAAGTAACAGGTAACAAGTTAAGAATAGGAAAAGGCTCCGAGTGTGGGGCTTTTTATTTTCTAACCAACTTATTACCTGTTACTTGTTACCTATTACTTCCCTGTGTACACTGTTCCCAGTATGGCGCACAGGCACCTAAGTCGGTCCATCGTCCTCCAGACCCTCTTCGAGTGGGACTTCATGAAGCTCTCCCCCGAAGCCGC
>DATDYW010000069.1:0-14344 GCA_036516995.1 Minisyncoccota bacterium
GGGCCGGTGCACGATCGTCAGATGAAGCCAAAAAGAAAGAAACTCGCGAAGCCGAAGATCCGTTTCCACGTTGTTACTCTCTTTCCCGAGGCGCTCTCGTCGTACCTCGCCGCGTCTATCGTCGGCCGGGCAATTGCCGACGGCTACGCGGCTGTGAAGACGTTCAATCCGCGCGACTACACCAGCGACAAGGGTCGCCGCGTCGACCGCAAGCCCTACGGCGGGGGGCCGGGGATGGTGCTCGAGGCGATGCCGGTCGCAAGGGCAATTGCTGCGGCAACGAAAGGGAAGCCGCGAGCGCGAGTCATTCTTTTTTCGCCGTCTGGCCGCGAGTTCACGAACGCGACGGCGGGGAGGTACGCCGCGGCCAAGGATCTGGTGCTGGTGTGCGGCCGCTACGAGGGCATCGATGCTCGCATCAAGAAAATGTTTCCAAAAGCGGAAGAGGTCTCCGTTGGCCCGTACGTGCTTTCCGGTGGCGAGCTGCCCGCGCTTGCGGTAATCGACGCAACGTTGCGCCGGGTGCCGGGGATTCTCGGCGACGATACTTCGGTGGAGGAGCGGCGGGTGGCCGGTGCCGACGTCTACACCCGTCCCGCCTCGATTAAATGGAAGCGGAAAAACTACCTCGTTCCGAAGGTGCTCCTCTCCGGCCACCACGCCAAGATTGACCAGTTCCGCCAAAAGAGGCCTGGTGGGTCGAAAAAATAGGCCTGTGGAAAAACGACTTGACTGCTACTTGACTGGACAACCCACCCTGCGTAGTATCCCCGTGCTGAAACGAGTGAGTAGCGGCTGACAGCGCCAACGTTTAAAGAAGACCGGCCGATGCCAGAGGTGACAATTTAGTTCGACGGCGAGAGCGACGGCACTCGGGGAGGGGTGCCGGCCGCGTGATTCGTTTCCATATCTTTGGCCGACGCGCGCGGGCGCTCTGGCCGGGGGCTTCCCCAGGATCGCTGCCGACTCACTACCAAGACTGCGGAGGTTGACGCGCTCGCTCGCGCGCCCTCCGAAACCAACCCACGACGCATGCCCACCACGCACCAGACGCGCGAGACGGCGAAGACGACCGGCTGGCTGCCGCAGAAGCACTTCGGCAAGTTCCGCGCCCCGGCCGTCGATCTGCCGGCGCTCATCGAGGGCCAGACCGAGTCGTTCCAGTGGGTGCTGGAGAAGGGCATCCGCGAGGTCTTCATGGAGTTCGGCACCATCAAGGACTTCTCCGACAAGAAGTTCATCCTCGAGTTCGTCGACATCAAGCTCGAGGCCGCGAAGTCGGACGAGGCGACCGCCGCGCGCAACTGCGCCAACTACGAGGCGCCGCTGAAGGCCACCGTGCGCCTGACGAACAAAATTCAGGGCACGGTCAAGGAGCAGGAGATCTTCATGGCCGACTTCCCGCTGATGACGGCTAACGGCACCTTCATCGTCAACGGCATCGAGCGCGTCATCGTCCCCCAGCTCTCGCGCTCCTACGGCGTGCTCTTCACCGAGGACATGGTCCGCGGCAAGACCTACTTCGGCGCCAAGGTCATCCCCGCCCGCGGCGCCTGGATCGAGGTGATGACCGACGCCGAGGACGTCCTCTACGTCCGCATCGACCGCAGCCGCAAGTTTCCGCTCACCACCTGGCTGCGCGTGCTCGGCGCGGAGACCGACCAGAAGATAATGGCGCTCTTCAAGGGCAACGAGCGGGCGATCGCCGCCATCGAGAAGACGCTGAAGAAGGACCTGATCAAGACGCTCGACGAGGCGGTGGTTGACGTCTACAAGCGCCTGCGCGACGGCGACCTCGCCACACTGGAGAACGCCCGCGACTTCGTGAAGTCGATCGTCAACGGCGACCGCTACGACCTCTCCCGCGTCGGCCGCTACAAGTTCAACAAGCGCTTCGATTTGCCGACCGACGAGAAGTCTATCGCCCAGAAGCTGATCACCGCCCAGGACTTCGGCATCATCGCCGCCCACGCGGTCGCGCTCAACCACGACGTTCACGCCGAACCGGACGACGTCGACCACCTGGGCTCCAGGCGCGTGCGCTACGTCGGCGAGCTCCTCCAGCAGAAGCTCCGCACCGGCATGGTCCAGATCAAGCGGAACATCCAGAACCGGATGTCCACCATCGACTCCGACGCGACGCTCCCCGTGGCGTTCATTTCGCCGCGCCCGCTCCAGGCGCGCATCAAGGAGTTCTTCACCACCAACCAGCTCTCGCAGTTCCTCCAGCAGGACAACGTGCTGACCGAGCTCGAGCATTTGCGCACGATTTCCGCGCTCGGCCCGGGGGGCCTCTCCCGCGAGCGCGCCGGCCTCGACGTCCGCGACGTCCATCCCAGCCACTACGGCCGCGTCTGCCCGATTCAGACGCCGGAAGGCCCGAACATCGGGCTGATCCTCCGCTTCTCGCAGTACGCCCGCACCAACGAGTTCGGGATGATCGAGACGCCGTACGTGAAGGTGAAGGACGGCAAGCTCACCAAGGAGATCGTCTTCCTCAACGGCCACGAGGAGGAGAAGTACAACATCGCCCACGCCGCCTCGCCGCTCGACGCGGAGGGCCGCTTCGCCCAGGCCACCGTCGACGTCCGCCTCCAGGGCGCGCCGGCGGTCGTTCGCCGCGAGGACGTGCACTTCGTGGACGTCGCCCCGACCCAGGCCTTCTCCATTGCCACCGCGATGATCCCGTTCCTCAACCACGACGAGGCGAACCGCGCGCTGATGGCCTCGAACATGCAGAAGCAGGCCGTGCCGTGCATCCGCCCCGACGCGCCGCTGGTCGCCACCGGCGTGGAGGGCGAGGCGCTCAAGGGCTCGCCGCGGCTGCTGCGCGCCAAGGCCCGCGGCACCGTCACCAAGGCCGACGCCCGCGAGATTGTCATCAGGGAAGACTCCGGCGAGCACCGCACCTACCGGCTCGCCACCTTCCAGCGAACCAACTCGTTCACCTGCATGCACCAGCGCCCGGTGGTGTCGGCGGGGGAGAAGGTTTCCCGCGGCGCGCTCCTCGCCGACCTCTCCTCCTCTGACCGCGGCCAGGTGGCGCTCGGCCAGAACTGCCTCGTCGCCTTCCTCTCCTGGTCCGGCGCCAACTACGAGGACGCCATCATCCTCTCCGAGAAGCTCACCAAGGAGCAGACCTTCACCTCCATCCACATGGAGGAGGTGGTGGTGAACGTCCGCGACACCAAGCTCGGACCCGAGGTGACCACGCACGACATCCCGAACGTTTCCGAGGCGAAGCTCAAGAACCTCGACGAGGAGGGCATCGTCCGCATCGGCGCCGAGGTCCGCCCCGGCGACATCCTCGTCGGCAAGATCACCCCGAAGGGCGAGACCCAGCTGACGCCCGAGGAGCGGCTGCTCCGATCCATTTTCGGCGACAAGGCCCGCGACGTGAAGGACACCAGCAAGCGCGTCGACGGCGGCAAGCGCGGCCGGGTCGTCGGCATCAAGGTCTTCTCGCGCGAGAAGGGCGACCGCCTCGAGTCCGGCATCATCAAGCGCGTCCACATCGAGATTGCCCAGCTGCGCAACGTCCAGGCGGGCGACAAGCTCGCCGGCCGCCACGGCAACAAGGGCGTCATTTCCCACATCCTCCCGGAGGAGGACATGCCGTACATGGCCGACGGCACGCCGGTGGACGTCATGCTCACCCCGCTCGGCGTGCCGTCCCGTATGAACCTCGGGCAGATTTTCGAGATGCACCTCGGGCTCGCCGCCAAGACGCTCGGCTACCAGGCCATCGTGCCGGCCTTCGCCGGCGCCACCGACGCCGAGATCAAGGAGGAGCTCACCCTGGCCGGCTACCCGGAGTCTGGGAAGGTGACGCTCTTCGACGGCCGCACCGGCGAGCGGTTCGCCCAGGACATCGCGGTGGGCTACATGTACCTGCTCAAGCTCCACCACATGGTGGCCGACAAGATTCATATGCGCGCCATCGGGCCCTACTCGCTCATCACCCAGCAGCCGCTCGGCGGCAAGGCCCAGAACGGCGGCCAGCGCTTCGGCGAGATGGAGGTCTGGGCGCTCCTCGGCTACGGCGCCGCCTACACGCTCCGCGAGATGCTCACCTACAAGTCCGACGACATCCAGGGCCGCTCCGCCGCCTTCGACGCGATCGTCAAGGGCGAGCCGATTCGCCAGGCTTCCACCCCGGCCGCGTTCAACGTCCTCCTCTCGACAATCCGCGGCCTCGGCATTCACATCGAGCTGAAGGTGCCGCCGGAGGACGCCGCCACCTTTACCCCGCGCCGCTAACCTGGCAACGAAGATGATCAAGCGCACCCCCCGCCCGGTTCACCACTTCGACGAGATCTTCATCCGCGTCGCCTCGCCCGAGGACATCAAGTCCTGGTCGTGCGGCGAGGTGACGAAGCCGGAGACGATGAACTACCGGACCCAGCGTTCGGAGAAGAACGGCCTCTTCGACGAGCGCATCTTCGGGCCCGAGAAGGACTTCGAGTGCTACTGCGGCAAGTACCGCGGGGTGCGCTACCGCGGCATCGTCTGCGAGAAGTGCGGCGTCGAGATCACCCGCGCCATCGTCCGCCGCGAGCGGATGGGCCACATCGAGCTCGCCTCGCCGGTCTCCCACGTCTGGTTCCTGCGCTCGGTGCCCTCGCGCGTCGCCTCCATCCTCGGGATGTCCGCCGGCGACGTCGAGAAGGTCGTCTACTTCGCCGGCTACCTGGTGACCACCGTCGACGAGGCCGAGAAGTCGCGGCTCCTCAAGGACCTCGAGGCCGAGCTGGCCGCCAAGGTCAAGTCTGCCTCCGACGAGAAGACCCAGGAGGCGCTCCGCGAGCGCGCCGAGACGGCCCGCCGCGACATTGAGGGTCTGGTGCCCGGCCGCGTCCTCGACGAGGTCGAGTACCACAAGTTCTCGATGCGCTTCGGCACGCTCTTCGAGGCCGAAATTGGCGCCGAGGCGATTTTCAAGCTCTGCCGCTCGCTCGACCTCGAGGCGCTCACCGGGAAGCTGGAGAAGGATCTCGAGAACGCCTCCGCCGCTACCCGCGACAAAATCGCCAAGCGCCTCTCGGTCGTCCGGGCGATGCGGAAGTCCGGCGTCCGCCCCGAGTGGATGTTCCTGACCAAGATTCCGGTCATCCCGCCAGGGATCCGGCCCATGGTCGCGCTCGACGGCGGCAGGAACGCCACCAGCGACGTCAACGACCTCTACCGCCGCGTCATCAACCGCAACAACCGCCTGCGCAAGCTTTTGGATATCAACGCGCCGGACGTCATCCTGCGCAACGAGAAGCGCATCCTCCAGGAGGCCGTCGATGCCCTCATCGACTCCTCGATTCGCCACGGCAAGGAGGCCTACGCCTCGGCCTCGGCCGCCGCGCGGCGCCCGCTGAAGTCGCTCGCCGATGCCCTCAAGGGCAAGCGCGGCCTCTTCCGCCAGAACCTGCTCGGCAAGCGCGTCGACTACTCCGGCCGCTCGGTGATCGTGGTCGGCCCCGAGCTCGGCCTCGACCAGTGCGGCCTGCCGAAGCACATGGCCCTCGAGCTCTTCCGCCCGTTCGTCATCGGCAAGCTCATCGAGCGCGAGCTCGCCTTCAACATTCGCGGCGCCGGCCGGCTCGTCGACGACGGCGCGCCGGAGGTCTGGGAGGTGCTCGAGGAGGTCATCGGCGATCGCTGGGTGCTCCTCAACCGCGCCCCGACGCTCCACCGCCTCGGCATCCAGGCGTTCCGTCCAATCCTGGTGGAGGGCAACGCCGTGCGCGTCCACCCGCTCGTCTGCTCGGCCTTCAACGCCGACTTCGACGGCGACCAGATGGCGGTGCACGTGCCGCTCTCGGCCGAGGCCCAGTACGAGGCCCGCGAGATTATGGCCAGTAACCGCAACGTGCTCAAGCCCGGCGACGGCGAGCCGGTTGTCTCCGCCCGCCAGGACATCATCGCCGGCTGCTTCTGGATGACCAAGGCGCTCGAGGGCGAGCCGGGCGAGGGCAAGCGCTTCGCGAGCCCGAGCAAGGCGATCTGCGCCGCCGACTACGGCTGGGTCTCGCCGCGCGCCAAGGTCTCGGTCCGCGGCGGCGACGGCGGCAAGTACGCGCCCTGGGCGAGCGAGCTGCTGGAGACCACCGTCGGCCGCCTCCTCTTCAACGAGGCGCTGCCGGACGACTACCCGTTCGTCAACGACGTCGTCGACAAGACCCGAATGAACAAGATTGTCGACGAGCTCTCCGCTCGGTACGGCATCGACGGTATTGCGCCAATCCTGGATTCCATCAAGAAGTTTGGCTTCGAGGCCGCCACCAAGGCCGGCATCACCTTCGGCATCGACGACGTGAACGTGCCCGAGGGCAAGGGCGCGGTCGTCGCCCGCGCCGCGGAGCGCGCCGTCGCTATCGCCGCCCAGCACCAGGAGGGACTGCTCTCGGATGCTGAGAAGCTCCGCAAGGTCGTCGAGGTCTGGCAGGGCGCCCGCAACGAGGTCGAGAAGCTTGTCTCCGCCGGCCTCGACCCGCTCGGCTCCGTCTACGACATGTTCAAGTCGGGCGCCCGCGGCTCGCTCTCGCAGATCACGAACATGTGCGGGATGAAGGGCCTCATCGCTAACTCCAAGGGTGAGACGATTGAGCACCCGGTGCTCGGCTCCTCCAAGGAAGGCCTCTCGCCGATTGAGTACTTCACCACGACTCACGGCTCTCGCAAGGGCCTGACCGACACGGCGCTCAACACCGCCAAGGCTGGCTACCTGACCCGCAAGCTCTTCGACGTCGCCCAGGACGTGGTGGTGACCGAGCGGGAGTGCGGCGGCAAGGGCTGCGTGATTATCCGGGCCGCCTCCGACTCCGGCATCGACATCCCGCTCGCCCGCAAGGTGCGCGGCCGGGTGCTCGCCGCGCCGGTTTCCGACCAGGATGGCAAAGAGCTCTTCCCGGCCGGGCACTTCCTCACGGTCGAGGACGCGCACAAGGTTCAGGCGACGAACGCCTCGGAGGTTGCCGTCTACTCGCCGATGACCTGCATCTCGCGCCGCGGCGTCTGCGCCCGCTGCTACGGCGTCGACCTCGGCCGCGACGAGATGGTCGACCTCGGCGAGGCCGTCGGCACCGTGGCCGCCCAGGCAATCGGCGAGCCGGGCACGCAGCTGACGATGCGCACCTTCCACGCGGGCGGCGTCGCCACCGCCGGCGGCGACATCACCCACGGCCTGCCGCGCGTCGAAGAAATCTTCGAGCGCCGGAAGCCCAAGACCCCGGCGGTGCTCTCCAAGACCGACGGCGTCGTCCTCGAGGTTCGCGAGGAGGGCAAGGAGCGCTTCATCGTCGTCGCCGGCCAGACCGAGGGCGCGAAGAAAGGTAAAAATATTGAGTACTCGTTCCCGGCCATTCGCGTGCCGGTGGTGAAGGTCGGCCAGGAGGCGAAGAAGGGCGATTTCCTCACCGACGGCTCGGCCGATCTCTCGGAGCTCTGCAAGCTCGCCGGCCGCGAGAAGACGCAGGACTACATCATCGGCCAGGTCAACCGCATCTACGAGCTGCAGGGCGCCGCGGTCTCCCGCAAGCACATCGAGGTGATCATCAAGCAGATGTTCTCCCGCGTCCGCGTCATCGTTCCGGGCGCGACCGGCTACTCGGTCGGCGACATCGTCGCCGCCGAGGAGTGGCTGGAGCGGAACGCTGAAGTTGAAGAGAAGGGCAAGGCGGATCGCCTGATTCTCGGCATCACCGAGGTGGCGCTCTCGCGCAAGAGCTTCCTCTCGGCTGCCTCCTTCCAGCACACCGCGAAGATTCTCATCGGCTCCGCTATCCGCGGCACCAACGACGAGCTGCGCGGCCTCAAGGAGAACGTCATCATCGGCCGGCTGATTCCGGCCGGCACCGGCTTCGAGGGCAGCCGGAAGCACGCCGCCGTCGCCGCCGTTCGCGCCGCCGAGCAGTCACGCCTCGACCAGATTATGGCCGAGCGTGACGCCGCCCTGGCCGCCGCGGCCGCCGCCCGGGCCTCGGCCGAGGGCGACCTCGCCGCCGGCCTCGCGGCGCTGTAGGAGAGGCCGCTGTAGCACGATGCCGTCTGCCCTCGCGCAGCGCGTCAAGGAGAGAGTCTCAATTTTGGAGGTGGTAGGGGAGCGAATCGAACTTAAGCGCGCGGGCGCCAGCTGGAAGGCTCGCTGCCCGTTCCACCGCGAGAAGACGCCCTCCTTCATTGTCTCGCCCGACCGCGGCACGTTCTGCTGCTTCGGCTGCGGCGCGAAGGGAGACGCGATTTCGTTCGTGCAGCAGTTCGACGGCTTGTCGTTCATTGAGGCGCTCAGGCGTCTGGCGGAGAAGGCTGGCGTGCCGTGGGACGAGAACGAGTTTCGCCGCGGGGCAGGCGACGGCGAGGCCGCGCGTTCGCGACGCGAGCGGCTCCTCGGCTGCATTGAAGCCGCAGCCGACGCCTACCGTCGCGCGTTCCTGAGCAGCGAGCTCGCCCGGAAGTACGCCGCCGACCGCGGCCTCACGGACGAAACGGTCGACCGCTTCCGCGTCGGCTTCGCGCCGAACGAGTGGCGCTACGCCACCGAGGCGTGCCGTGCGAAAGGGTTCTCCGACGAAGAAATCGAGGCGGCGGGAATCGGCAAGAAGGGCGACGACGGAAAAAGTTTCTACGATCGCTTCCGCGGTCGGCTGATTTTTCCAATCCTCGATGGCGACGGCAAGCCAATTGCCTTTGCCGGCCGGATTCTTCCCGAGTTTGAGAAAGGTGACGAGGGCAAGTACATCAACAGTCCCGAGACGGAGCTCTTCAAGAAGTCGCGCACCCTCTACGGCCTGCCCTGGGCCCGCGGCGCCGCGAGGAGGCTGCGCTTCGCCATCCTGGTGGAGGGCCAGTTCGACCTGATTCTCTGCCACCAGGCCGGCTACGAGAACGCCGTGGCGAGCTCCGGCACGGCGCTGACCCCCGAGCACCTGGCCGAGGTTGCGAAGTGGACGGAGAACCTGGTGATTGCCTACGACGGCGACGGCGCCGGTCTCAAGGCGGCCGAGCGGGCAATCGAGATGGGCCTCGGTCGCGGAATGCACGTGAAGGTTGCGGCGCTGCCGGCGGGAAAAGATCCAGCCGACGTGATTCGCGAGAGCTCCGAGGATTGGAAGAAGCTCGTCCGCGGGGCGCGGCACGTCATCGACCACCTCATCGCCGCCGCGTCGTTCGAGGCGAAGTCGACGCGCGACGCGGTGGTGAGGGCGGCGAAGGCCGCGGCGCCGCTGATTGCCGCGCTCGAGAGCCCAATCGAGCGCGCGCACTTCGTGAAGCGGCTCGCCGAGGCGACGGGCGCGCCCGAGGAGGCGGCCTGGGAGGAGGTGCGGCGCGCGGGCGCAAAGGCAGCCGCCGCGCCGAAGTTCTCGCCGGCGCCTGCCGCCGGGGAAGCGCCCGGCGCCGCCGAGGGTGCCGCCGCAGAGGCCGCGATTGCAGACCCAGCTGTCCGCGCCGCGGCGCTGCTGCTCTCCGCCCGCTCGCAAGCTGCCCCAATCGTTGATTCAACCAAGCTCGAGGCTTATTTGAAGGAGATTCTTGGCGGGGAGGCATTTACTGTGGCAGTCTCCGCGGCGGAGGCGGCGGGGGAGACGGCGCTGTTTGCGGTAGAGAAGGCCTTTTCGGGGGGTGAGCCCCGTAAAGAAATTACCGATTTCCTGCGGCGACTTACCCACCGCGCCCTAAAAGACCGCTTGGCAGAGTCCCGGCGCCGTATTACAGTATCGGCTACCGAAACGGCGATCCGCGAGCACGAGCGACTGATCCGCGAGGAGAAGCGACTCGGCGCCCGCGACGAAGCGCCCGAACCGGACGTTTTCACGGATCCCCGCAGCTCCTCTCCGTTGCCCGCCCCGAGCTGACCCGCAGCGTTTCCAATTACTCTCCGGAGGCCTCCGCCTCCCCGCGTCGTAACCAGTCTAATGGCCACCAAGAAAAAGAAAAACGCCAGGAAGAAGCCGGTCGCCCGAAAGCCGAAGAAGGCCGCGCCGAAGAAGATCGCCAAGAAGGCGTCCGCGAGGCCGGCGCAGAAGCTCACCAAGAAGGGGACGCTCCAGAAGGCGCCGCCGATGGTTTTGCCGAAGCTCGCGCCGAGGCGCGCCGGCAAGGGGATGGGCAACTGGGAGGCGAAGGCGCACGGCCTCGTCGACAAGGGCCGGAGCCGCGGCTTCGTCACCTACGACGAAATTTTGAAACTGTTTCCGGACATTGAGCGCGATGTCGAGTTCCTCGACGAGCTCTACTCGCGCCTCTCGACCGCCGGCGTGGACATCCTCGAGAGCGGCGGCCTGCTCTCGTTGGGCGAGGACGACGCGGCCGCGCCAACCAAGGTGCTCTACGGCGGCCGCGAGGGCGGCTCCTCCTACGACTCCGTTCAGATTTACCTGAAAGAAATTGGCCGCTACCCGCTCATCAACGCCGCCGAGGAGAAGGAGCTCGCCAAGCGCATACAGGCGGGCGACCTGGAAGCGGTGGGGCTGCTGGCGAAGGCGAACCTGCGCCTCGTCGTTTCTATTGCAAAAAAGTACGTCAACCGCAGCCCCGATTTGACGCTGCTGGACCTCATCCAGGAGGGCAACCTCGGCCTCTTCAAGGCTGTCGACAAGTTCGACTGGACGAAGGGCTACAAGTTCTCGACCTACGCCACCTGGTGGATTCGCCAGGCCATCACCCGCGCGCTGGCCGACCAGTCGCGGACCATTCGCGTGCCGGTGCACATGGTGGAGACCATCGCCAAGTACAAGCAGGTGGTGCGCCGCCTCGCCCAGGACCTCGGCCGCGACCCGGTGCCGGAGGAGGTGGCCATCGAGATGGGCGTGGACATCGCCAAGATTCATATGATCGAGAAAATCGACCAGTCCACCGTCTCGCTCGAGAGCCCGGTGGGCGACGCTGACTCGGAGCAGTCGACGCTCGGCGACTTCATCGCCGACGACAAGCTGCCATCGCCCGACCAGGACGCCTCGCGCCGTATCCTTGGCGACCAGATTAAAGAAATCCTCGGAGACCTTTCCGAGAAAGAGCGCGAAATTCTCGAGCTGCGCCACGGCATCGCCGACGGCATCCAGCACACGCTCGAGGAGGTGGGCAAGAAGTTCGGCGTCACCCGCGAGCGCATCCGCCAGATTGAGGCGAAGGCCCACGAGAAGATTCGGCAGCACGAGAAGGCGGAGCGGCTGAAGGGGTACTAGGAGCGAAGGAACAAGGAAGAAGTAACAAGTAACAGTAGGAGTAGGAAGAGTGAGGGAGCCGCGCACGGCAGCGGCGGCTCTTTCCTTGTGTTTTAGTCGATATTATGTTAGAAAACGTCACATGAGTACCGCAGTGAAAGAAGCGACTATCGGCGCACTCCGCCGCTACAAGAAGCTGGTGATTCTCACCCCGACCGAATCCGGCTTCCTCCTCACCCTCGAGGGGAGAGATCCGATACCCGTCCACGACGAGCTGGCGCTGCCCCTCAAGGTCTTCCGCGAGGGAGTTGCGATCCACGCCGACCTTCTGGCGCTGGCGCTCGAACATTCGCTGTAGGCGGCAGGGCGCACGGGCGCCCTTTTTCGTTTCGTCGAAAAGGTAGAATAGCGCCCCATGGCCGCCACCCCCAAAAAGCCGGCGTTTCAGTTATCGAAAACCAACTTCCTGACCTGCCTCGACTGTGCCAAGAACGCATGGATCAAGATTCACAGGCCTGATATTTATAAAAAGTATCCGCTATCTTCGTTCGAGCTAAATATTATTGATACCGGTAACCAGATCGATGAGCTCGCTAGGGGCTTGTTCCCCGGCGGGGTAACCGTCGAGTCTCGCGATGACACAGAGCTCACCAGGAAATTAATAGAGGAGAGAACGCCCGTGATTTACCAGCCGGTGTTCTCTACCGGCAAATTCATCACCGCCGCAGACATTTTCGTATGGAACCCCGGCACGAACGCTTACGATCTCTACGAGGTGAAGTCGTCGACGTCTTCCGAGGACGGCGGCGGGCGCAAGACAGAAGAGTACCTGGTAGACATGGCTTTTCAGAAAAGCATTTTAGACTTTCTCGGTGTTCAGGTCGGCACGCTCAACCTGATTCGTCTCAACAAGGAGTACGAGCGAGCGGGGAGCATTAACCTAGAGGAACTTTTTTTGAAGGAGAACCTGACCGGTCAGGTGAACGAGGTGCTCGCGGACACGAAAGAGAAGATGGAGGGGGCCTACGAGTTGCTCTCTGGTAACTCTGAACCCAAAGGGCACTGCGACTGCATCCTGAAGGGTTGGAACTCGCACTGCACAACCTCGGAGTACTCGAACGCAGACCTTCCCGAGTACCCTGTTCATGCGATTGCTAGGGTCAACAGGAAAAAGTTATCGGAGCTGGTCGACGGCAACATTTTTAGTATCTACGACGTCCCCGAGACCTTCGAGCTGTCTGATAATCAGCGTCGGCAGGTGGACACAGCACAGTCCGGCAGACCGTACATCGATAAAGAAGGGGTAGGAGATTTCTTGCAGGCCATGCGGTACCCGCTCGCCTTTCTCGATTACGAGACGTACCCCTGCGCCGTACCCAGGTACAACGGATACAGGCCCTACCAGCAGGTTCCATTCCAGTTTTCGCTCCACGTGATTGATTCTCCAGGCGGTGAATCGGCTCACCACGACTTCATTTACACTGGCCAAGACTGCCCAGATAAACATTTTGTTGAGGCGCTGCAGACGCACCTACCAAAGGTGGGCAGCGTCGTTGTCTGGAATCAAAAATTTGAGAAAGGTATCAACGAGCAGCTCGGCGAACGTCTTCCCCGCTACAAAAATTTTATGCAGGGAGTTAACGATCGGGCCGTCGATTTAATGATTCCGTTTTACGGCAAGACGACAATGTACGACCATCCCGACTTTAAAGGCAGTGCCTCGATAAAGTACGTTCTGCCCGCCCTCGTGCCCCACCTCTCCTACAAAAATATGGAAATCCAAGAGGGTGGTGCCGCCTCCGACACGTGGAACCGGATCGTCTCCGGGGAGTACTCCGAGGAAGAGAAAAAAAAGAAGATACAGGCGCTCAAGGACTACTGCCACCTCGACACCCTGGCAATGGTAGAAATTTGGCGAGCGTTACGCAGTCTAGAGTAAGGCTTAGCTCGCCCACATTCGTGAACTAAAATTGAAGAATTGACAGATTTGTCCGTTGGCGTAGGGTCTTGCTTAAGATGAGCACAAAAGCTATTGAAATGGATCGCGGAGATGGCCGAGCAGTTATCTCGTTTCTCCGGACGGTTGTTGCAAAGAAGAGCATCGACCTCACGGACTACGTTTCCTGTTGGCGTCTGGCTGGTCTACTGGCCAATCAAGCCATAGCCGTATCGGGGATTCGCAGGAAGGCGTTTCGTCGTATCGAAACGATAGTCAAACGGTCGGTGTCGACCCTTGGATGCCACAACGATAATGGTGCCTATATGATTGGTGCTCTGCCAAGCTCCCAGGAATTCGAAGACATGCGACAGAGCATCACCAACAAGGTTGAATCCGTTCGTGAAGCCGAGCGTCGCGCCGCCTTTCACTCCGAGTAACATTCCGCGCCTCGTGCGTGGTTTTCTTTTACCTCGCAGCTGCCGTCGAGGTCGCGTTCCCGAGCAGTATCTTCGCGAGGCTCACGAGGTAGCTCGCCGGGCGGCTGCCGGCGAATGGCACCTGGCGGCCGTCGGCTGCAAGGGCGACGGTGTAGGGCGTGCCGAAGTTCGGGTCGTTGGCCGCGAGCAGCAGCCCCTCGCGGTAGTCGGCGTCGACGCGGGAGGCGGGGGCGGAGGAGGCGAGGCACTGCCGGAACGCATCTTCCTCGGCACCTAGACCAACCGCGGAAGCTAAGAGTGCCTCATCAGAGAGTGAGGCAGGGGAGTTGGCGTAGAGCCCGTCGGCGTAGTCGAAGAAAGCCTCGTTGCCCAGGAGCGTCGCCACGCACTCGCTGGCAATTGCCGCGGCGCGAGCGCGCGGGTGCTTCTCCGAGTTCGGAAAGTGGCGGTAGCTGAGCGCCACCTGGCCCTCGCGGCCGAGGCTCTCGACGGCCGCCAAAATTTCCGGGTGGTACTCCTGGCAGAACGGGCACTCGAAGTCGCCGTACTCGAGGAAAACAACCGGCGCGGCCGGGTTGCCGAGGATGTGGTCGGCAGCGGAGATGGGGCGGATGATTGGTGAGCTGGTCGCAACGCGGCTGGGAGAGAATCGACCGTCGAGCCAGGCGGGGCCGAGGCGAGCGGCGAGCACGGCCAGGGCAATAATTGTTCCCAGAACAACAATGGTGACGGCGAGTGGGTGGCGGCGCATTCGTTTGAGCGTGTTAAGCTCGGTCGGCACAAATTGTAGCAGGTATGGGAAGCGCAGCATCGGCGGT
>DATDYW010000070.1:0-11762 GCA_036516995.1 Minisyncoccota bacterium
GCCGGCGGCGTGGTAGCTGCAGCTTCTGCTGCCGTTGGCGCCGCCGGAGGCGGGGGCTGCTGCCGGAGCTTCGCCGAGTCGCGTCGCCGCGGCTCTGGAGACGCAGCGGGAACTTCCCGGGTGGGACGCTCTTCTGCGGAACGGTCAGCGAGGGTGAAGCCGGCGTCGAGGAGACGCTGCTGCCACTGCTGCTCGCGCCCGGCCACGGCCGCGCCCTGCGATTTAAGGAACGTCTCGAGCTTCTCGAGCCTGAGCTCGGAGAGTTTCCAGTCTCCGTGCATGAGGCGCGTGAAGATGTTCGGCGACTTGGATAGGAGCGCGGCGCTAATCTGGCTGTAGTCGACAAGGCCGAGGCCGAGCAGGTGCTCGAGCCCCTCGCGAGCGCTCTTCGGCTTCCGCATGTCGCCGGCGGCGCGCAGCACGGCCCGAACCTTTGCGAGGTTCGTCGTGGTGACGTGCTTGCCGCGCTGCCCGAGGAGGTAGCTGCTCAGCAGGTTCGGGCGGAGCCCGATGAGCTCCGCCAAGAACTTGCGCCGAGCGAAAGCCTTCCGAGACGAGTCTCGGAGGCTGTTACGGACGGCGAAGCCCGAGAACTGCTCCGGGAGTGAATCATATTCGCATTTCATAAATTGGGTGGGGTGATTTTTACTGTTCTAGTTTGCCCTCCTTTCTTTCATTTTATCTGTATTTTGTCAAGGTACGGAAAGGCCCGCCCCGAACGGGGCGGGCTGGTTGCGGGCTAATGGAACAGGCGGGGGACAGCAGAGCCGCTGAAGTCCATGATGAACCCTTCTTGCTGGGTGGCTCGCTTCTCCTTCCACGCAGCCTCCGCAGCCTCGAACGATTCGCGGGTGGCGGTGAGGATCACGAGGTCGTGGTAGAGGCCGTCGCGGAAAATGCACTCCTTGAGCCGCGCCTCCTCAATGTACCCGCAGCGCTGCTGGCAGCGGATCGAGCGCTCGTTGAACGCGTAGACCTTCGAGTAGATATTGCGCAGGTTGAGGCGGCGAAACGCGTGCGAGAGCACGAGCATCTTCGCCTCGGTTCCGTACCCCTTCCCCCACGCCGACGGTTCGCCGATCATGGTGCCGGTGTCGCCGCTGCGGTTGGGCCACTGGATGTCGAGCCCGGTCACGCCAATGAGCCCGATCTCCGCGATCTCGATGCCGAGCGTGATGCTTTCCTCGCGGCGCCGCCTGCTGCGATCGACCCACTCGAGCTCGTCGCTCCAACCCATCGGGATGTCGCCGCGGAGGAGCGATCGGTTCACCGCCGGATCGTTGATCCAACGGTAGACCTTCTCGATGTCGGCGGGGCCGAATGTCCGGAGCGTCACACGCTCCCCTTTCAGGAACGGCACGCCCTTCTCCTGCTCCGGTTGAACCGGGGCAGCGGGTGCTTTGCTTTCAGTATTCATTTGTTGAGGTGCTTCTACTTGAATCCGGGAGAATGGTCGGCCGAACGGGAAGACCCGATTCGGCAGGCAGAGAAAACCCCGGCGGTTTTGCCCTGCCGGGGTTCCTGAACGAAAATTAGCTAGTGGGTGGGTAGCTGGCTCTTCAGAAATCTCGGCAACGCGAAACGGCACGCTCGTCGTAGGCGACGAGGCCGAAGCGGGTCATCGAAATCTTCTGGAAGCGCCAGTTCATGGCTCAATTACTGTATCATAAGTTCAAGATAGTTCAAGTTCGACTCACCCCCGAGTTCAACTTGTGGGTGAGTTGAACTCGGACGTGAGTTCAACTCGTTGCCACCGATAAACCCAGGGTTACCCTTGAGGGTAACCCTGGGTTTATCGGGGCTTTAGAAAAACTTCAGACCAACTTCAAATCTCCCCTTTCCGCGCTGTAATGGTAGCCCCCGTTGCGGTGTCTTTCACGTCGAACCCCTTCTCGGCGATGTCGTCGCGGAGGCGGTCGGCGGCGGCGAAGTCGCCGGACTTGCGGGCATCCTCGCGGGCGGCAACGAGCTTCCGCACTTCGGCAGGAATCTCCACGGCACTCTTCCCCGTTGCGGCGTCCTCCAAACCAAGACCGAGCACCTCGTCGCAGAGGATGAGCGTCGCGGCTTTGTCGGCATCCGATACATCTCTGGCGCGCAGCATTCCCCAAACCTCTGCGAGCGCCTTCGTCGTCTGCAAATCGTCCGCCATCGCCGCGAGGAACCGCTCGTGCGCGTCCTCGGCGATGTGCCCCTCGCCTTTTTTCCAGTGCGCCGCGTAGCCACGCAATCGCTCGACCGCCGTTTCGGCGGCGGCGAGTCCTTCCCACATAAAATTTAAAGGCGATCGGTAGTGCGCGGAGTAGTAGAGGTACTTCAGCGCCGCGGGTGAGGCGCTGTGCGCCTTGATGTCGTCGAGCGTGTAGGCGTTGCCGAGGCTCTTGCCCATTTTGCCGCCGTCCACCTGCAGGAACGCGACGTGCACCCAAGCTCGCACGAACGTCTTGCCGGTGACCGCCTCCGACTGCGCAATTTCGTTCGGGTGGTGCGTGCTGCGCAGATCCTCGCCGCCGAGGTGAATGTCGAGCTCGGGCCCGAGGTACTTCATGCTCATCGCCGAGCACTCGAGGTGCCAACCAGGGTAGCCAACACCCCAGGGCGAGTCCCACTCCATCTGCCGCTCCTCGCCCGGCTGGCTGAACTTCCACAGCGCGAAGTCGCGCGGGTTCTTCTTCTCGGGGTTCGCCCCCACCCGCGCGCCCTCCTTAATCTTGTCGAGCGTCGAGAGCGCGCCGTAAGCCGGAAACTTCGTCGTATCAAAATAGACGCCGTCGGACGTGCGGTAGGCGTAGCCCTTCTCCTCGAGCGTCTTCACCAGCGCGATTTGGTCGGGAATGTGGTCGGTGGCCTTCACCCATTTATCCGGCGGCAAAAGATTAAGTGCCTCATAGTCGGCAAGAAATTGATCGGCGTAGCGCTTGGCGATGTCCCAGGCTGTCACGGCCTCGCGCGCTGCCGCCTCCTCCATCCGATCCTTCCCCGTATCCGCGTCGCCGAGGTTGTCACCGGTGAGGTGCCCCACGTCGGTGATGTTCATTATGTACTTCGGCTCCAGATTGAGCGCCTCGAGCGTCCGGCGCAGCAAATCCGCTACCGCGTACGTGCGAAAATTGCCGATAGTGGCGCGGTCGTAGACCGTTGGCCCACAGGTGTACATCCGCACCAGGGGCGGATTTTTAGGCGCCAGCGCCTCTACCTGGCCCGTCAGCGAGTTCGTGAGGCGCATTTCCATGAGCTTACGGAAGTCTAGCAAACCCCGCCGGTCACCCAGGTTCTAGCCTGCCTAGTTGAAATTGACCGCGAACCGGTACATCCCCATCGAGCAGGTGCCCTGGAGCGTGCCGGCCTCCGGCGTGCCGAGGTCGATGTCGGTCTGGCCGGTCGCGGGGAGTCGCTCGGAGACGCCGAGGCTCGGAACGCGGAGAGCCGAGGAGCAGTCGTAGGTGCCGCTCGTGCTGACGCGCAGCACGGTTGGGATGCCAGCTTTCGCGTTCGTGAGCGCCGGCGCGTAGCCGCCCTTGGCGGTGAGGCTCACAACCTGCGTACCGTTCTCGACGGTCGCCGTCGCCGCGGCGGCGCCGGCAGGCGCGGTGCCCGCCCCACTACTGCTCATCATCATGTAGCCGAAGAAAACGGCGGCGACCACTAGAGCGGCAGCAAACGGAGCGTTCTGCTTCATTGGTGACGGGCTAGAAGTTTAACAGAGGCGGAATAATGCCGAAAGCGGCGAGCCCGCCAGCGATGTTTATGAGCGCGAAGGCAATCGCGAGCAGACCCGCGACCTTGAAGAACGTGCCCGAGCGGGCCGGCGCGGCGCGAGCGGAGCTGAAGGAGACGGCCGCGAGCATCGGCAGCGTCCCGAGCGCGAAGACGAGCATGGTCAGCGCCCCGGCCAGGAAGCTGCCCTGCGAGAGTGCGTAAATCTGCATCGACTGGGTGAAGCCGCAGGGCAGGAAGAAGGTGGCAACGCCGAGGGCGATGGGCGCGAGCCAGCCGGCGCGGTGGCCAGCGCGAAGCACGCCTCGCGAGAGCGCTTTCGGCGCCGAAAGCTGGAAACGCCGCGCCCACGGGAAGACGTCGAGGAGGTTGAGGCCGAGCGCGAGCATTGCCGCGCCGACGAGGAGCGAGAGCACGAGCGATCCGGTGGGACCAACGGCGAAGCTCGATCCCGCCGCGCCGATGGCACCGCCGAGAATGAAGAAGCTGACGAGCCTGGCAATGTGAAACGCGAGCTGCGGGCGAACCCGCTCCCCCGACTTCGCGTACGAAGCTGACACCGAGAGGATGAGCCCGCCGACAATCGCCAGGCACGACGAGAGCGAGGCGACGACGCCGACGAGGAAGACGGCGCCGTAGCTGAGCGCGTCGCCGCCGATGAGGTTCACAATGCCGAGCTTCTGCAGCGCCACGAAGGCGGCGAGGATGAGCAGCGCAATCGGCGCGGCCACTTTGAACTCGTTCCATCGCGCGCCGGAGGAAACGGGCCGCTCGTGCGAGACGCGGTAGCCGTGCGTCGCGAGCGGCGCGGTGAGCATCTCGGCAATCGCCTCGGCTGACGCCTCGCCGAAGTCGCCTTCCACGGTGAGCGTGCGTTCGGCGAGGCTCACCTTGGCGGAGGAGACGCCCGCGCACTCGCAGACCTCGCCCTCGACGAGGAGCGTGCAGGCCGAGCAGTGCATGCCGCTGACGTGGAGGGTGTGGGTTTTCATAGTTTTTTAGCCTTCAGCCGCAGCGAGTTGCCGACCACCGAGACGCTCGAGAAGGCCATCGCGAGCCCCGCGAAGGCGGGGTTCAGCGTCCAGCCGAGAATTGGGTAGAAGAGCCCGGCCGCGAGCGGAATGCCGACGACGTTGTAGGCGAAGGCCCAGAAGAGGTTCTGGCGAATGCCGCGCATCGTGATTCGCGAGAGGCGGACGGCCTTGGCAATCTTGCCCACGTCGCCGTGCAAGAGCGTGATGCCCGCCGACTCGATGGCGACGTCGGTGCCGGTGGCCATGGCGATGCCGACGTTCGCCTGGGCGAGCGCGGGCGCATCGTTGACGCCGTCGCCGGCCATCGCCACCACCTCGCCCTTCGCCTGCAGCTCTTTGATTTTTACGAGCTTGTCCTCGGGCAGCACCTCCCAGACGACGTCGTCGATGCCGACCTCCTGCGCGATGCGCCGCGCCGCGCCCTCGGCGTCGCCGGTGAGCATGGCGACGCGCACGCCGAGCTTGTGCAAATCTGCGACCGCCGCCTTCGCCTCGCTCTTGAGCGCATCGGCGACCGTCGCCACGCCGAGGACGGCGCCGCGGGTCGCGAGCACGATTGGGGTCTCTCCTGCGGCCGCGCCTTCCTCGAGCGCCCGAGTGTCGAGCTTTGCCCCGAGCTCGGCCGCGAGCCGCGGGCTGCCCACCCAGTACTCGACTCCGCCGATGGTGCCGCGCAGACCCTTGCCTCGCACGGCCTCGAAACCTTCGACGACAACAGTTGTGGCACCTTTTTCTGCAGCGTACGCGGCAATGGCGTGCGCGATTGGGTGCTCGGAGCGGCGCTCGAGCGACGCCAGAATCGAGAGCAGCTCGCCGTCGCTCTTGCCCGAGCGGTTCTCGAGCGAGACGAGCTCCGGCTTGCCTCGGGTGAGCGTGCCGGTCTTGTCCACCACGACGACGTTCACCCTGCCGAGCGTCTCGAGCGTCGCCGCGTCCTTGATGAGGATGCCCGCGCGCGCGCCCTTCCCCACCCCGACGATGATTGCGGTCGGCGTCGCCAGGCCCAAGGCGCACGGGCAGGCGATGACGAGCACGCCGACGAACGAGGCGAGCCCGAGGGAGAGGGCTACCGCGAAGCCGAGGTAGGTGGCGCCGACGGTGAGCCACAGCCCGAGCGCTAAAAATGCAATTGCCAAAACAATCGGCACAAAGACCGCCGAAATCTTATCTGCCAGTGCCTGAATAGGTGCCCGGCTCCCCTGCGCCTCTTCAACCATTCGCACAATGCCGGCGAGCAGCGTCTCCGCGCCGACCTTCGTCGCCCGGAAGGTGAACGAGCCGCTGGTGTTGATGGTCCCGGCCGCCACCGTGCCCCCGGCCCTCTTCTCGACCGGCATCGGCTCGCCCGTCAGCATCGACTCGTCCACGAACGACGAGCCCTCGACCAGGACGCCGTCGACGGGAACCCTGCCCCCAGGCTTGACGACGATGAGGTCGCCGTGAATCACCTCCGCAATCGGCACCTCAATCTCCTTGCCGTCGCGCACAACGAGCGCAGTTTTCGCCTGCAAGCCGAGGAGCGCCTCGATGGCGTCGCCGGTCTTCACCTTCGAGCGTGCCTCGAGGTACTTGCCGAGCGCGATGAAGGTGATGACGATGATGGTGACGTCGTAGTAGGTCACCTCGACGTTCAGAAACGGCCGCAGGGACTCCTCGAAGGCGGTGATCGCGAAGCTGTAGAGGTAGGCAGCCAGCGTGCCGAGGCCAATGAGCGTGTCCATGTTTGCCTTGCCGCGCCGGAGGAAACGGAAGAGGCCGACGAGGTACGGCTGGCCGACGACGAAGAGCGTGTAGGTCGCGAAGAGGGGCAGGAGGTGGTGGAAGAACTCCTCGGTGGTGTAGCCCATAGGCGGCAGCGCGCCGTACTCCGACAGAATCTCCCAGCCCATCACGAAGGCGCTCACGATGGCGAGCGGAATCGCCGAGAGCACCTTGGCGCGCATGCCGGCAATCTCGGCGAGCTTCTCCTGCTTCGACTGCGAGAGGCCGAGGTGCGCGGCGTGCTCGTCGGGGGACATGCCCATCGCCGCGGCGTCCGTGCCCGACGCGACGAGGGAGTACCCGAGGGGCTCGACGTGCCGCGTGAGGTCGGTGGCGCTCGCCGGTGCCGCGTCGAAATCAACCTTCGCCGTCTCGGTGCCGTAGTTGACCGCCGCGCCGCAGACGCCCGACACCTTCTTGAGCGCCTTCTCGATGATCGCCGCGCACGAGACGCAGTGCATGCCCTTCACGCGGTACGTTTGGGTTGTGCTCATTGTGGGTTCCCGCTAGCTCTTCAGCCGGTACACCTTCAGAATTTCCGCCGTGGCCTTCGCCGACTTGCCCCGCCGCATCTGGTCGGCCGCGCACGAGCCGAGGTGGCGCTCCATAATCGCGTCCTCCACGCCCGAGAGCGCCCGCTTCACGGCGGACGTCTGGGTGATGACGTCGATGCAGTACGTGCCGCTCTCGACCATCTCCTGGAGGCCGCGAACTTGCCCCTCGATAATCTGGAGCCGGCGGACGAGCTTCCGCTTGCCAGGTGCCACGGCGCTACGCGAGGTCCTTCTTCTTAGCCGCGAACTCCTCCTTCGAGATTTCCCCCTTCGCGTAGCGCTCCTTCAGAATCTCCACAGCGCGATCGTCGTCGCGGCCAGAGTGGCGCGAGAGCGAGCGGGCGAAGAGCACGATGCCGTAGATGACCGCGACCCAGAACGCAATCATAAGAACGGGGCCGAACACGTTGAACGGCAGGAAGTCTCCGCCGTATCCGCCATAGCCGCCGTAGTAGTTCATCATTGCAGTGAAGCTAGCTGGTAACGCCGCGATCGTATCATACCCCCGTGGGGTATGCAAGCGGGCGAGCCGCAGCTCGGCAATCCCCGAGCATTTACAGCCCACCTGGGCTGTAAATGCTCGGGGTGAGTAATCCGCCTTAGCTGCTACTCTAGAATCCCGTCCAAGTTCACGTCGTACAGAATCTTGTCCTGCACTAGGCGGTAGTCGACAATCTCGCTGTCGGTAAACCACAGCTTAATCTCTCCCGCGGCCTCCTCTGGATTGCCGGAGGCATGAACGATGTTGCGGACAGCGCGGTTGCCACTGTCGGCGGCGGCGTAGGAGTCGAGCATCAGGTCGCCGCGAATGGTGCCTATATCGGAGGTCAGGGGCTCGGTGCCGCCAATAATCTTGCGCACGATGGCCGCCGCGTGGCCGCCCTGCCAGACCATGGCGAAGACGGGGCCGGAGGTGAAGTAGCGCACGAGGGTAGCGAGCTGCCGCTCCCCCGCCGCCTCGGGTGTCGGCGGGTTCGGTTCGCCGAGCTCGATAGCGCGCTTAGCGGCGCGGGTGCCCGTCTTCACGACCCACTCGGGGTCGACAGTGTAGTGGGCGCGGACGAGCTTCTCCGTCGGCACCACAATCTTCGCGGCTACGAGCTTCATGCCAACGCGCTCGATGCGCTTGAGGACCTCGCCTATGAGTGAGCGCTGAACGCCGTCGGGCTTAACCACGAGCAGCGTGCGCTCGCGGCTGGGGTGGTTTTCGTTTTGCATAGGCGACTACCGTACCACAGGTTTTCTGAGGCTGCAGATTCGGTACCGCCTCGCCATGCCGGGTACCGGTTCGCACTCGAAGTCTTCAAATCCGGCCCCCGCCGCCAGGCTCGCGAGGTCAGCCTCGGTGAAATGCTCCGTGTGCCCCCTCACGCCCGTGAGTCGCTCCAGGAAATTCCAGAATTTCTTCTGAAAATCGGACGTGGCGACGACGTCGGCGACGACGTAGCTGCCGCCGGGCTTCAGAACCCGCTTCACCTCCCCGAGAATTGCCGGCCTGTTTGAGAAATGGTGGAACGCCATCATCGTCGTCACCGAATCGAACGACTCACTCGGGAATGGCTGACGCTCCGCCTCTGCCTCTGCAATCGTTGCGCCCTCGCCAAGCCGCGCTCTGGCGTAGGCGACCATCCCTGGCGCAGCGTCCGTACCCGCGATGCGGAGCTGGGGGTTCCTTCCTTTGGTGAGCGCCAGGAAGTCTCCCGGCCCGCAGGCAATGTCGAGGACGCTGCTCACGCCAGCCTCGGCGAGCGTGCGCGCCACCTGCCCGTGCATCTTGGCGAAGTGCCTGCCGGCAAACCTTCGGTACAGCCGAGCGAGCAGGCTGCCCGACCAAAAACTTTTTGTCTTGGAATCGCCCGCCATGCGCTAGGCCGAGGGCGTGGCGAGATTCGCGGCGGGTGCCGCGCTCTGCTGGTATTTCGCCATAATCTCCGCCTCCACCTCCTCGCGGGCCCGGCCGTAGGTGAGGTACGAGAGCTCGGCGAGCTTGCTAGCGAGCGCGGGGTCGCCCTTCGGTGGGTAGCCGGTCCTCACGGAGAACGGCCGCACCGGCACGCCCTTGGCCAGAATCTTGGCGTAGCCGTTGAGGTTGTCGACGTTCGCGAGATCGTGCGCCGAGAAGACGGGCGCGAAGCTCTTGGCCAGGAACTCGGCGTCCTCGTTGCTAACGCGGAACGCCACGATGTTGCCGACGTTGCCGAACACCGAGTCGCGAATTCCCTCTTCTAGCTGCGCTATGAACTGGTGGGCAGCGGCGAGTGAGAGCTGGTACTTGCGGGCCTCGGAGAAAATCGTGGAAACAGAATCCGTGGTGAAGTTATGGAACTCGTCGATGTAGCAGTAGAACGGCGGCGTCTCTTTGCCCGTGCCGAAGGCGTCCACGCGCGAGAGCGCCGCCATCAGAATCTTGCCCACCAGAATGAGCCCGATGAGGTTCGAGTTCATTTCGCCGAGGCGGCCCTTCGCCAGGTTCACGAGCAGAATCTTCTTGCCGTCCATAATCTCGCGGAAGTTGAAGCTCGAGCGCTCCTGCCCCACCACCGGCCGCATGATTTCGTTGGCAAGGAAGACGTCGAACTTGTTCGTGACCCACTGGACGTAGTTGCTGAAGCTCTGCTCGCCCGAGGTCTTCTGGGCGTTCTCCCAGAACTGGCGCACCAGCGGGTTCCGGCAGTTGGTAATTTTCATATCACGGTACGCCTTGTCGGAGAGCACGCGCGAGACGTCCACCAGGGTGCAGCCGCTCTCCGGGTGCTCCATCACCAGCAGCGCCGAGTTGCGGAAGTACTGCTCGAACGCAGGGCCCATCGACTCAGGGCTGCCGCTGTAGAGCTTCTTGAAAATGCTGAAGAGCTCGTTGACCACGAACGTCTTCTGCTCGGGAAATCTAGGGTCGAACTCGAGCATGTTGAGGCCCATCGGCCTTGGGGTGTAACTCGGGTCGAAGTAGATAACATCCTCGAAGCGCTCGCGCGGAATGGAGCCGAGTATGTCCTGAACATCGTTGCCGTGCGGGTCGACGAAGCAGACGCCCTCGCCGTTCTTGATGTCCTGAAGGATGAGCTGCTTGAGGAACGAGCTCTTGCCCGTGCCGGTCTGGCCGATCGTGTAGAGGTGGCGCAGGCGATCCGGCGCGGCGAGGCGCACCGTGGTCTCCTGCCCCTGGTGAACGTTGGTGCCGAGGACTACGCCGGTATCCGCGAGGCCCAAGGGCGCCGGCGCGGTCGAGGCCTTCACCCGGCGCAGCGTCGGCAGGTCGCGGGCGGAGGCCTTCGGCACGTGGAACATCGTCGCCGCCTCCCGGAGCGAGAGCGGCATCTCGCCGTCGGCCTGGTCGAAGTCGCGGAAGCTGAAGCGCCGCAGCGTCTCCTGGAGCGCCCGGCCGCGCCTCGGAGCAAACTTGAACGTGTTGCCGAGCGCGTTTTGCATTTGGCCGAACGCTGCTTCGATGTCGTGGGCAATTGACGAGGCGCGCGCCTCGTCGGCAGCCGAGGCCACCACCCGAATGTTCGCGGAGACAATTGGCGTTTCGAGCTTCCGCTTGACCTGCTCGGCTGCTGCCTGATCGGCCGGCTTCGTCTCGCCATCCTTCTTGGAGCCGAAAAATTCTGCGACCGAGCGGACGCCCTTCACCACGGAGGCCGCGGCGCGGGCGCCGGCCGTGTTCTTGACACCGAGCTCCTCTGGATTCTTTTCGCCTTTCTCGAGCTTGCGCAAACCTTTGGCGTAGGCGGCAGAGTAGAACGTGCCGGCGGGCTTGATGACGAGCTGCACCGCTGCGCCTTCGCTGTTGCGATCGAGCCGCGAGAGCGCGCTGACGATGAGCGCGGCGGGGTCGGCGTCGAGCGACTCGGCGGTGCGCAGCGGCCAGCCGCCGGCGCGGCCGAGCCTAGCCTCGGAGGCCACGGCGACGCCGCCTGAAGCAAACGGGTTGTAGTCGTCTGGCAGCCGCGCGAATGAAGCGCCTGGAAAGGTGGCGAGCACCTGCTTTTCGAGTGCGGGCGCAGCGGCAGAGGGCGCCGACATATAAATGGCAAAATCTGTGGCGCCCACCGGGTTCGCAAACTCGACGGTGCAGTGGCCGTCGACGCCGAGGAAGGCGGCGAAGACCTGCTCCATTCGGCCGACAATTTCCTTCAGCGCCTCCTCCTTCTCCCCCGCCGCGGTCGGAGCCGTCTCGGGGATGAGCAGCTCGAAGAGCACCCGGCGGGCGAGCGTGCCGAGCGGCGTCTTCTCCTCGGCGCCGGGTGCCGGGTAGCCGGCGACAATGAGCGCCACCAGGAAGCGATGAAAGTCGTCGGCGAGGTGCGCGTCGTTCAGGCGGCCAACGACGTCGAGGGCGTTGGCCGCACCCTTCGCCTCGAGAATGCCGGCGAGCTCGGCCATCCGCTCGTCGTGCGGCTCGGGCGAGAGCGCGAGTGTTATTTCCTGCCGGAAGTGCTCGGGCACGAGAGCGCCCTTCTGGTAGACGTCCTCCGGCTTCCGGCTGGCGTGCTCGCGGACGACGTCGAGCGCGGCCGTAGCACGGTCAACCGACTCGCCGCGGTCGGCGGCAGCCGACTCCTTCCCTCCCAGCTGCGAGCGTAGCCAGGCGATTTCCTCCTGGGCATCTTTGAAGCGCGGCGTCTCCGGAACGGAAAAAGTCTCCACGGCGGCAATTATGCCACGAGGTGAGAGCCCTTTTCCGCGTACGGAC
>DATDYW010000071.1:0-3801 GCA_036516995.1 Minisyncoccota bacterium
TTCCCCTTCTTAGCGGCGGTCATTGCTTGCCAACTTTAGCACGCACCCTAACTACAAAGTCGGACTTTGTAGTTAGGGTGCCATTACCTCGAGTTTATGGGGACATTATGCTTGGAATTTGAAAATAGGTTCCGTGAGCAATCGAGAGGCCTTCCAAGAGGGCAGCTACTACCACGTGTACAACCGCGGCACGGAAAAGCGTCCGATATTCATGGACGAGGCTGACTACCAAAGGTTTTTAATCTACCTTCTCATCTGCAACAGCAGGAGGGACGTGCGCTTTCTCGCGCTCAAGGGTAAGAGTTTCGCCGAGCTGGCTGAGTGGCGCGGGGAGCCAATTGTCGATATCTGCGTCTACCGCCTGATGCCAAACCACTACCACCTCGTGATTCGCGCCCGAAAACCGAGCGACATCAGCAAATTCATGCAGAAGGCAATGACTGCCTACACGAAGTACTTCAACCGCCGACACGAGCGAGACGGGGTGCTGTTCCAGGGCGGGTTCAAGGCGAACCGCGTGAAGGACGAGCGACACCTGCTCACCCTGATCGCGTACGTGAACCTCAACGAGCTTGGTAAAAGTGGTGAGTGGGACGCGCCGCTCAGCGATGAGGAGGTTCGGGCCGTATCCACCTCTCCCTACGGCAGCCTACCCGACTACCTCGGCGTGGTTCGTACTCAAAGCCTTATTCTCAGCAAAGGAATTCTGCCACCAGGCTTTGGCGCTTGGCCGTTAGCTACAAAGTCCGACTTTGTAGAGAAAGCACCGCAAGCGCTTCCGCTGCGTCCTGGCACTCCATCAGCGCGAACCGCAGCGCCTTGGCGCCTTCCCAGCCGGAGACGTAGGCCTTGAAGTGCTTCTTCATCGTGGCGAAGGACTTGTGCGGGAGGAGCTCGGCGAAGAGCTGAATGTGGCGCGCCAGCGTATCGAGACGGCGACGGACGAGCTCGGGCGTGATTTCAATGGCCTGCGATTCGAACGCCTCGCCATCGTGCTTGTGCGCGTAGTCCTCCGACTGGAAGAACGGCGAGAAGCGGCGCAGCGGGTCGTCCTCCGCGAAGAACCACGGGTTGCCGAGCGCGGCGCGGCCGACCATCACGCCGTCGGCCTTGGAGCTAGCCGCCTTCTCGCGGCCGTCCTCGAGCGAGCGCACGTCGCCGTTGCCGACGATGAGCGTGCGCTCCCCCGCCGGAATCTTGTTCGCGTCGCTCCAAGAGTCGCGAAACTTCACGGCGTCAGCGATACGCTCCCACCGCGCCGGCACCAGCGACATTTCCTTCCGGGTGCGGGCATGGACCGTGATTGCGGCGGGGCGCTCCTCGAGCAGCACGGCGAGCCAGGTTTCCATTTCGTCTTTGCCGTAGCCGAGGCGGGTCTTCACGGAGAGGGGCAGGTTATGCGCGCCGCGTTTCGCGGCGCGCATTACTTCTCTTGCCTTCTCGGGTGTCCTGATCATCGCCGCCCCCGCGCCCTGCCGCTCTATCGACTTGTCGGGGCAACCCATGTTGATGTCGATGCCGTCGAAGCCCATCTCCGCGCAGAGCTTCGCCGCTGCCTCCATTGCCACCGGGTCAGACGAAAAAAGCTGCGCCACAATCGGCTTCTCGACGCTCGCGTCGAACTTCAAATCCGCGAGCAGCTTCTCGCGCGGTGCCACCTCCCCCGCCACCTTCGCCACCGCCGGTGCTTTCATCAGCCCGTCAGCCGACACGAACTCCGTCCACAGCACGTCCGGCTTGCCGCACTCGGCGACCACGCGCCGAAAGGCAGCGTCGGTAACGTCGGCCATCGGCGCGAGCGCGAAGAACGGCCGCGGCAGCTTTGCCCAGAAACCTTGATTCACCTGGCTACCCTAGCAGGACGAACTCTCCGTCGAAAGCGTTTGACCGGCGCGAGGCCGCGTGCGAGGGTCGAGGCAAATGAATCACCGAAAATCATTCCTGATTGGATTCCTCTGCAGCGCCGTCCTCACCGGGATGATGTTCTACCTGAACTGGGCCGGCGAGCGCGGCTTCAAGCGAGAGATTGCCGAGAGGTACGACGCCGTTGACCCCGAGCTGCCACCACCCGAGCTGCCTACCTACTACCTCCAGCGCGACGACGAGCGCGGCTTAGCCGTAATCTGGGTGCTCGATTCGAGTCCCGACCTCGCCGTAAAATCGGCCGCCGCCGCAATCGAGGACTGGCGGCGCGCCCCACGCGCGAAATCGCTAGATTCGGCGATGGTCGTCGTGACGCTCGGCTACCGGCCGACGCCAAAGAAGCTGCCCCCGAAACCTGCCGCCCCCTAGGGCGGTTTTCCGTTGGCTTGACGTCGCCTGACGACGGGCAGAGACTTGATGCGAAAGGAGGTCTCACGACCATGAAAACGACCCTCGCGGCGCTAGTCGCCGCCCTCGCTGGCCTTGCCAGCTGCAACTCCACGGGTCTCGTCGAGCGGCACAGGCCCGGCAAGTACGAGGTCGCCGCTAACGGCCCCCGCGCACCGGAGAGAGCCTGGTGCCGAATCCACGGGTGGGAGGCCGAGAACCCCCACCTCCGCTACATCCACGCCATCGGGTACGTCAAAGACCCCGAGGAGGCGACGGTCACCGTGCACTACGTGCCGAAGGCGACCGCGGTGCCGTGAAGGGGAGAGCTCGGCTGGGCGACGCGAAGCGTCGCCCAGCTTTTCCGTTTCAAATTGCAGCTGTGCTCGTCGCCGTGTTCGCGACGAGCGGTGTAGCTGCCGGGGTCCAGCTCACCCAACGGTTTAAATATTTCTTCGCCGCCTGCGCGTCGCCGCGCGGATCGGACGAGTCGAGCAGCACGACGGCGACGCTGCGGTCATCGAACTCGGAGAGCCGCAGCGAGAACGTCGCCACCAAGGTCTTCCCCGCCGCGGGAATGTAGCCGTGCTTGCCGCCGGCGTAGTCTTCGTCGTTGAGGAGCTGCGAGCTGTTCCGCCAGCGGTGCGCGCCCACGGCGTACTCCTTCACCAGCGAGGTCTTCAGAATGAACGCCTTGTACCGGTGGATGTACTGGACGAGGCGGAAGAGGTCGGCGGCGGTCGATTTAGTTTCCGCCGAGAGGCCAGCCGGGTCATCAAAGTTAGTATCGGCCAGCCCAATCGACGCGGCTTTATCGTTCATGCTCCCGAGGAAGCGAGCGCGGCCGGCGATTTCGGCCAATGCCTCGGCGGCGTCGTTGGAAGATTCAAGCAGCAGCGGGTAGAGCAGGTCGCTGACGGCGAGCGTCTCGCCGGCGCGCAGGTTGCCGTACGATTCCTCGGTCGATACCGCCTGCTTAGAAATTTTTGTCTCGTCGTACTGGTTGAGCAGCTCGAGATCAACGGCCGCCGTCATCAGCTTCGCCACCGAGGCGATCGGCCGCACGAGCTCGTCGTCGCGGCGGGCAAAAATGTCTCCGGTGTCGAGGTCGCCGACGACGAACGACTTGGCGCGCAGTGTCGGAAATTTCGGCGCCTCCGGCAGGAGCCCGTAGCCGCCGGAGGCGGTTGAATTTTCTGCAGTAGCATCTCCGCCGAGAACAATCACGGGCGTTCCGATTTCGCCGAACTCGTATATCTCTCCCATGTCGTCAGTTCCCATACGCACGCAGCCGCCGGAGTAACCCTCCGGCACCTGGGCGCCGCTCGAGTAGTACGGCCAGCCGTGGATGAAGAAGTTGCCCTGGAACTGCATCGCGAACGGCATCCAAACATCCCCTATCGTTGAGTAGTGCTCTAGCTCTTTTGTTTTAACTGCGTAGCTACCAGGTGGTGTTTCCCAGGCGGTGCCGGGGCGGCCGCGCGAGAGAAT
>DATDYW010000072.1:0-3062 GCA_036516995.1 Minisyncoccota bacterium
GTCGTCCCGATCGGCAAGCCGATCGGTGACGACCAGACCCAGGCCGAGCTGCAGCACCCAGCCGCAGCCGTGCCGGACGGCAACGTCCGGGTCAGCTTCCCCACGAAGCTCGGCGAGCGGTTCATCGTGAAGGGCACCGAGGTTGCGTTCTACATGCCGCCGACCGGCTACCGGGTCATCTCGGACAGCCGCAACGAGCATATCCGCACCGCGGTCTCCCTCGAGCGCCTCGAGTACTGCACCCTCCTCGACGAGAACGGCCAGCGCCGCATCGCCAAGGGGCCGGAGGTGGTCTTCCCCGAGCCGACCGAGAGCTTCGTTGAGATCGATCAGCCCGACGGCCGCAAGTCCTCCTACAAGGGCCGCGCCTTCGAGCTCGACGAGATCAAAGGCCTCTACATCAAGGTCACGCAGGACTACACGGAAGACGACGGCACCGAGCGAAAGTCTGGCGATGAGCTCTTCATCACCGGCAACGAGCAGCGCATCTACTACCCGCGCGTGGAGCACACCATCATCTGCTACGGCAGCCAGATGGTCCACTACGGCGTCGAGATTCCGCGCGGCGAAGGCCGGTACGTCATGGAGCGCAAGAGCGGGAAGTTCAAGCTCGTCAAGGGCGAGACGAACTACCTGCCGGACCCGCGCAACGACGTCATCGTCCGGCGCGTGCTCTCCGATCGGGAGGTGACGCTGCTCTTCCCCGGCAACGAGGAGGCGCGACGCGTCAACCAGGTGTTCCGGCAGCAGGCCGGAGGCGACAAGGAAATCCTCGAGGTGCGGCCGCCGGAGGAGACCGTCATGCGGCGCAGCCTCGCGGCGGCGACCCAGACGTTCGACCGCGGCACCGGCTACACGCCGCCCCGCACCATCACCATCGACACCAAGTACGATGGCGCGGTGCGCATCCGCACCTTCCCCGGCCACGCCATCATGGTGGTCAACGGCGAGGGCAAGCGGCGCATCGTCAAGGACGGCGAGGTGACGCTGCTGGAGTACGACGAGAAGGTGCACAGCTTCTCGCTCTCCTCGGGCACTCCGAAGAGCGACAAGAACCGCATCGACGGCGTCTACCTCCAGATCAGCAACAACACCGTCTCCGACGTGGTGACGGTCGAGACCAAGGACCTCTGCGAGATCAACCTCCGCGTCTGCTACCGCGTCAACTTCGAGGGCGACAAGCCGGAGAAGTGGTTCGCGGTCGAGGACTACATCAAGCTCCTCACCACCAACCTGCGCTCGATGCTCCGCAACGCCGCCAAGGCGCACGGGGTGCTCGACCTGCAGGAGCACGTCACCGAGATCGTCCGCGACACCATCCTGGGCAAGTCCCACGCTGAAGCGGGCCGCCCCGGCCGCAAGTTCGAGGAGAACAGCATGCGCGTCTACGACGTCGACGTCCTGGATTGCGAAATTAAGGACGGCGAGATCGGCGAGCTGATTGACCGCGAGCAGCGGTCCGTGTTTGTTCACGGGCTCAAGCTCTCGGAAATCGGCCGCTCCGACGAGCTGACCAAGCGGCAGGAAACTGCGGCGCAGACGGCGATCGGCCTCAAGGCCGAGACCGCCGGGAGGCAGCTCGGGGCTCTCCGCGAACGCATCGAGCAGGAGGGCGCCAACCAGGCGCTCACCGAGAAGCTCGCCGCTGAGCGGGAAGCCGAGACCCTGGCGGCGCAGAAGAAGCTCGAGGAAGGCCTCCAGGCCATCGCCGAGCTGAAGCTGCTGGTCAAGAAGGCCGCCGACGAGCACGACACGTCGGTCAAGAAGGAGCGCACGGACATCGAGGTCAAGGCCGACGAGGCCCGCCTCAAGGCCATGGGCGACAAGGTTGCCGAGGCGCTGACCCACAGCGCGCACGCGGCCGCCATCAGGGATGCCCTGAAGAGCTTCTCCTTCCCCGTCGCGGGTGGCGAGAACATCGCGGCAGTCCTCAGCCGGGCCTTCAATGGCACGCCGGCCGGCAAATGGGTCGCGGGCCTGCTCGGCGAGGTGGCGAAGGCCCCCCCGCCGCAGCAGTAAGCGACAAGAACATCCCCGGCGGCGCCCATCGTGGCGCCGCCGGTTTTTCTTTTCAGGCGGCTACATCCTCGCCGGAACGGCAATCCCCAGCGTCGCCAGGCCGCTCGAGACGGCGTTCTGCGCTGCCGTCGCGACGGTCAGCCGCCAGCCGGCCGTTTTTGGCTCCTCGCCGACCACCCGCGCGGTGTCGTACCAGCGGTTGAAGGCGGCGGCGAGCGATACGAGATGCGTCGCCACGAGCTGCGGGGCGCGCTCGCGGTACGCGCGGCGGAGGATTTCAGGAAGGCGGGCAATGGCCATTTCTAGATCACTAGCGAACTCCCCTACTGGTGGCATAGTGGATGCAACAACTCCTGCTTCTTCAGCTTTCTTCACAAGTGTTGAGGCCCGAACTGCTGCGTATTGAAGATATGGGCCCGAGTCGCCATCGAGCGCGGTCGCGGCGTCGAGATCGAAGACGATGTCTTTGCCGGGCGACTGCTTGAGAATTTGGTACTTGATGGCAGCTACCGCGACGGCGTTCGCCACCGCGGCGGCGTTCTCGACCGGCACCTCGCGCTCTGCGAGCACCTCGCGCACCTTCTCGCGGGCAGCCTCCAGGAGATCGAGCGCGATCATCGTGTTCCCCTTCCGCGAGGAAATCTTGCCGTCAGCCAGGCGCATCAAACCGTGTGTCACGTGCAGCGTCTTCGGGGGAATGGCGGGCGCAATTTCTGCCAGCGCCGCCTGCACCACCTGGAAGTACTGCGTCTGCTCGGCGCCCGTCTCCAGCACCACGAGGTCGGGGTGCCAGCGATCCTCCTTCTCCAGCGCCCAGCCAATCTCCTTGGCCTCGTAGGTGGGCAGGCCCTTCGCGGTGATGAAGACACGGGTGTGCAGGCCAACCCTCTCGCCGCGAAAGACGATGGCGCCCTCGCTCTCCTCGAAGACCGTGCCGACGTTCGCGAGCACGGTCTCCTTCCCCCGCTTCTCGATCTCGCGCTCCCAGACCTCGGCATCGAAGTGAGAGCCGATGGCTGCGTAGACGTCGTTGAAGTGCTCGA
>DATDYW010000073.1:0-7277 GCA_036516995.1 Minisyncoccota bacterium
TTGCATCGATCGCGGGGCGACAGTTCCGAGCGAGACGAAACGAAAACCGCCCCGAAGTGGGGCGAATGCCCAGCGAGGGCGGTTTTCGTTTGTCGCAGCCGGATGACCACAAAACGTGTCTGGGTCGTCAGGCACGAGCGAAAATGCCCTTCCCTAGCCGACGCGCTACGAATGTAGAGCGAGGCGTAGGGAGGGCGTTCGTAGCCGTGACTCGGCGACCCAGACTACCAGGCAAAGTGGGCGAAGGCTTTGTTAGCTTCGGCCATCCGGTGCACGTTCTCCTTCTTCTTCGCAGCCTCACCTTCGTTCTTGGAGGCGGCAACGATTTCGGCGGCGAGCTTCTTGGCCATCGGCTTGCCCTTGCCGCTCCGCGCTGCCTCAATCATCCAGGTCATCGCCAAGAAGTTGCGGCGCTCGGGGCGCACCTCGCGGGGCACCTGGTAGTTGGCGCCGCCGACGCGGCGGGAGCGAACCTCAACCTGCGGCGCGACGTTCTTGAGCGCGAGATCGAAAGTTTCTAGCGGATTCTCCACCTTGGCATCCGTCTTCACAATCTCGAGCGCCTCGTAGACGATATCGCGGGCGACGCTCTTCTTGCCCGCGTGCATTATGTGGTTGATGAACTTGGCGACCTTCTCCGAGTTGTACTTCGGGTCAGGGCCAACCTTGTTTCGATTTGTGACTTTCTTGCGCATCGGATTAAAATAACGGCTACTTCTTCGCGCCGCCCTTCCCGGCCTTCGCGCCGTAGCGGCTGCGGCCCTTCTGCCGGCCCTTCACGCCCTCGGCGTCGAGGACCCCGCGGACAATCTGGTAGCGGGCGTTGATGTCCTTCACGCGGCCGGCGCGCACCAGCACCACCGAGTGCTCCTGGAGGTTGTGGGCGATGCCGGGAATGTAGGCGGTGATCTCCTGGCCGTTGGTTAGACGAACGCGCGCAATCTTTCGAATAGCCGAGTTTGGCTTACGAGGAGTCTTGGTGGTGACCTTCGTGCAGACGCCGCGCTTGAACGGCGAGTCGTGGAAGACCGGGCGGTTCTTGAGCACGTTGAAGCTCCGCTGCAGGGCAACTGCTTTCGATTTTCGGGCCACCTTGCGGCGGCCGCGCTTCACGAGCTGGGAAATGGTGGGCATTCGTCTTTTCGGTTTGGCGGAAGAAAGCTAGCACGCAGCCTAGAGTCTGCCAAGCGTTGGGTTCTCTCCTTTATATTTTCTTTACCGTTTCTTGATCACCCGTTTGCTACTGTCCCGCCCCGGGGGTCTGCCTTTGGCGCGATTCTTTCGGAAATAATCGGGAAAAGAAAAAGCCGGCGCCCACGAAAGGGGCGCCGGCGACCGCTGGTATTTGGCGGTCTCCGACGGCGACCATGACGGCGTACACGGGCACCCAAGATGACCCTGACCCCACCGATTGACTAGCCCTTTGGCTTGGCACTAGCTGGTCGCCCATTTGCGGCTTGTCGTTCTTGCCGTGTGAATGGACTCATGCTGCCGAGTCCTAGGGGTCAAAAGAGAATCTAGGCGACAGATTGGTTCGCGTCAAGCAACTTAGCCTCCGAGCGCGAACGACGCAGCAATGAGCACCCAGCGTTCAATAATCGGCCAGAGGGCATACGCGACGATGAGAACGAAGAGTATCGAGCCGGCGAACGGCATCGCGAGGAACGCGCGGCCGCGTTGGCCGAGAAAGGACGCGAGAATCTTCGAGCCGTCGAGCGGCGGGATGGGCATCAGATTGAACGCGGCGAGCGCCAGGTTCACCAGCACCACCACGCCGAAGAACGTGGCGAGCGCGGGCGAGAGGCTCATCGCTCCGATTCGGAAAGCGATTGCAAAAACACCGGCGAGCAGAATATTTGAGAGCGGACCGGCAACGGCAACGAGCGCCTCGCCCCAGCGACGGTTCGTCAGGTTGTACGGGTTGTACGGCACCGGCTTGGCCCAGCCGAAGAGGATTGGGCTGCCCAGCATCGCGAGTATCGCCGGCACGAGGACGGAGCCGAGCGGGTCGAGGTGGCGCAGGGGGTTCATTGTGAGCCTTCCTGCGAGTTTGGCGGTTGGATCACCAAGCCAAAGAGCGGCGTAGCCGTGGGCCGCCTCGTGCAGCGAGGCGGAGATAATCAGGACGGCGACAGAAAGTATAGTTTCGGACATGGTTATAGTTTAGTAGCCTCGTCCGGTCACGACTCGCCTCGGGCCGTCGCCCTCGGCGGCCGCGACCCCGCCTCGCGGCCTCGCGCCACGCTCGGCATCGCTCCGGCCTTCGATTCCCCAGCGACGTGCGCAGGCACCTCGCCTTACGGGGAATCGAACCTCGGGGCTACCACAATTTGCATTATACGATACCCGTGCTAAATTTCGCCGGCACAAATTTTATGGCTAAAACCTGCGCAGTTACCGGCAAAAAGTCCATCGTGGGCGGCGGCTACAGCAACCGCACCCGCGCCACCCAGTTCAACCCGGTGGGTCTTCGCCGCCGCCACCCGAATCTCCAGAAGAAGACCATCTTCGTGCCAGAGCTCAAGCGCAAAGTTACTGTCACTCTCTCGACGCAGGGCTTCCGCACCATCGCCAAGAAGGGCGCGTACAAGGTGCTGAAGGAGGCGGGCCTAATTTAAAGAAGGAATAAGTAATAGGTAACAAGTAACAAGTTCGGCCGCCGACTGAGCGGCGTTTTTGTATTCAACTTGTTACCTGTTACCTGTTACCTGTTACTTCGCTCAGCCCTGCGGCAGCATCTCCCACCGCCCGTCGCCTTTTGTGCTGAACGCGACCGTCCCCCGGCCTAGGGTTGATTCGATTGCCACGTGTGCCTCAGCGAGCGTCACGAGCGTTTCGGCGGTGGGGTGGCCGTAGCGGTTACTGATGCCGGCGGAGATCACGGCGAAGAGCGGCGAGGCGGCCACAACAAAGGCTGAGTCGGTCGCGGTCTTCGAGCCGTGATGGCCGGGTTTCAGAATTTGCACGTCGAGCGGGTCGCCCGCGGCCACCAGAATTTTCTCCACCCCCTTCGGCGCGTCGCCGGTGAGCAGCGCGGAGGAAGAACCGTACCGCAGCACGGCTACCATCGACATGTTGTTGCCCGCAGCGGCGGGTAAATTCGGCGGCGGCCAGAGGATGTCGAGAAAAACGCCGTCGGCCTCGTCGAGAACGAGGCGGTCACCACGAATGAGCGTTCCGGTTGCGACATTCGCGTCGGTTACGGCTACATCGAGCGCCCGCTCTGTTGGTTCGCCAGATTTATACGGCGAGGAGAGTAGCTTTTCGACTTTTCTTTTCGAAACGACACTCGGTAGGCCGCCGATGTGATCGAGGTCTGGGTGTGTGGCAATCGCCGCGGCAATTGCGCGGCCCGCTGGCAGTGCCGCGGCGAGCGGCGGTAGAACGCTGCCGGGCGGCCCGCCGTCCACCATCGCGGAGGCTCCGTTGGGTGCCTCAATCAGAATCGAGTCGCCTTGGCCGATATCTAGAAAAGACAGGCGCAGCTCCCCCGCCGCGCGGCCCGGCGCGAGCAGCGCGAGCGCCAGGGCGACAATCCCCGCTAGTGCGGCGAGATCGGCAGCGCGACAAACTCTCTTCACGACGACACGCTAGCGTCCCCGCCATAAAGCCCCCATAAACTGGCCCTAAAGCCTCGATAAAGCCAGGGTTACCCTCGCTCTGAAATTCGAGTTCAACTCGCGCGCGAGTTGAACTCGTGAGAGAGTTGAACTCGCTTAGTAACCAGCAACGCCGACATGGAAACGTTCGCCGCCAAAAAGTTCGAGATTCCGGAGCTCAGGGGTATTTCCGCCAAAACCACCGAGGAGCATCTCAAGCTCTACGCGGGGTACGTGAGGCACGCGAATTTGATTCTTGATGAAATTGCTCGTAACCAGAGCACTGGCGCCGAGGCAACGTACGCCGTGGCCGAGATGCAGCGCCGATTTGCGTTTGAATTTGGCGGCATCCGCAACCACGAGGTCTACTTCGGCTCGTTCGAGAATGGTGCGGTAGCGGTGAATCCTAACTCGGCGCTCGCCGCCGAAGGTAGTAAGAAGTGGCCGAGCTACGATGCCTGGCTCGCCAAGTTCAAAGCGCTCGCGATGACGCGCGGCCCGGGCTGGGCGATGCTCGTGTACGACCCGAACGGCGCGGGGCTCCTGCACTCCTGGGTGGACGAGCAGCACCTGGGGCACCTCCCCGGCACGGTTCCCATCCTCGCCCTCGATATGTGGGAGCACTCGTACGTGGCCGACTACCAGCCCTCGGGCAAGGGCAAGTACATTGACGACTTCTTCGCGAACCTGAACTGGAAATTTATTGAGGATCGCTTCGAGACAGCGCAGAAGTGCGCAGGGCACTAGCATAAAAAGAAAAAGTCGGCGCCAGGAAACCTGGCGCCGACCAAGGGCTGAGGGCTGAGGAACGAGAGCTTGGGGGCTAAGGTTCTAGGCCTGAGCTTGCGGGAGGAGGACAACGAACGCGCTGCCACGGTACCACCCGACGCCGGGGCTGCCGTCGTCGGCGTCGAGGTCGCCGTCACCGCGGCTGCGATCGAGCCCGAGGATGTACGGGTAACCGTCCGAGGCGCGGATCGGCTCGTGCATCACGATGACCCAGGTGATTTCCGTGCTGCCCTCGGGGCGCAGCGCGTTGACCATCTTCAGGAGCTCCGCCTGCGTGAACGTGTCGCGCAGCAGCGGGGCAACTTCGGCGTGGGGCTTCTGCACCTTGCGGCGCTCAATCTCCGCGAAGATGTTCTCGTTGGTGCGCTCGGCGTCCTCGAACTCGCAGCCGAAGATGACGCCCAGCCGGTACTTCACGCCGGTGGTCACCGCGGGGAACTTGTCCTTCCCTTTGGTCATCACGTTCTCCGCCCAGTCCCAGACCGTGCGCCCCTTGGCGCGGATGTCGAGGATGAGCTGCCCCGGCGAGCGGCCGTCGGAGGTCAGCTCGCAGAGGAAGGGCGTGTCGCCGGCCGCGCGCTTGGGCACGACGCTCGGAATGCCGACGAGCTTGCTGAAGTCGGCGAGCGGCGGGACGGTCCCCGACACGATTCCCCGCATGAGGACGGGGAGGTACTCGTGGAGGGTAACGACCTGCTTGCCCGTGGGCTCCTGGTCGCCGATGAGTTTCAGGGTGTGGGCACCCTGGTCGAATGTAGCGATTTTGCTCATAAGATTGATCCAATGACGCGCTACCCCCGGCGGTAGCAAATTTGGTGCGGGATTGGTCGGGCGCGCTGTCGCGTCCGCCGTAGCCTGGAGGGTCCCCGCTGGGGAGGCGCTCTAGGCTGCGGCGGCGAGACTGGCCCTGCTGTCAGGGAGCTTCTACCTGTACATTATAACACTATTAATCGTAATATGTCAATCTCGGCACGCGCTTGCGGGACAAGGGTGAAAAGGCCGGCTGCGCTTTGCGCGGCCGGCCTTTTTCGTCTCGTCAAACTACAAAGTCCGACTTTGTAGTTTGAGGTTCGAAAGGATGAGCTTTTCTTGTCTCCTACTCAGCCTTCCGCCTTCTGCCATCAGCCTTCGTCCTATCCTAATTCGCCCCACAGTGCGTCGAACGACGCCAGGCGCGCCTTGCCGAACTCGGCGTGCTCGATGAGGAACACCAGACCCTCGCGGCGCGGCAGGATGAACGCGGCGAGCTTCTCGCACATAATTTCCGTACAGGGAATCGGCGCCCACGAGGGCAGCAGGCGCGTCTCGCGGTTTTCGGAAGCATCCTTCTTAACAACGCCGCGAGCGTAATCGGAATCCACTGTAATTTGCCGGCTGCGCAATCCTCGCTTCACTTTCTCTGCAACAATTTCTTCAAGAATATCGTGCTCGCGCATATAGCCGAGGAACTCGCGGGCGTCGGTGAGTATCGCGTACTCCTTCACCCCCGAGGCGAAGAGCCGCCTCCAGGCCTCGCGGAAGCCCGCCGGACCGTGCAGCACCTCCACCGTCGCCTCGCGGAACGGGCTCTTCGGCGCGGCAGCCACGCCGTCACGCTCGGCAATTGAAGAAACAAGCGAGCGCGCCTCATCCAGAAGTGTTGTTGGTGGTGTGGCTTTCAACATTTTGTGGCGACCGTGCGTTACCTCCACAACTGCGCCAAGATTTCGCAATTCGCGCACTGCATAGTCAGCGGTGGTGCGCGGCAATCCAGCGCGCTTCGCCGCGCCCGAGAGCGTTGCCTCCCCTACCTCAACCAACGCGAGATAAAGTTTCGCTGCCGTCTCCCCCATACCGAGGGCGTGCAAATCCGCAACCAGCTCCTTCTTCTTTTCCATGCGCCAACGCTACACCGACCCCGCCTTGCTCGCTAACAATGGTTGACGGAAACTTCGTCAAGCGGCATTCGCGCGTTGTTTCAGTGGATGTAGCGTGATGGCAAAGGATGTCGCCAACAAGCGACATTTGAAAAAAATGAATACGATTGGTTTCACTCGGACTCACATCCCGGCCGGAACCCCCGTGCCGTGGAGCAATTCCCCGCTCATCCTCGACCTTCAGTTCGTTGGATCGGGTGGCGCTTTTGCGGAGCGGCGCGGCGAAAGCAACGCTGTTCTCTGCTGGCAAGGTCGACGCTGTGCCCTCGATATGGGGCGACAGTGGATTGAACGCTCCCCGCGATTCGCAGGAACACGGGCGCGCGACATCGACGAACTCGTCATCACGCACTGCCACTCCGACCACATCGGCAGCGTCGCTCGCTACGTCGAGCAGCGCCGCTACATTGATCGGACGCTGCCGAAGCCTCGGCTCGTCGCACATCCCACCGTACGCGAGCGCCTGTTCGAGCGAACGATCGCTGGGCAGCTCAACGGCCACGAACGTGGCGTCACCGCGGCCGACTTCTTTGAAGTCGCACCGACGGAGGTGATCGACGGTCGCCGCTGCCGCGCGACGATTCTCGGCGGGCTCCAGATTGAACTGTTTCGGACGATGCACGAACCGAGCGATGCGGTGAGCTGGGAGGATTCCGAGCCGTGCGTGGGGATTTACATCCCGGCGTTCAAGCTCTGGCTATCGGGCGATACCCGCAACGACCCGCGTCTCGTCGGTGAATACGTAGGTCGCGGCGCGGAGTGGTACATCCACGAAGTCGGCTGGCGCAACGAGGTGCACACCTCGTGGGACGAGGTGCAGCAGCAGAACGGAACGAAGAGGCAGACCTTGCTCCTTCACTCCCCCGACGACCTCGTCGACTCCGACGTCCGCGGCGCTGGATTTCTTGGCCTCGTTGAGCCGGGAGACCTCCTTCGCTACGAGATGTCGATCTGAGCACGGCGGCCCGCTACG
>DATDYW010000074.1:0-4006 GCA_036516995.1 Minisyncoccota bacterium
CCGCCCGGCACAAGCGTCGCTTGTGCCGGGCTTTTCCTTTCTTGATCCTGGGGGCTCTGCGCCGGGCGTGCTATAAAGGACACGCAATGGCAAAACGGGGAAGCGGCGCGGGGAAGGCCAGAGAGGGCGCCCGCCGCGCCGCAGCAACCCACGCCGCGTCTGCCCCGCGGCGCTCCGAGACGCTCACCCTCGTCGCCGACCAGCGGGCGCTGCGCGACCTCGCCCTCCTCGTCTCGCTCGGCCTCGAGGTAGTGGAGACCGTCGCCGAGGCCTACGGCGAGGCCGCGCCCGAGGTTACCCGCCGCGCCGCCGCCGAGCTCTACGGCGCGCTCGCCCGCGCCTGGCAGGGCCCGATGCCGCTGATCGCCGAGGAAAACGGCAAACTTTCTCCGGTCGAAATCATTCAGACCGAGCGCGACCGCCTGCTCGATGACTACGACAACGATGCCTTCTGGCGCGAGCTCGAGGAGCGACTCGCCGAGCGCGACTTCGCCCGCGTCGCCACCGACGAGGAGCGCACCTACGTCCGCGAGCACAGCGGCGAGCTGCCGGCCTCCGCCGACCGCCTCTTCGAGCGCTGGCGGCACGAGCTCGATGCGCACGGCGTCGATAGGCTGGTTCTCGATCCGAAGGCAATTCCGGCGCCGTCGCTCGCGGCAACGCCGCCGTCTCCAAATCGTGCCGCGCGCGTGCGGAAAGTTTTCACCGCGCTCGTCGTTGCCCGTTTTGTTCGCGCCAACCGCAAGCGGCTCGCCGACCTCACCGACGCCGACAAGCGCTCTATCGCGGAGCTCGCCGCGTCGCACCTTGAAGTCGTACCCGAGGCGCTCCTCTGGTCACTTGCTGGTAATGAAAATGCTGGCGCCGTGATAGATGCCTTGGGGCCCTTCTTGCCGAGGCTGTAGCGGTGGAGGCTCCATTCGGCGCGCAAAACGGTCTGCTACGCCTCGCCGTACAGGAGTACGTCGTCGGCTAGGCAGAGCCGTTTTTCGCATCCGACTGTCGCCTCCGTGGTGACTCGAAGGACGGAAAAAATTGGAAAAAGAAAAGCACTCCCCTATGGGAGCGCCGAATGTTTTGCAGAGCCGGGACGCCTAGTCCCCGTCGGAGCCTCCTCCGGCGTCGGCGGGAGCCACCGCGCGTCCGAGGTCGAAGAGGCCGCCCTTGCCGTGGACGAGGCAGCCCGGGTCGCCGCAGTCCTCGAGGGGCGAGCCGTGGCGGTGCGCCAGCGGCCCGAGCACCTGGCCGAGCTTGCCGAGCAGGCTGGCGAGGGACGGCGTCTTCTCGGCCACCGCGGTCAGGATCCAGCCCCGGTGAATCTGCACGCGCTCCGGCAGGTCGGGGTAGGCGCCGAGGACGAGGCACCAGAAGGCCTCGCGCGCGAGACCCCCCTGGGACATCGCCAGTTTCACAACGGCGACCTTGTCCGAGATGCCCCTGATTGTCACGGGGCCGTCTACCAGCGGAACGTCGCTGATGTGCTCCAGGAAGCTCCAGAGCCGCTGGAGGCGCTCGTCGTCTACGGTGCCGACGGGCGTCCCGTCCTCGGGAGCGATGACGCCGTCCGGCTCGACCAGCTTCAATACGCCGGTCTTTTCGGTTGACGCTTCACCGCCGATGATCGCCGCGGCCACGAGGGGTAGCTGGCGGGCGACGTGGTTCTGCGGCACGGAGTAGCGCTCGCTCGTCTCGGGGACGAGGTCGTAGATGACCCCTTCGGCGTCGAAGCCGACGTTGCGGTCAGCTTCGGCGAAGACGTCCGACGATGCCTTGGCGCAGCCGAACATCAGGTTGCCGACGGCCTCGACTCGCCTCATCGCCTGGGCCCTCTGCGGCTGCGGCACGCGGAAGAGCTCGTGCGAGAGATCCGAGCGCAGCGCGAGCAGGCTCAGGCAGAGCGGCGAGAGCTTGCCGACGGGCGTGGAGCCCGGGGGCTTCTTGAACTCGATCGGGTTTTTGGCCCGGTACTCCTCGCGGCAGGCGGCCGCGAAGTTGGCGGGGAAGCCAGGGGCTTCCCAGATAGACTTTGTTTTCATGGTTCTTGATCCGTTTGGCCGTTGGTTGGCGGTTACGGTTTGGCGACATTCATACAGTTTTTAGTTTTTTTGTCAAGAACGCCGCGCTACCTTTCGCCGGGGCGTCTGTTTTGAGGGCGTCAGGAGTAAACTATCTACGTATGGCCATTACAATTGGTATGTTGATTGAGAACCCGAAGCTCATCGACGAGCTTCGCTCGCTGCCCAAGGTCTGCAGCTGCGGCTGCGGCCAGCCGTTCGACGCCGTCGAGGACATCGACGAGAAGTTCTTCGGCCCTACCGGCCGCGTGCGCGCCGATTGCCACTACGCGCGGCTCGGCGAGGCAATTGAGGAGCACCCGATTGCCTCTGGCGGCATTCGCCGCGGCTGAACCCACGCCCGCGCCGCTCTGCGGCGCGGGCTTTTCCTTTTCCAGCCCCCGCGTGTAGAGTGGTGCGGCTATGGCAAAACGACCCCCCGAGGGCGATCGTGGGCAGAATCGGCGCCCCGGAAAGGGTTCGGGCGCGCCGCTGCGCCGCTTCGGCCGCGGGGGCTTCTTCGGCAACTTCCTCTCGGCAGTCCTCGTGCTCCTCACCGCCGGCCTCCTGTACAGCTTTGTTACTGGTGACTCCGCTGCGCCGACGGAAATTCCCGTCTCCGAACTTGCCGCCGACATCGCGGCGGGGAAGGTAATCAAGCTCGCGATTGTTTCGGGCGCCGCCACTGCCACCTACGCCACCTCGACGCCGCCTGCAGGCGCCGCGACATCGAGCGCGCCAGCGGCGGAAGAGCGCCTGGCGAAGTTCGATCCGAACGCCTCGCTCGCCGAGACCCTCGTCGGCCTCGGCGTCTCGCCCGAGGCGCTCTCGAAGGTCTCCGTCCTGTACCAGCCGGAGGAGGGTGGCGGCTGGGTCGTCGCCTCGACGCTGCTCTCGGTGATTCTGCCGCTCCTGCTCATCGCGCTGACGGCCTGGTACATCGTCCGCCAGGTGCGCGGCGCCGGCACGCAGGCGATGACGTTCGGCCAGTCGCGCGCCCGGCTCGTCGATCCGAAGGACAACCGCTCGCGCGTCACCTTCGCCGATGTCGCCGGCTGCCGCGAGGCCAAGCAGGAGCTCTCGGAGATCGTCGACTTCCTGAAGAGCCCGAAGAAATTTCTTGAAATCGGTGCCCGTATTCCGAAGGGAATTCTTTTGATGGGCGCGCCGGGCACGGGAAAAACTTTGCTCGCCCGTGCCACGGCCGGCGAGGCTGGCGTCGCCTTCTTCTCCATTTCCGGCTCCGAGTTCGTGGAGCTCTTCGTCGGCGTCGGCGCCAGCCGGGTGCGCGACCTCTTCAAGATGGCCAAGGACGCCGCGCCGGCCATCGTCTTCATCGACGAGATTGATGCGGTGGGCCGCTCTCGCGGCGTCGGCACCGGCGGCGGCAACGACGAGCGCGAGCAGACGCTCAACCAGATCCTGGTGGAGATGGACGGCTTCGAGCCGAACGAGGCGGTCATCGTGATGGCGGCGACGAATCGCCCCGATGTTCTCGACACGGCAATCCTTCGCCCCGGCCGCTTCGACCGCCGCGTGGTCATCGACCTGCCCGATCGCCGCGACCGCGAGGAAATCTTACTGATTCAGGCGAAGGGCAAGCCGCTGGCAGAAGACGTCGGCCTCAAGCTCATCGCCGACCGCACGCCGGGCTTCTCGGGCGCCGACCTCTACTCGCTGGTGAACGAAGCGGCCATCCTCGCCGCGCGCGAGGGCCGCAAGACGGTCGCGCAGTTCGACCTCATTCGCTCGATTGAGAAGGTGCTGCTCGGGCCGGAGCGTCGCAGCCACCTGCTGGGCCCTGCCGAGCGCGAGATCGTCGCCTTCCACGAGGCTGGCCACGCCGTCGTCTCCACCGCGCTCGCGTTCGCCGACCCGGTGCACAAAGTTTCCATCGTTTCTCGCGGCCGCGCCGGCGGCTACACGCTCAAGCTGCCCGAGGAGGACAAGCG
>DATDYW010000075.1:0-2324 GCA_036516995.1 Minisyncoccota bacterium
TTATCTCGGCGTGAAGTCTGCTGGCTGGAAGCTCGACTTCGCGCGCTTCCGCGTGTACCTCCGCGAGAAGTACGGCGTCGCCAAAGCCTTCCTATTTATCGGCTACGTCGCTGGTAACGAAGGGCTCTATCGCTCGCTACAGGAAGCTGGCTACGTTTGCATTTTCAAGCCGACACTCCGAACGGGGGCAGGCTTAACTAAAGGAAATTGCGATGCAGAAATGGTGCTCCAGGCAATGATTGAGCTACCGAACTACGACCGGGCGGTGATTGTCAGCGGAGATGGCGATTTTAAGTGCCTAGCCGAGCACCTGACCAAGATCGGGAAACTTGCCAAAATCCTCGCGCCGACCCGGATCAGCTGCTCGAGGCTGCTGTGGAAGCTGCCTCGAGGATTAGTCGGATTTTTGGAGGACTTCAGGGAGAGACTCGGACGATAAAAAGAGAGACCCCGACGGGACGGAACCCGGCGGGGGACCCCTCTATCGTGATACAGCTGATTGTAGCACCCCGTTCCGGCGCTGCCAATCAGCCAAAAATAAGGCCAGGGTAAGAAATTCACACGGCGGTATTCGCTGCTAGAATCAACGTGTGCCGTTCTACCTCGCGGGCGCTCTGATTCTCACCGCCGTCTGGCTCGCGCTCGCACTCGCCAACCCGAACCCGCCCCGGAAGTCGCTGTTTATGGGCAGCCTGTTCGGCGTCGCGGCCGTAGCCATCGCGCAGCTCTACGCTCTGCGAGACTACTGGCACCCGACGTACGTCGCCTGGCCCGTCAACTTTGAAGATTTTTTCTACGGCCTTGCCATCGGCGGCATTGCCGCCTCTGCCTACGAGGTCGCGTTCCGGCGGCGAAGAGCGAAGCTCCTGGGCGCGCACTTCCAGGCCGAGTGGTTCGTCGGTTTCATCGCGTTCGCCGCTGTCCTGTTTCCGGTGCTGACGTTTTATCTGGGACTGAACTCGATTGTTTCGCACCTGGTGCCGCCGCTGGTAATCGCCGGTGTCGTCTTTGCGACTAGACGAGACCTGGTTCTCCCGAGTCTGTTTGCCGCCCTGGCGGTAACCGTCGTCACAGCGGCGACCTTCCTGGCGCTGCAGGCACTCTACCCAAGCCTCTTCGCCTCGTGGCACCTGGCCGACCTCAGCGGCTTCTCGGTGCTGGGCATCCCGGCAGAGGAGCTGCTCTTCGCCTTCGCGCTCGGACTCGGCGGCTCGCACTGCTACGAGTTTCTCTTCGGAGAGCGATTCGAGCTAGCTCGTCGTGGCCGTTGACCGACCCGCGTAGCTCTGGTAGATTCTCGCGGCAATGCTAACGATTCGACTGCAGCGCGTGGGGCGCAAGCACGAGCCGACCTTCCGGGTCGTCGTGACCGATTCGCGTACCGCCGCCAAGAAGCACCGCCGCTTCCACGAGATCGTCGGCGCCTACGACCCGCGCGGCAAGAACGAGACCCGCCTCAACGCCGAGCGCATCAGGCACTGGATTGCCCACGGCGTGCAGCCGACCGGCACCGTCCACAACCTTCTCGTCACCAAGAAGATCATCGAGGGCAAGAAGGTGAACGTGCTCCCGAGCCGGAACCCCGTTCGTCCGAAAAAGGAGGAGGTTGCGAAGGAAGAGGCTGCACCTGTTGCCGAAGTTAAAGAGGAGAAGGCTGCCGAGGCTGCGCCGGCTACGGCTGAAGAGGCGCCCGCTAGCCCTGAATCTGTCGAGCCGAAGGAAGAGCAGAAGGCGGAAGAGAAAGCGGTTGAAACTGCTCCCGCAGCCGAAGAGGCACCAACTAGCGCAGATAACAAGTAACAAGTAACAAGTAACAAGTAATAAGTAATAAGTAATAAGTTAGGACTAAGAAAATCACACGCCAAATCTAGCCAACTGTCCCTGACTTGTTACTTGTTACTTGTTACTCATTCCTTCTCTCTGTAGAATGTTCTTGGTTTCCGGTCCACTAACCGCAACGAACGATGACAGACGCAACGATGAAGCCGGACGAGCAGTTCCTGCGCGCCATGGTCGAGGCCATGGTGGACAAGCCGGAGAAGGTTCAGGTCGAGCGCACCGTCGACGACAACGGCGTGCTGCTGAAGCTCCTCGTCGATCCCGCCGACATGGGCAAGGTGCTCGGCAAGAAGGGCGCCCACGTGGACGCCATGCGCGTGCTGCTCCACGTCGTCGGCGCCAAGCACCACGCCCGGGTGAGCCTGAAGATTCCCGAGCCGGAGGGCGGCAAGAAGAGCCTCTCCTCGATTGACGCGGCCATCGACGAGCTGAAGAGTTGAAAGGTACACCGGCCCGCACATTTGCAACCGTACGGTTGCAAATGT
>DATDYW010000076.1:0-6062 GCA_036516995.1 Minisyncoccota bacterium
CGACTACTACACCCACTTCACCTCGCCGATCCGTCGCTACCCCGACCTGGTGGTGCACCGCATTCTGGCCGCCTCGCTCGAGGGCAAGCGCTTTTCCGAGGCGCAGGTTGGCGATTTTGCCCGCGTCGCCGCGCGCGCCACGGAGCGCGAGGTCCAGGCTTCCGAGGCCGAGCGCGCCTCGATTCGCTACAAGCAGGTGGAATTTATGCAGGCTCACGTGGGCGCTACCTTCGAGGGCGTCGTCTCCGGCGTCGCCAAGTGGGGCGCGTTCGTCACCATCGAGGAGACTGGCGCCGAGGGCATGGTGCACATCTCGAAGCTCGGCGGCCCGGGCAAGGCTGACTTCTTCTCGCTCGACGAAAAGAACTACCGCCTCGTCGGTGAAAAATCCGGCAAGAAAATCTCCCTCGGCGACCGGGTGCGCGTAAAGGTAGAGAAGGCGGATATGGAGGAGAAGAAGCTGGACCTTGCTCTAGTTTAAGACGAAGGCTGAAGGCGGACGGGATGGGGGCGGAGTAGAAACAGAAAAGGAAAAGGCGGTTCGTCTGAGACGAACCGCCTGGCGCTTCACTTCGTTGAGCGAGCTATTTTTGCGTGTCTTGCCAAAAGTGTGGGGTCTGGAGAGAAAATCTTGGGCAATAGTAGTTTCTTGCCTTCGAAGCTCAAAAACCACTTCGCAGATTCTGAATCGCCGAGGCTAATCTTCGAACTGAAGTGGACGGTCAAATCATCTTCTACCCACATTAAGTGGCGGTCAAACGCTCTATCGTGCAAAGCGTTCAAACAGAGTCCGTTCCTCGGGTTTAATCTGTTATTCACATCTACCGACCAGGGGACAATGTGACTAGCGGTGAGTAGGGCCTGCTCTTTGATCCCCGTAATGCAACATTGGTATCCGTACAGCGACAAAACTCGTTTCCTAAAGAAGTTTTGATTGACGCGTATCTTCACTAGACTATCTCTCTCAATTCCCTCTTTCGGTAAATCATCAATCTCCACACCAGCAACATCTTCTAATGTTTTGCCTAGGAGGCTTGCCCTAAGGCGTTCGCTCTCCAGTGCGAGCTCTTCTGGCCTTTCGGAGAACTCCTTCCAAATTTCTTCTTCGCCCTTCGCGCCGTGAGACATGCCGCCGACCCCTCGCGCTTTGAGCACGGGATCAAGTCGAGCAATGTTCGCAAGTTTGAGCGCCACGGAGCTCGGCGTCCTCCCGAGTAAAGACGCGAGCTGTTGAATCTTTGGGTTCCTAGAATTAATCGAACCGAACGGTATTTGACAGTAAAGATTGAATGCGAGGATGTGTTCCTCCCTCGTCCAGTTAGAGTGCTCCGCCATATTTTTCTACTTCGCCACTGCCACCGCCTCTTCGAACCGTACCGACAGCAGCTCGGAGACGCCGCTTGCCATCGTCACGCCGTAGAGCGCGCCAGCCCGGCTCATCGTCTCGCGATTGTGGGTCACGAGCACGAGCTGCGATTTCTTGGCGAGGCGCTCGATGAGGTCGCCGTAGCGGCGAGAGTTGGCCTCATCGAGGGCGGCGTCGGTCTCGTCGAGCACTACGAACGGCGGCGGGTTCACCTGGCTCATGGCGAAGAGGAGCGCGATCGAGGTCAGCGCCCGCTCGCCGCCCGAGAGCTGCACCAGGCCGGTGATGCGCTTCCTGGGGAGCTTGACCTGCACCTCGACGCCTTCCTCTGCCTCTTCCGCTTCATCGGGTTCGCTGGCACCCATATCTTCGAGATCAGCGCGCTTCCGCTTCTCTATCTTCGTGCGCACCAGCTTCGCCTCGCCGCCGCCGAACATCAGCGCGAAGAGCTCGCCGAACGCCTCGTTGACCTTCTTGAGCCCGCTGTCGAAGCGAGTGTGAATCTGACCCTCCAAATCGGAAATGAGCGTCTTGAGCGTTTCAGACGACTTGCCGAGATCCTCGAGCTCCTTGCCGAGGAACTCGTCGCGCGAGGAGGCTTCGTGGTGCTCCTTGAGCACCTCGTCCCCCACGCCGCCGCCGAGCTCCTCGAGGCGCAGCTTGCCGCGCTCGAGTTCGCGGCGGCGGGCGACCTGGGTGTCTCGCGGCTCGGCGAGAATTTCCTCTTTCGACGGTGCCGACTCGCCCGGCTCGGGCTTCTCGTAGTTGAGCTGGCCGTGGCCGACGAGCGCGGAGGCCTCCTGGAGCTCGCGGCGGAACTCTTCCTCGTCGCGCTCGGCGTCCTTTGCAGCGCGAGCGAGATCGTCAATCTTTCGCTCGAGCTCGCCGCGGTGGGCAACGAGCGACAGCAGCTCGCGCTCGGCGCTGACAGCTCCAGCCCGCGAGGCGTCGCGCTCGGCGCGCAGCCGTGAGACCTCCTCGGACGCCTTCTGCTCCCGCTTCGCCGCTGTTTCGAGGTCGGCGCGCAGAGAGGAAACTTGTTTGGCCAGCGCAGAAGTATCTGGCATTGCCGACCCGCCCCCGTCACCCTTCAGCAGCAAGCCAATCGCCTCCTCGGCCTCGGCGAGCGCAGCGAGTGCCGCCTCAACCGTTCCAGCAGCCTTCGCGCCCTTGAGCGACTCCCGAATCTTCGTGAGCGCCGCTGCCACGGCCGGCCGCGGCACGGGCGCGCCCTCGGCGTCGCTCCCCTTGCCCGCCATCCGCTCGACAGCGCGTAGCTCGCCTTCTGCCGAACCAAGCTCGCGGGTGGCCTTGGAAACGGCGGCGCGGGCCTCGGCGAGCGCCTTCTCCGCGACATCCAGCTCGGGCGAACTCTCCGAGCGCTCGTCGCTCTTCGACACCGCCATCTCCCGCTCGCGAATTTGGGCCAGCAGCTTCTCGCGCTCGGTGTTCGGCGCGCGGAGCGCCTCGACGGTTGATTTTCGCACCGCGGAAACGTAAATTGACTCGCGACGCAGGTAGTCGCGGTAGCGCTTGGCGACGTCGGCCTTGAGCAGCGAGGCGCGCTCGACCTTCTCCACCTGCTTCTTCAGGAACCGCAGGTGCGGCGCGAGCTCCTTGCGCAGCGCCTCCACCTGCGCCACGTTCTCAGCCGTCTTCCCCAGCTTCTTCTCGGCTTCAGCGCGTTTCCACTCGAAGCTCCGCAGCCCGAGCGCGTCCTCGAAGATCTCGCGGCGCTCCCGTGGGGTGGCCGAGAGCACGCGGTCGGCCTCGCCCTGCGAGACTATGTGGTGGCCCGACGGGCCAATATTCGCCACCGCCAGGAGCTCTACAATTTCGCGCAGTCGCACCACCGAACCATTGATCGAGTACTCGTTCTGCCCGTCGCGGTGAACCGTACGCTCGAGCACGACCTCGTCGTAGTCGAGCGGCAGAACGCGGGCGTGGTTGTCTAAGGTTGCCTTCACGGTGGCTCGCCCGGCCCGCGGCAACGCCTGGCTACCGCCCCACACCAAATCCTCGCCACGCCGCCCGCGCATCGATTTGACCGACTGCTCGCCGAGCACGAACCGCAGCCCCTCCACCACATTAGATTTCCCCGACCCGTTCGGCCCCACAACAGCCGTCACCGGCGCCTCGAATTTGAGGATCGACTTTTTGCCGAACGACTTGAAACCGGAAAGCTCGAGGGATTTCAGATACACGCGAGGTGGATTCTAACCCAGCTCCCACCCGACCCTAAGGCCTCGCCTTAAGGCGAGGCCTTAGGGTTTGCAGTGGACAAAATTGACGGCCCCGACGGCACAGGGCAGGCTGCCCATATGGGAACACCTAAACAGGTATCTGAATACAAGCAGCGAAATGACCTCCGCCACGCCATCGCCCACTTTTGCGAGGTGCCGCGCACCATGCACGAGGTCAGGGACAAATTCAAAATCAGCGGCATCTCTGCCGGCGCCTTCCTGAGCGGCCTCTGCCGCAGCGGCGCCTGCCACTACGACTCCGCGACCAAAAGGCACCGCCACGACAAACGGTATCGTGTGCACTGAGAACTCCTCCTGTTTCAAGCCGGCCGCGCAGCGCGCGGCCGGCTTTTTCTTTTACCTACGCCGCTTCATGATTTCGACAATTCGAGCATTGAGATCAATTTTCTCGCCGGAGTGGACGAGGAGGTCCAGCCAGGCGCGCAGAGCCGCGGCCACCGGCCGACCCTCGATACGGAACGCCTCGACTGACTGCCAGTCGATGACGAGGGCTACGTCGGGTAAGAAGAGGTAGTCGACGTGGGCCGGCAGCAACGCGTCAGGCACGACGTGGACAACGGTGGGGCGCCCCCAGTGTGACTCGAGCGATTCACGATCGAGCTTCTCGAGAGCCGCCAGCTCGGAGCGACCTGCCACGCCCTCCATGACAATTTTCCGACGCTTCAGGGCGGCGTGGTAATCAGCGAGGAAGTCTTTTGGGAGGAGCTTTAGCGAGCGACCCACGTCACGCCCCTGAACGGCAAAGATTCGCGTGCCGACGGGGAGCGAGGAAACCTCTCGCGTTAGATCGAGCACGCCGGCAAGCCCGCGGCGGGATGTGACGCGAGCTTCGCCTGTGCTGAGCAAGCCGCCGTCGGCAATTCGGTGCAGCCGGGCAGCAGCCTCGGCCGTCGAGACAAGTCGCCACGGCGCGCGGTAACCCTGGCCGCGAGTCGCGAAGCCGCGGCACGCTAGTCGGCGCAGCGTCGCGAGCGCCGTTGTCCGTGGCAGATCGGCGGCGCGAGCTAACGGAGAAACTAGGAGGCCGCGCGGGGCGCGAGACAGCGTAGCGAGCGCCGCGCGCTCGGCTGCGGTGAGCCTGAGCGTCTTTTCGGCAAGCGAGGAGTTGGGACGCATAAGTATCCAAAAAACAGATACTTTATATCTTAAATACTGAGACTTTGCAATCTCCCCGGAGATTGCCCTTAAAAACTGCCTGCGGCGCCCAGAAAGCCAATGCTGGCTGAGTAAAAGAACCATCCCAATAACAATGAAACTAATCGCAACTCAAAGCTGCGGCCCTACCCTAGGCTGCCCTACCCTGCTCGAAATTACACCGGAGGAGCTGCGGACCTACTTCGGTGGCCTGGGCTGCCCCGCCCTCTTCGAAATCACCCCCGAGGAACTCCGCTGCGGCCTGGCCCTTGGCTGCCCCGCCCTCTTCGAGGTTACGCCCGAGGCACTCCGCTGTGGTATTGGCGCGTGCCCGGCAGCGTGGGTCGAGGACGGCACAGACAAACTCGTCGTCATCGGCGCACAGCTTCAGAAGCCTCCGGCCGAGGTTGCCAAACGAATTGGCCCTGGCGAAGCAGCATTCGTTGTGCCCCGCGCCCTCTTCGAAAACCTAAAACGAAAGGAGCCCGCGTGAGAGAGAAAGAAATCAAACGGGCAGCTAAGGCCCCGTGCGCGGCGCGGTCAGAACAATTCTCCGACGAGTTGGCAAAACTCAAAAGGGAGGTCGAGCGGCTGCGCGAAATTCAGGAGTGCGGCGGCATCGACCGCTACAACGCCATGATGATGAGCCGGGCGCTCAACAGCAGCTACATCCCTACCGGCTACTGACCACACGCCGGCCGCACATTCGCGGCCGGCTTTTCCTATACCCAGCCCCTGGCGACCAGCGCCGCGCGCGCTGCCTCCTGTTCTGCTTCTTGTTTAGACTTCCCCTCGCCTCTGCCCGCCTCCTCCTCGCCGAGCATCGCGGCCACTACGAAGCTGCGGTCGTGGTCGGGGCCGTCTTCGGTAACGGTCGTGTAGCCTGGTGTCACGCTCAAAATTTCCTGTGCCTTTTCTTGCAGCTTGCTCTTGGCATCTAGCCACAGCGCCTGTTTCACCACCATCGGCAAAAGCTGCATCAGCGAGCGCTTCACGAACTCGGCGGTGATTATGTAGCCCTGGTCGAGGAACATTGCACCGACCACCGACTCGTATGTATCAGCGAGAATAGACTTGCGCGCCCGGCCTGTGTCGCGTGCCTCGCCCTTCGAGAGCATTATCAAATCGTTGAAGCCGAGCTCAACGGCGATGCTCGCGAGCACCGCGGTATTCACGAGCGCCGCGCGGTAGCCTGTGAGGTCGCCCTCCGTTTTATCTGGAAACTCCGAGTAGAGCTGCTCGGTGACGATGAGCTCGAGCACGGCATCGCCGAGGAACTCGAGGCGCTCGTTGTGGCC
>DATDYW010000077.1:0-14879 GCA_036516995.1 Minisyncoccota bacterium
CGTCGCCGCGCGCCGGTCGAGGTCGGCGAGGAGGCGGCGCGCGCCCGCGGCGCGGCGGTCGGCCTCGTGCGACGGATCGAGCTCGCGGAGCGCGTTCTCGGCCCAGTCGGCTTCAGCCGGCGCGTCAGTCGGTGCCGCCGCCGCCTCGGGCTCCGGCGCCGCGCGCCTCGGCGCCCACGGGGTGCCCGTCTCGGCGAGGTGCAGCGCCCGAGCCTCCCGTCGCTCCTTGTGGAGCTCGTGGAAGTTTTCCGGAGCGGCGGGCAACTGGTTTGGCTGTTCCATTGACGTCTCCAGTTTACTCGAGATCCCCGCAGCGCACCTTGCCCTCGAGCGAGCGCAGCGCCCGGTGCGCCTGGGCGATCTCCTCCTTCGTGGTCGGCGGCTTGCCGTGCCACTCGGGGCGGCGCTCGAACTCTGGCACGCCCTTGCCGGGAATCGTGCGCGCAATAACCACCGAGGGTTTAGCAAACTCTGCCGCCGCTTCACTAAAACCGCGCTCTATATCTTCAAAATTATGGCCCGCAACCTCGACGACGTGCCAGCCGAACGCGCGCCACTTGTCTACGAGCGGCTCGAGCGGCATCACGTCCTCGGTGTAGCCATCAATCTGAATGAAGTTTCGGTCGACAATCGCCGTGAGGTTCTGCAGCCCCTCCTTGCCCGCCAGCATCACCGCTTCCCAGGTGTTCCCCTCTTCTAGTTCACCGTCGGAGAGGAGCGCGTAGATGGCGCGGCGAGACGCGCGCCCCGTATCAATCCTCTCGGCGAGCGCCATGCCGACTGCCTGCGAGAGCCCGCAGCCGAGGGGCCCCGAGGAGGTCTCGAGCGCGGGCAAGTACTCGCGGTGCGGGTGGCCCTGCAACTTGCTCCCCAGTTTGCGGAGCGTCTTGAGCTCGGAGACCGGGAAGTAGCCGGCGTGCGCCATTGCGGCGTAGAGCACCGGGCAGATGTGCCCGTTGGAGAGCACGAGGCGGTCTCGCCCTTTCCATTCTGGATTACTAGGGTCGTGGCGCAGACGGCGGAAATAGAGATATGTAAAAATATCAGCCATACCGAGGGGTCCTGCGGTGTGTCCCGAACCCGCCTCAATGAGCATTTCAATTATCGACTCGCGAATTGCGAGCGCTTTTTTCTCTAGGTCGCAAATAATTTCGTCTGTCAGCGCCATATATGGATATTGTACCAGCGGGGAGGCGTGATACGATTATCCCCGTATGGCAAAAAAGAACCCTGACCTCATGTCTTCCGCTCCAGCCTCCCAGCAGTCCTCTCCTGTCTCCGGGTCTCCGCGACGACGCGGAGGGCGTGGCAGGTTTATTTTATTTCTAGCGCTCGTTGCGGTGTCCGCCTACGCTTACTACCTCTACCAGCAGAACCTAGACCTTAAAGATCCGGCGCGGCAAATTGCTCGCGTCGTAGCAGGTGTTAGTAATCACATCATCGTGCCTGAAGGAGAAACGCCTGGTGTCTTTGCTATCGACAAAGAAAAGAACACCGAACCGTTCTTCCAGAACGCCGAGACGGGCGACTGGCTGGTGGTCTACCGATCGACGAACCAGGCGCTCATCTGGAGCCCGCGCCGCAACATCCTGGTCAACGCCGGCGTCCTGGTGGTGAACCCCGAGGAGCAGCAGGTCAGCGAGACCGGAGCCGAGGAGGCCGCGACGGGAACAGAGGAATAGCGAAGTAAAAATTAAAAAGTTCGGGCCAAATCGGTCCGAACTTTTTAATTTTTACTTTTTAATTTTTAATTTTTCCTTCACTCGGTGGCTGCCAGTATCTCCCCCGCCATTGCAATCAGGTTCTCGGCTTTGAGTATCGCCGAGCCGACGACGAGCTTCGTCGCTCCCGCCGCCGCGATTGCGCCCGCGGTAGCTAGGGAGACGCCGCCGTCGACGGCGATTGGCAGGCTGGGGTTTGCGGCGCGGACGGTTCGCACGACCCCGAGCGCCCGCTCTTCAAACGGCTGGCCCTGAAAGCCAACCTTCGTTATACCCATACACTGGAAACCGGCGAAGGATCCCAGCGCGGGGAGGTAGGCCGATGGGTCGGTTTCAGGCGATGCGGCAAGCCAAATATCTGCGCGGCCATCGGCGGTAATTGGCTCAATGTTTTCAGCGTAATCAGGCCCGAGCGTCTCCCAGTGGACGACGACACGGACGAAGCCCGCCTCGACGAACTCGCGGAAACGCGCCCCCGGATCAGCAACCATCAGATCCACTTCGAAATCATGATCGTCCCAGCCTGGGAGCCCTTCCTCCTGCGACACGAAGCGGCGCCACTCTCCCCCGTCGCCGGTGATTGGCCAAGATCGGCTGCCGACAAACTTTCCGTCGCAGACATCTAGGTGCAGCGTCTCGCTCACGCTTCCCACACGCGTCACGAAGTCTCGCCAGGCGGCGAATGATTCGGGGATGCAGGCGATCGCTAGTTCCATCGCGTTCAGCCGGTCACCTCGTCAATCTGGGCAATGCGGCGAGCGTGCCGCGCGTCACCCGGAAAAGGTGCGGCGAGCCAGGCGGAAACGGCAGCCCAGGCTTCTTCCGAAGAAAGAAAGCGAGCGCCGAGCGCAATGGCGTTTGCGTCGTTGTGCTCGCGAGCCAGTGTTGGAATCTCCGGCCGGCCGCCGTAGTAGACGGCGCAACGAACACCCCGAAAACGATTCGTAACAATCCCCTCACCCTGACCCGAACCGCCAATAATTACCGCTCGCTCAACTTCACCACGGGAAAGAAGCTCCGCGGCTGCCGCGCAAAATGCCGGGTAGTCGTCACCCGGGTCAGGCGCGGTGGCACCACAATCAACAATATTGTGGCCTTGCGCCACCAGGCGCCCCTTCATCTCCTCCTTCATCGCGAACCCCGCGTGGTCCGCCGCGATAGCGATTTTCACGCCCAGCATTCTACCAGCAGCGGTGAGCTAAAGCTGCCGGCAGGCGATTTTGACGTGGCGCAGGAGGGTAGCGGTGTAGCCGGCCTCGTTGTCGTACCAAGCAAGAACTTTCACGAGTGTACCTCCAACAACGCGAGTCATCTCAAGATCAGCAATAGAGGCGAATTTCGAGCCAATGATGTCTCCAGACACGAGAGGCTCCTCGGTGGCCGAGAAAATTCCCTGCCAGTGTTGCGAAGCGGCGGCGGCCTTGAGCGCGGCGTTAACCTCCTCGGCGGTGGTGGGCCGCTTGGCGACGAAAGTCACGTCCACAATTGAACCGGTGATGACGGGCACGCGCAGTGAAATGCCGTCGAACTTGCCGGCGAGCTCGGGGTACGCGAGCGTCACGGCAATCGCGGCGCCGGTGGAAGAGGGCACGACGTTCTGCGCCGCCGCCCTCCCCTCGCGCCAGTCCTTGGCGTTCGGCGCGTCGACGAGCGACTGGCTGGCGGTGTAGGCGTGCACCGTGTTGAGCAACGCGAGCTCGACGCCGACGGCCTCGTCGAGAATGGCGATGAGCGGCGAGGCGGCGTTGGTGGTGCAGGAGGCGTTGCTGGTCACCGGACAATCGGCGATGGCCTCCTCGTTCACGCCAACTAGCGCGGTCGCCGCCTGCGGCGCGCCCTCGGCGTCCTTCGATGGTGCCGTAATCACAACACGCTTGGCACCAGCTTTGATGTGCGCCTCGGCCTTCTCGCGGGAGGTGAAGCGGCCGGTCGACTCAATCACCAGGTCTACGCCGAGCTCTCCCCACGGCAGCTTCTCGGGCTCCTTCTCGGAGAGGTACTTAACCTCGCGGCCGTCGATTCGGAGCACGCCGGCAGCCCTGTCGGCAGAAACCTGGAGGCTACTCTCGCCGTAGGCGCTGTCGTGGCGCAGGAGGTAGGCGACGTTCTCGATGTCGGCGAGGTCGTTGACCGCGACGACCTCGAGCTCGCCGTCGGCAATTGCATCCTTCAAAAACGCCCGCCCGATTCGCCCGCAGCCGTTGATCGCAACCTTGGTGGCCATACGAAAATTTACTCGAGTAACGGGAAAATTCTAGCACGCGACTACTCGGCGGCACCTCCACCCGAAGCCTCGATGCCCGCGGAGCCCCCGCTAGGGTCGTCTCCTGCTCCGTCGCCGGAGGTGCCGCCGGCGTCGGCGGTGCCAGAGGTGCTGCCCGAGTCCCCTGATGCGCCGCCGCCGGCCTCACCTCCAGCCCCGGAATCCCCGCCACCCGAGGGCGGCGTTGTCCCGTCGCCGCCAGCCGTCGCGGGGGTGCCGGTCTCTCCGCCGCCCTCGGGTGGCACCGCGCCGCCGCTGCCACTCGCAGGATCGACAACCGGCTCCGGGCTGCTGCTGCCGCCAGAGGTAGTGGACGCGCCGGCAACTGTACCGGTACTGGTAGCTACCTCCCCGCCGTCGACGGCACCCGTCGTCGCGCCACCGGAGGCCTCTGGAGTCGGCACGGCGTACGTCGTGGCGCCGGCGCCCTGGAGAATCGTCTTGAACTGCTCCTTGGTGACGCAGGTACCGTCGACGCAGACGTCGCCCTGCACCGTGAGCTTGGAGCCGTCGCCAGCGAACCAGGCGAGGAGCGTCGCAATCTTCTCCTCGAGCGACACGACCCGCGCTACGACCGCCTTCATCCCCTCCACGACGAGCGCGACGAGCGGCCGCACGTTGAGCGAGAGGTACTCGCCGCCGGCGGAGACCGCCTCGGGCACGATGCCGTCAACCTCCTGGGCGATGAAGCCAATTTCGCGCTGCGGGCCGTACTTCTCCTTGTCTTTCCAGTCGAACGTCACGCCGCGCAGCAGCAGCACCTTCTCGAGCGCCGCCACCGAGGTCACCCCCTCTATGTTCTCCTTGAGGCTCTGATCCGAGGGATCGCGGATGAGGTTACCGGCGGCGTCGACGGTGACGTTGGTGGCACCGCCGTAGAGATCCGAGGAAAGGATTGCACCCTGAACAGAGAGTACGGAGGTGGGCGTGGTGGTGCCGACGCCAACCTGGCCGCCCGCCATAATCACGAAGTGCGTCGTCGTGGCGGACGGCGTCGAGGAGGCGACGGCGAAGAGGGTGCTGGCGTAAGCCTGGACACTGCTATTAGCGAGGCCGTGAACTGCGAGCCTAGCGTAGGGCGAAGTGGTACCGATGCCAATATTGCCGGCTACCAGCGTGCCGGTGGCGGTACCGGCTAAACCGGTGGCGACACCGATCGTGCCCGTGGAAACCCGGGACAGGGTGGTGTCCAGAGTGCCGTAAGAGGTTGTGTTGCTCGACCAGCCGAGAGGTGTGTCTCTGATGATACCAACTCTCGCACTACCAACGAGCATGGTTGCGCCAAAAAGAGTCGTGTTTCCTAAATAGGCGTTTCCGTTAGGGGCGCCGATGGTCATAGAGCCGCCAGAGCCGGCGTCAATGGTGGAGGTGTTAAGAAATTTCATTATAGTTATTCCTGATCCTATAGTTAGCCCCGCTGTTGGAGCGGCAGTACCAATGCCCACGTAACCTGTATTTCTATTGACTACAATACGGGGGGTGCTGGTGCCCACGCTAAACATAGAGGCACCGTCAGGCGTCGTGGAGCCGACCGAGAGTATGCTCATAGAGGACGTGGCGGTGGTTGAGGTCGCGTAGAAGTACTCCGCGACGACGGGGCCGACGACGGAGAGCTTGGCGTACGGCGAGGTGGTGCCGACGCCGACGTTGCCGCCATCGACGGCGAGGAACGCCGAGCTCGAAACAGAAAGTGCGGTGGTGGAAGCGTACGGAAAGGTGGAGGCAGAGGAAGAGGTGGAGGTAATCGCACCGCCGACAAAGAGGCCGGAGGAGATGTAGCCGTCTCCTTGAACAGCCAAGAGCGCGCCAGGCGTGGTAGTGCCGATGCCAACAGAGCCGGACACCCCCGCAAGTATCGTGTTACCCGAGGTGTAGAAGGTAGTAGAGGTAGCGTTCGTGGAGGTGGAATTCGTCGTGCTCAAACTGTGGATAGTGGAGGAAGCAAAAACAATAATTCCTCCTGCTCCGTTTGGTTGGATGCTCACGGAGTCAGACGACGTAGCCCATTTGGAGTTGCTTCCTCCGCCGCAGGCCACAGAGCCTACGAGTCCTGAAGCCACGCTGAGGCAACCGTCGGCTACCGAATCTATTCTTAGTTGCGATGTTGAAGCTACCCCCGATACAGATATAGCCGTGGTCGAAGCGTACGGCAGCACCGAAGCCGTGGTCGAGGTGGCGACAATGTAGTTGATCGTCGGCGAGGTCGAGGCGGCGAGCGTGCCGGTGCCGCCGTCGGAGTAGAGCCAGCCCTGACCAAACGAGCTCGCGCCGGTGCCGCCGTAGATCACCGCAATCGAGGACGTCGCCGAGACGAGGCCGCCGATCGCCTGGAGCGGCCCGGTGAGCGAGCCGATGTAGGCTGAGCCTGAAACGGAAAGTGCCGTTGTTGAAGCGTACGGGAAGGCAGAGGCGGTCGAGGTGGTGGCGGTAAAGTAGGCGGCGACGGCTTGGCCCGCGACCGAGAGCGCCGCGTAGGGCGAGGCGGTGGCGATGCCGACGTTGCCGGTCGAGTAGTAGATGTCGGAGCCGGCGGTCGTCCACTGGCTTCCCACGAACGGCGCGCCGTCCTGCATGAACGCGCCGTCGAAGTTGAGGTTGCCCGCGACGGAGAGGCTGCCGGCCACCGTCGATGTGCCGGTGCCACTGACGACGAGCGCCCCCAGGGTTGATGTGGCGGAGACGGCGAGCGTGGCGAACGACGCATCGCTGCCGCCGCCGGAGACAGCGGCAGCAACGTCCTCGTCGACGCTCTCGTCGATGTTGGCGCGCGAGTGCTTGAAGGTGTTCGAGGAAGTTTCTCTGATTGGACGGTCGGCGAGCGCGTCGACCCGCTCCTCGAGGTCTCGCAGGCGGGTCAAAAGGAGGTCAGCGTTGACCGAGGGAAGCGCGACGCGCCCGACGATGACCCGCTCGGCAAACGGCGCGTCGGCAGAGCCGGCGACGGGCTCGATGTTCACGGGCGGCTCGACGGGCAGGGCGGACTCGGCCGCGCCGGTGCAGGGGCTGCCGAAGGCAGACCTGACGCCGCAGACGACCGCGCTCCAGCCGCCGCCAACGGCGGCGAGGCCAGCGAGCGCCCCGGGCGACGGCGCGGCGAGGTCAGGCGCGGGCCGAGAGGCCGACTCGGCAACCTCCGCGAGCGTCGGCAGCCGGGCGAGCGGCGCGCCGTCCGGGGGCGGCATCGCCGCAGCTGCGACCACGGCGGTCACCAGGGCAAAAACGAAGATGGTGCGGATGTGCGGAGACATAAATATCATTTTCAATTTTATCATCCGGAACAGGTAAAAGCCCGTTTCTGGGCTTTTTTCTGGGGAAAAACGGCTCAGCCAAGTCTTGCCTTGAAGAGGTCGCGGAGGGTGGCGGGGTTCGCCGCGCCTTTCGTGACCTTCATCCCCTGCCCCACCAGAAACTCGAGCGAGGCGGCCTTGCCGGCGCGGTACTCGGCGGCGACCTTCTCGTTCGCGGCAATGATTTGCTCAACGACGGCGCCGAGTGCACCCTCGTCGGACTGCTGCCCCAGACCCTCGGCGGCAACTTTTTCCTTCGGCGAGGGTACGTTCGCCTCGCCCGCGTGCTGCCAGTACCAGGCGAGCAGGTTTTTGGCGACGCGCGAGCCGATTTCGCCCGCCTCAGCCATAACGACGATCTCGTGAATCACGGAAGCTGGAATGCGATCGAGGCTGCCCCCGTCTTTTCGGAAGAAACCCAGAACATCCGAGAGAGTGTAGTTGGCGGCGAGACGTCGGCGGGCGTCGGAGAGGCCTTCGGAGCACGTCTCCAGGTAGCTGGCGAGCGCGAGGTCGCCGACGAGCACCTCGACCTCCTTCACGGAGAGCCCCAGCTTGGCGTAGCGCTCGCGCCGAGACCACGGCAGCTCGGGGAGCGCGGCCCGCATCGATTCGAGATCGAAAATTTTGTGCAGGTGCAGCTTCGGGAGGTCGGGCTCCGGAAAGTAGCGGTAGTCCTCCGACGTCTCCTTGCGGCGCTGCGGCACGGTCTTGCCCGCGACGTCGTCCCAGCCCCGCGTCTCCTGCACAATCTCGTCGCCCTTCCCTTCGGCGAGGAGACCTCGCATTCGGTCGAGCTCGTAGGCGATTGCCTTCTTCGCCGCCTGGAACGAGTTGAGGTTCTTCACCTCGACCTTCGTGCCGAGCCTTTTCGGGTTATCGGAAACGGAAATGTTCGCCTCGACGCGCATCTCCCCCTTCTCCATGTTTGCCTCACTGGCGCCGAGGTAGCGAAGGAGCAGCTGAAATTCCTGTCCGAACGCGAGCGCCTCCTCCGCCGAGTGCATCTGGGGCTCGGTCACCAGCTCGAGCAGCGGCACGCCGGCGCGGTTGTAGTCCACCAGGGTGAAGTCGCCGCGGTCGTGCTTGCTCGTGCCGGTGTCCTCCTCGAGGTGAACGCGGGTGATGCCGACGCCGCCAATTTCGCCGCCCTCCACGATCGGGTGCTTGTACTGGCTAACCTGGTAGCCCTTCGGGATGTCCGGGTAGAAGTAGTGCTTGCGGTCGAACTCCGCGAACTCGGCGATCGTGCCGCCGATGGCGAGCCCGACGCGAATGACGTGCTCCACCGCCCGCCGGTTGAGGGCGGGCAGGACGCCCGGGTGGCCGAGGTCAATGGGGTGCGCCAGGGCATTGGGCGTCGCCTCGTCTGGGTCGTTCGCCGCTCGACCAAAAATCTTGGTGCGCGTCGCGAGCTCGGCGTGAATCTCGAGGCCGATGGTGGCGACGTACTTCTCCTCGGCGCTCATTGCAGAGAAGAAGCTACCACGGCCGCTACCGTTTAGCAGCCTTCTCCTCCCTCCCCGTTACCCTCTCCTCACCTCCGCCTCACCGCCCCGTTACCACCCCTCCCGTACCGTTTAGCAGTCTATAGACCGCTAAACGCACGACTCCGTGGCCACCACCATTCGCGTCGGAAGGAGAGGAGCCGCCGTCATCGCGCTGCTACGCTACGCGACTTCCCAGAGCGGCTCCTACAACGTCCTCAACATCCGCGCCATGCGCCGGCTGAAAGCGGAGCTAGGCGCGCTGACAATCCCCGGTCTCAAGAGCGTCGTCTACCGCCTCAGCCGCCAGGGTCTGGTTACCGTCGACCACGAGTTTGAGGGCATCGGCCTGACAGAAAAAGGTCGCCGCATCGCGACGGCCAGGGAAAGCTGCACCCGATCTTTGCCCACCGTGTCACGCGAGAACTGGGACGGGTGCTGGAGAATAGTGTGCTTCGACGTACCGGAGCGTATGCGGGGGAAGCGAATGCTCCTGAGCTCGCAGCTGAGGGCGCTGGGCATGCTCCGGGTGCAGCGGTCCGTCTTCGTGCACCCCGGGGAGTGCCGGGCCGAGGTCTCCGCCATTGCAGACGCCATCGGCGTACGGGGGCAAATATTTTTTGCGACCGCTGTGGCGTCGAGCAACGACGAGCGGCTGACGCGCAAATTTTTTGGTTGACGCAAAAACCGTTTAGCTGTCTATAGACAGCTAAACGGTTTTTGCGAACGGCGAAGGGAGGGGGAGGGGCGCGGCGAGGGGCGCTAGAATGCCGTAGAAATTGAGTAGATGGGGATGAGGACCGCCGCCAAGAGGGCGCCGACGCCGAGGCCGAGAAAGATGATCATCAGCGGCTCGATGAGGCCCACCAGGGTATCGACCGCGTTAGTGACCTCGCGGCGGTAGAAGGTGGCGAGCGTCGAGAGCACCTTGCCGAGGTTGCCCGTCTCCTCGCCGACCTTCACCATGCCCACGAGAATCCCGGGGAACGCCGCGTTGCGGCCCATCGCGTCGGAGAGCGCCACGCCGCCCTTGACCGCCTCGAGGGCCTCGAGCACCGCCTCCTCGTAGACCTTGTTGTCCACCACCGCGGCGCAGAGCTCGAGGGCCTTCACCATCGGGATACCCGCCGAGAGCAGGGTGTCGAGGTTGTCGGCCACCCGCGAGAGGTAGAGCTTGCGGTAGAGGACGCCGATGTAGGGAATCTGAATCTTGAAGCGGTCGAGGGAGTCGCCGCCGAGCACGCTCTTGCGGAAGTAGTAGAGGGAGAAGCCGCCCACGATGACGAGACCCATCCAGAGCCACTTGAAGTCGATGACGAGGTTCGAGAGGCCGATGACCGCCCTCGTGTAGAGCGGTATCGCCTGGCCGGACTCGAGCAGGATGCCGCTGATTTTCGGAATGACCAGGGTGAGCATCAGGATCATCACCACTGCGAAGGTGAAGACGACGAAGGCCGGGTAGACGAGCGCGTTCTTCGCCTTCATTGTCACCTCGTAGGTGCGGTCGAGGTAGTCGGCGAGGAAGTTGAATGTGCTCTCGAGCTTGCCCGACTCCTCGCCCGCCTTGACCATGTTGACGTAGAAGGGCGTGAAGACCTCCGGGTGCCGGGCCAGCGCCGCGCCAATCGACGAACCGCCGGAGAGGTCCTCGACCACGGCGTTGAGGATGCGGCCGAGCCGCGGGTTCTCGACCTCGGTGGAGAGCAGCTTGAAGATGCGGAGCGCCGAGACCTGCGCCTCGAACAGCGTCGCGATCTGGCGCGACAGGATGACGACGTCCTTGTTGGAGACGCGCTCGAAGATCGCGAGGTTTCGCTCCCAGACGCTCTTGGCCGCCTCGGACTCGCGGATGTCGACGATGACGAAGCCGCGGCGCTGCAGCGCCCCGATGGCCACGTCGACGGTGACAGCCTCGATCGTCCCCTGCTTCTCGGCGCTGTCCTTGTCGACGACCCGGTAGGTGAAGAGCATGGCGCTGGTTTCCGGCTAGCGAGCTACAGCAGCCGCTCGAGGACCTGCGGCCGCAGCGAGTACTGGTAGGCGGTCTCAATGGCAATCTCGCCCCGCGAGACGAGCTCGACCAGCGAACGGTTCATATCGACCATGCCGTGCTCGGAGCCGGTCTCGATGACCGAGTCGAGCTCGTGGGTGCGCTTCTCGCGGATGAGGTTCGCCACCGCCGAGTTGTTGATCAGGAGCTCGTAGGCCGGAACCTGGCCGCCGGAGATGCGCGGCACCAGGCGCTGCGAGAAGACGCCGAGGAGCGAGCTCGCCAGCTGCAGGCGAATCTGCTCCTGCTGGTTGGCCGGGAACGAGTCGATGATGCGGTCGATGGTCTGGGAGGCGTTGTTGGTGTGCAGCGTCGAGAAGACGAGGTGGCCGGTCTCGGCGGCGGTGACCGCGGCGGCGATCGTCTCCGGGTCGCGCATCTCGCCGACCAGGATCACGTCGACGTCCTGCCGGAAGGCGCCGGTGAGCGCCTCGGCGAAGCTCGGCACGTCGATCTTGACCTCGCGCTGGTCGATGATTGACTTCTTCTGCTCGTAGACGTACTCGATCGGGTCCTCGACGGTGATGATGTGCTCGGGCCGCTCCTGGTTGATGAGCTCGATCATCGACGCGAGCGTCGTGGTCTTGCCCTGCCCGACGGGGCCGACCACCAGGAAGAAGCCCTGGCGCTTCTTGGCGAAGGTCTCGAGGATGTTCGGCAGGCTGAGCTCGGCGAGCGTCTTGATGTCGCGCGGGATGAGCCTCAAGACAATCGAGACGCGGCCCTGCTGGACGAAGGCGTTGCCGCGGAAACGGAACTTGTCGCGGTAGGCGTAGGCGAAGTCCACCTGGCTCCGCTCCTCGAAGCGCGCGGCCCGGGCCGGGTCGACCATCGCGGCGAGGAAGGCCTTAGTGTCCTCGCGGGTGAGAACCGGGTGGCTGGTAATCGGCACCAGCTCGCCGCCCACGCGCACCGTCGGGTGCCGCCCCTCGGAGAGGTGCAGGTCGGAGCCGCTCTGGTTGATGACCAGGTCGATGAGCTCCTCGAGAGACTTTTTGTGATCCATGGTGCGCGCTAAGAGAGGTCCGACCTCCCGGGCCCTCGAGGTCGGACCTCGGCAGTGGTGACCGATTTGGCGTGCTTCGCGTGCGCGGCGGCGACCCTCGCCACCACCTCGGACGGCGTCAGCAGCGCCTTGATGATGTAGTCGTCGACCTTGGACTCGGCCGCCTGCTCCTGGTCAATCTCCTGGCCCTGGTTGGAGAGCACGACGACCGTGGCCTTCGGGGCGTAGCCCTTGGCACGCACCTCCTTGAGAAACTCGAGGCCGTCCATCTGCGGCATTATGATGTCGCAGAGGATAACGTCGGGCACGTAGCCGTCGGCTAACTTGTCGAGCGCCTCCTGGGCCGAGGGGTACGCCGCCACCTCGGCGCCCTCGCGCTTGAGCTTGAGTCCGTACATATCGAGGAGGAAGGTGTCGTCGTCCAGCAGCATCACCTTCACCCCCCGGAGCGCGCCCGGCGCCCCCGCCTCGCCCGCCGGCGGCGCTAGCTGGTCGTTCGTGTCTGTCGCCATACGTTGAGATTCTATCACGCAAGGCAACGCCGCTTGTGAACATGCCCACCACGGAGCCGCCACGGCCCGAGCGAAAACGGTTTTCCTAGCCGACGACGTACGCCTGTACGGCGAGGCGTGGAAAACTGTTTGCAGCCGGGGCTGGCGGCTCCCTTTGTACCTGGCATCCTACAGTTTGTTCACCTCCTCCCAGGGAATGCGCCCCTGCAGCGCCTTGACGATGGCGTGCTCGCGCATCGTCACCATCCCCTGCTTCCGGGCGATATCGTAGACCGCCGACTCGACGGGGTTCCGGAGGATGACGTCCTCGATCTCGCGGCTCATCTCGTACATCTCGAAGACCGCCTCGCGGCCGCGGGTGCCCATCGGGCAGTCGCTCGTGGGCTTCAGCTTCAGGACCTGCTTCCGCTCCGGAATCTCCTTGAGGTACTCCTTCGGCAGGTCCTTGAACGAGTCCGTGATCATCGCGGCGATGGCGCCCTCGACCGGCACCGCCTCCCCTGCCCCGGGGCAGTTGAGACGCGAGAGGCGCTGGGCGATGCCGAGGACCAGTGTCGGCGGAATGAGGTACGGGTCGACGCCCATGTCGATGAGGCGCGGCACGATGCCGGCGGCGGTGTTGGTGTGGATAGTCGAGAAGACGAGGTGGCCGGTGAGCGCCGCCTGGATGGCGAGCTTGGCCGTCTCGCCGTCGCGAATCTCGCCGACCATGATGATATCGGGGTCCTGGCGCAGGGTGGTGCGGAGGCCGGTGGCGAAGGTGTAGCCAATCTCCGGGAAGACCTGCGACTGCGAGACGCCGGGGATGGCGTACTCGACCGGGTCCTCGAGCGAGAGGACGTTGAACCTTTCCTTGTTGATCATCTCGAGGACGGAGTAGAGCGTCGTCGTCTTGCCCGAGCCGGTCGGGCCCGAGATCAGCACCATGCCGTAGGGCTTGTCGATGGCCGCCTTGAGCTGGGCGAGCTGGCGTGGCATCAGCCCGAGGTCGTCGAGCTTCTTGACGCCCTTCTCCTGGTCGAGGATGCGCATCTCCACCTTCTCGCCGTAGTACGTCGGGAAGGTCGAGACGCGGAAGTCGATGGCACGGCCCTGCACCCTTACAGAGAAGCGGCCGTCCTGGGGCTTGCGCTTCTCGTCGAGCTTGAGCTTGGCCTGCACCTTGATGCGCGCCACCAGCGCCGGGAGCACCTTGGAGGGCAGCATCAGCGAAGTCTTGAGGTCGCCGTCGACGCGGAAGCGCACCCGGATGCGCTCGCGGATAGGCTCGATGTGGATGTCGGAGGCGCCGCCTTCCACCGCGTAGCGGATGATGGTCGAGACAATCTTCGTGACCGGCGCGTCCTCGATAATCTTCACCTCGCCCGACTTGATGGGAGCCTCGCCCTCCTCGTCGTCGAGCGCCGCGACGTCGGCCTCGAGCTCGCCGAGCGCCTGGTTGACCTGCCCCGAGAGGCCCTTGTAGACCTCGATGATTCGCTGAAAGGTGGCCTCCGAAATCAGGAACACCTTGTACGGCAGGTCCTCCTTGCCGGAAATGAAATTGAGCGCCTCGCGCGCCTCGGCGTCTTCCGGGTCGAGGACGCCAACCTCGAGGAAGCCATCGGCGACCCCGAGCGGCACGAAGCGGTAGTGCAGCGCCGACTCCTCCGGCACGTAGCGCAGCACCTCGAACGGGACGCTGGCGCCTTCGGCAACCTCGCGCACGGGCAGGCCGAAAAACTCCGACTTGGCCTGGAGGAGCGCCTCTCCGGGAACCTGCAGCTTGGCGAGGGCGGCATCGATCGGCTCGCCCGAGTCGAGGTCGGCCTGAACCTGGGGCAGGTGCTTCGGGCTGACGATTTTCTTGTCCGCCAGGAACTCGAGGAATGTCACGGGTGGAGTGTTTGCCTCGGGGTAAACGCCGGCCCGCTACCGAGCCGGCGCGGTGCTGGTCGAGGCCTTCGCCTGGCCCGCGCCCTGGTTCTGGTTGAGGAGGCCGCCCTGCCCCTGGGCGCGGCCGCTCGTGGTTGCCACCGCGTCCTGGTAGAGCGGCGCGAACGGGTCGGGTCGGCCAATGGGCTCCTCGGGAATCGGCTGGCTGCGGTCGACGAGCGAGAGGTACGCCGGCGAGCTGAGCACGCTCGGGTCGAGCTTCAGGCGGTCGATGCGGTAGATGGTGGCGGTGATTCGGGCGGCGGCGGCATCGGTGCCGGTGGCGGCGCCGGGAACCGCGTTGGCCTGCCGGTCCGCGCCGGATGAGTCGGCCGAGCCGCCGGAGCGCCAGAGGGCGAGCGCCCCGCCGATGACGGCGACGGCGACTAGGGCGGTAACGGCGATGCGCTTCGTGCTCATGATGGGTGTGTCATCGCAGCCAGTAGGTCTCGAGCGTCAGCGAGAAGTCGTACCGCTTGGACGGCGAGGACTTGATGGCGATGGACCGGACGTCCACCAGCCGCAGCGACCGCTCGAGCTCGCGCAGGAGGTCGGCGAACTCGCCGTAGGTGGCGGTGGTCGAGAACGAGAGCGAGAGCGTCCCGTAGCGCTGCTTCCTGGAGGCGGCGTCCTGGGCGG
>DATDYW010000078.1:0-21705 GCA_036516995.1 Minisyncoccota bacterium
TGTGGGCGCGAAGAAGGGAAGGTTGCCGTAGATCAGCGCCGCCGGGTAGAACGCCAGCACGCCGCCCAGGAGCCAGCGGCGGTGCATCATCCCGAGCGCGATGAAGAGCCCCAGGGCGATGACGAGCGCGAATATGGAACCTGGCAGTCCGAACATCGGCAACATTCTAGCGTGGCCAGGTGCCCCCGACACTGGGGACAACGCGGGCTGACGGCGAAGCGGCAGCCGCCCTAATCTCCTACCGCTGTTGCGGCAGCTTGCTCCGCAGCTTCCGCGCGCTTTCCTCCGCCGCCGCCACGTACGTCCTGTAGTCGGGGATTCGGCTGAAGACGCCGTCGGCCAGAACGTAGGTGGTCCCAAGTGTGGCCTTCTCGAGGAAGTAGCGGTCGTGCGAGACCAGCAGGACGGTGCCGCGGTAGGTCGCCAGCGTCTCCTCGAGCGCCTGGAGGGACTCGAGGTCGAGGTGGTTCGTCGGCTCGTCGAGGACGAGGACGTTGACGGAGAGCGCCGAGAAGAGCGCCAGGAGGAGGCGCGCCCGGCCACCCGGGCTCAATGTGCCGACGGCTAGCCGCGCCTGTCGCTCGTCGAGGCCGAACTTGGAGAGCTGCGCGAAGGCGCGCTCCTCGGCGAGGCCGGCTCGCTCGGCGAGGAGCTCGAGGGGCGTGCTCCCCCGCGGGAGCGTCTCGTGCTCCTGCATCATGTTGCCAATTCTGACGCCAGAGCCAATTTCAATTTTGCCACCGAGCGGCAGAAGCTCGCCGGTGATGGTCTTGAGGAGCGTCGACTTCCCCGAGCCGTTGAGACCTATGATGCCGACCCGGCTGCCGTAGCGGATTTCCAACGACACCGGGCCAAGCCTAAAGCCCTCAGGGTACCCCGCGAGGACGTCGTCCAGACGAATGTCGAGCGCGGGCGAGCTGGTGGCCGCCTCGAGCCGAATTTCGAGTGGCTCGCGTTCGATGGGCTTCTCCACCTTGTGGATGTGCTCGATTCGCTTCTCGATCGCCTTGGCGACGCTCGCCGATTTGCCCGCCTTGTTGCGGTTGAACCCTCGCAGGAACTTGTCGTTATCGGTCCCACCCCACTTCGTGCCACGGGCAGAGGCGGCGCGCTTCTCGCGGGCCCGCTCCTCTAGCCGCGCGACCTCGTCCCGCTGAAGACGGTAGTCCTCCTTCTGCCGCGCGAGCCGCTTGGTGCCCATCTCTAGGTAGTCGCTGTAGGTTCCGGCCGTGGCGGTGAGCGAGTGGGTGCGCCAGTCGAGCTCAAAGATTTTTCGCACCACGCGGTCGAGGAATCGGCGATCGTGCGAGACGATAATGCAGGCCGCCTCCGTGCTCTCTAGGAAGTCCTCGAGCCAGATCAGCGCCGGCAGGTCGAGGTTGTTGGTCGGCTCGTCGAGGAGCAGCAGGTCGGCGCCCTTGAGGAGGATTCCGGCGAGCGCGACCTTGCTGCGCTGGCCGCTGCTGAGATCGGAAACAGGTCGCGCGAGCGCCGCGCCGTCGAGCCCGAAGCCCCGGAGCATCACCTCCATCCGGCGATTGAACGCGTAGCCGTCGAGTGCCACATAGCGCCGGTTCGCGCTGTCCTGCCGCCGCGCCTTTGCCGGAGTCTCCGGAAGCGCCGCGAGCTCCCCCACCTCTCGCTCCAGGGCATCGACGCCCGAGGTACGGCGCAGGTAGGAAGAGACCGTCTCGCTGCCGGAGAGGTCCGCGTCCTGCGGCAGGTAGCCGATACGCGCGTCGCGGGCAATTTCGAGCACTCCCGCGTCGGCCTCCTCTAGGCCGGCCAGGATCTTGAGGAGGGTTGTCTTGCCGGTGCCGTTGTGCCCGACCAGCGCGGCCTTCTGGCCCCGCGCGAGCGAAAATGAAACATCGGAAAGCACAGGCAGTGACCCGTAGCTCTTCTGCAGCTTCTTGGTTTTTATCAGGCTCACTTTATTAACGATGAGGCTTTTCCTTTCTGAGGGCGCCGATGACCTTGTCGAGGTACGCAGGAGTCAATTCGTGACCCACTCCTTCAACGAGAGAAAAAGTACTCCCGTAGCGCCTCGCCAATTTCTTTGCCGTCCTAATCCCAAGCGGCCAGTCGCGTGACCCGAACAGGAAGGTTGCCTTCGACCGTAACCTCTTAGGGGCTGGCCGAGTCTGGAAGTCTTTGCGCCGCCGCGCGCCGAGAAATTTCCAGGCGGATGCCGGAATGTCTTTACGCTGCTCGACGAAGAAGGGCGAAAGCGAACAGAGAACCACTCCGCCCAGCTTGAACTCTGCTCCCAGAAACAGCGCCACGTACGCGCCGAGAGAGAAACCGAACACCTCCAAATCTTCTGGCCCAATTCGCGCCACAGCCTTGCGCGCTCCGGCAATCCACTCCGCCGCTGTACTCCGGTCCCACTTGGGATTGTAAGTGTAGACATCGGCAAACTTTTTACAGCGCCTGATAATTTCAGGACCCGGTCCATTGGAGGTCTTTCCGCCGAAGCCTGGGATGATAAGAACCTTCTTTCGAGCCATAGATTTAGAGTCCCTCCTGCTGCAGCCGCTCCGCCGCGGCGCGGGCTTCGCGGGAGAGCTTGCGGGGCATCTGGATGTCGAGGCGGAGGAACAGGTCGCCTCGGCCGCGGCCAGCAATACCGCCCTTCCCTTTCACGCGAATTAATTCGCCGTGGTGGGAGCCGTCGGGCACGCGAACCTTTATCGAGCCGTCCAGCGTTTCGATGGTTTTTTCTGCGCCGAGTAGCACCTCGGAGAGCTTCACCGCGAGGTCGCCGACGAGATGCGCGCCTTCTCGGTGGAGCCAGGCGTGCGGCGCTACACGGACTCGCACAATCAAGTTACCGGGCTTCCCATTTTTCACCTGCTCGCCCCTGCCGCTGATGCGGAAGGCGTCGCCGTCGTCTGTGCCCGCCGGGATGTCCACTGAGATTTTCTCGCGGCTACCATCGTCGCGCTCGTAGCTGACCTCGCGCGTCGTGCCGAACACGGCGTCGCGGAACGGCACCTCGACATCGATGCGGACGTCGCGACCACGAGGCGTGTGTCGCCCGCCGCCGCCGAAGAAGGCGCCGAAAATGTCGCCGAGATCGAATTCGACGCCAGGCCCCCCACCTTGTCCGAATCCTCCGAACTGCGAGAAATCAAAGCCGCCGAATCCGCTTGGCTGGGGCCCTCCTTGGCTGCCAGTATGTCCGAACTGGTCGTAGCGCGCTCGCTTCTGTGGGTCGCCGAGCGTCGCGTACGCCTCGTTGGCCTCCTTGAACTTCGCCTCGTTGCCGCCACCCTTGTCGGGGTGGTACTGGTGCGCGAGCTTCCGGAACGCCCTCTTGATGTCGTCCTGGCTGGCCGATTTTTCGACGCCGAGAACCTTGTAGAAGTCTTTCATCGCTGGCGCGTTAGTCTAGCAAAAATTGACATTCTCGCAATAATCATTTTCGTGTATATTGTCTGGGCTATGTGCCGAATTTTTTCCTGCGCCTCCAGTGAGCCCAATAGAGATGCACCTGCCATTGGCGCGATGCTCCGAGATTTCGGCGGCCTCGCCGTTTGCGGCAAAGTTCCGAACGGCGCTCCAGAAGGTCACCACGACGGCTGGGGAATCGTTGCCTACCGCGAGGGAGCAGCGGTTTTCTATGTTCGCGTAGCGGCAAGTGCCGCGACGGATTCCCGGTTCGGCCGAGCTATTGAAGATCTTGTTCTGCTCACCCCAGACACGGTCATCGCGCACCTCCGCAAAACTTCTCGGGGCTCACTCGCGATTGATAATGTCCAGCCATTCCTTGCGGACAAACTTGCCTTCTGCCACAACGGGGCGATTGCGATTGATGGCGTTGATGGAGAGAGCGATTCCCTCGCTGCTTTTCGGCGGGGGCTCGCTGATGGTGGCACCGCAGAGGCCGTCTCACGCGCAGTTGCTTCTGGTCGAGTTGGCGGCAAAGGCTACACTGGTGCCATCACCGTTATCTGCGACGGCACCTCGTTAGCTGTAAAGCGTGACTGGAACGTCAGTCACCCCGATGCGGCTGCTCGCGATTTCGATAGCTACTACACAATGAACCTCTTTGAGCAGGGCTCAATGGAGGCGGCCTGCTCAGAACCACTCGCCGCGCTCGCCGACTTCTCGAAGCGCAGCCTGATAAACGGTGAGGAGGTGAAGATTCGGTGAGGCTATAAAATTTCTTGGTAAAAAGAAAAGGCACCTCGAGGTGCCTGATAGTTTTGACTGTTCAGCCGAGCGCGGCTTCTCGGGCCTTGGCGGCCCATGAGCAGATGTCGGCGAGATCGCCGGTGCCGTCGAACATTCGAAATTCGAGCGTGCCGTGAATCGAGATTCGGATTAGATGCCAGCAGTCCCTGGGGTTCTCTACGAACCCTTGCTCCGCAGCTGTTTTCTCGAAGGCGTCTACTGATCCGTAGATTGGTGGACGCCAGTTCTTGGCCATGACGCGGTAGAGCGCGAGGCGGGCACCGTTCGAGCGATTGCCGATAGCAAGAAGTTCGTCGAGAAAATTTGCAGCACGATCGTGTGCAGCAACAGCTTCCTCGAGGTTTGGCATCCCAACGTGCACGTGCGTTCCGATGACCCGGCACGCAGCTTCAAGGACTTCCTGCGGCAGATTGGCAACAATTCGCTGGTAGCGGCCGGTCGGGTCTGGGTAGACATCGAGCGGCATGTCTTTGGGAGCCACAGGGCTGTCGGAGAAGGACAGGCCGAGTGCGGCGCCCTTAGCGGTCAGCGCGTCGTGGGCAACGGCGAGCGCTAGCGGTAGGGAGCTGAGGCTAAGCGGACCGACCCGCGTCTCTACCTGGCAGGCAGAGAGCTCATAACCAAAACGAGAATCGCCCGCAAGCTGCTCGAGCAGCTGTGGCGCCATTGGAGATATAGCTCCCCCTCCGTTGAGGATGAACTGCTCCCGCTCGACGCCAACGAGACCGGCAAACTCTGGTTTGAATGTAAATTTTTCTTGGAACATATGGCAGAGACGCTACCCCGCCACAGCTGCGGACGCAACCCCACGCTTGCAGGGTCGGGATTGGCGTGTTAGAAACTGGCGAGGCCCTGAAACGCACGCGTAGCTCAACGGTAGAGCGACGGTCTCCAAAACCGACGGTTGCAGGTTCAAATCCTGTCGCGTGTGCCGGCGCCCAAACCTCTGGGCGCCTTTTTATTTCTCCAGAGCCAGAGATGGAAAAGCCCCCGCGCCAAGGCGCGGGGGCGAGGGTCAGATTTTGACCCCCGAGACCATCAGGTAGGCGCCGTTCTCGGAGCTACCCGTGGCGAGCAGCGCGTCGATTCGCTCGATGGCTGCCCGCAGCTTGGCGTTGCCGCTGAGCACGCCCGGCGGCAAGAGCGAGAGAACGTGCGGGTAGGTCAGCGTCGAGGTGATCTGAAGCCCCGACGGCATTGCAGCCTCGACCTGCTCACGACTGTAGGCACGACCGAGAATTTCGATTGTGCGTCCGTCGGAAAGCCTGATACGCAGGGTGCCTCGCTCGGGATCGAGCGTCGAGCCGAAGGAAGATATCCACGGCAGTGGTGCGCCCTTCGCAACAACAGAAGCTGCGTTGTAGAAGGACACGAAGAAGCGTCCGCCTGGGCGCAGCACCCGTTTGACTTCGCTCAACACAGGCTTCAGGTCGAATACATCGCTGCCCGTCCCATTGTTCATAATGACGAATGAGGCCTCGGCATCCCTGATTGGGATGCCTGACTCCTCAACATCAACGCACAGGTAGGTGGCCCTGGAAGCTGAGCGGCGAGCTTGTTCGTTCTGCGATGCCGCGATGGCGGCGTCCACCATTGCCGGCGAGACATCGATTCCGAGGCCGCGGCTGAAGCGGCCCACATGCTGAGACAGCTCGTGGCCGTTGGCGCAGCCGATGTCGACAATCAACCCACGGGGAAACTCCAAGGAGCCGATGCCTGAGGTGATAGTTGCAGTCTCGAAGCGGCGCAGCGCGGTGGTTGCTGGGCAGTCACCGTGGAAGTCGGTCGGCTTGCTGTAGCTGGCGGCGACCTTGGCCGTGAGCTCGAGCAGGTTAGCTCGGAGCACCGCACGTTCGGGGGGCGAGATGACGAAATCGCTCTGGGCGAGCTCGGTCTGCACCTTTACCGACTCGGCGATGATGAGGTACTCAATTGCCGCGGCGAGCTGAGGCTCAACGCCGAGCTGGGTTGCGAGTTCCGCCATTGCGGTGACGCGCTCCTTCTCCTTGTCGCGGCGCACGATGGTCGGGTGTTTACCTGGGGAAGCTTTTTGCTTCACGTTGTAAACCTTCCGGCTGACCTCGAGGCGTCGGGCAACGCAGGCGAGCATTGTTTGGTCGATAGACTTGAGCTCGTCGCCCAAGGCGTTGAGCTCGCGTTTCGTTTCGTTTGCCGGCACTGCTATTTGGCTCGATTGAGCTTGAATATTCGAAGTTGATTTCATGGGGTTTTGGGATGTTCACTTAACCTGAGCCTACGCGCGCTCAAAACTCTGTCAATGCCAACCAGAAAAAGAAAAACCCTGCCGTCTCAGACGGCAGGGTGGGGTTTACTTCACAAATGATGTGACACCGAAGGCGGCGCGGACGAACCGGAGTGTTTCCGAAGCGCGTTCGCGGGCAAGCTTAGCTCCATTACTGAGCACATCGAGGACGAAGTCGTCGTTCTGCTCGAGCTCGTGACGGCGCTCCTGGAAGGGTTCCAGAACATCGGCAATTCGCTCAGCTGCCTCAGCCTTGCATTCAACGCAACTACGGCTGCCGTCACGGCAGACGGCTGTGACCTCAGCGAGACGGGGCTCATCGGTTAGTAGTTGGTGGATTGGATAGACGGCCATGCAGTTCTCCGGTTTTCCGGTGCTGCCTCGGTGCGTCCGTCCCGGGTCTGTGGCGGCCCGAGCGTAGAGTCTCGCGACTTCATCTCTACTCGCGGTAATTGGCACGGCATCGTCGGCATCGGACTTCCCCATTTTGCCGCCACGCAGGCCCGGGACCATTTGCTGGTTAGCGAGGGTGCGTGGTATGGGAACGACGTTGCTCTCGCCGCCCGCCAGGCGATTGAGCCGCTTAGCGAGGCCCGCGGCGAGCTCGAGGTGTGCCACCTGGTCTGGACCGACGGGGACATGCGTGGCGCGGGGCGCCAAGATGTCGGCCGCCATAAGCACCGGGTAGCTGAGCAAGCCGAGGTTAACCGATTGCGGGTACTTCTTCACCTTCTCCTTGAAGGAGGGTGTGTTCTGGAGGTCGCCAACCGGTTGCAGCATTGAGAGCAGGAGGGAGAGTTCCGCGATTTCCGGAACTGACGACTGCACGTAGATGCTCGATTTATTGGGATCGATTCCGGCCGCGAGGTAGTCACGGACGATTTCGATTGTCCCCTGCCTCATCGCTTTTCGATCGCCAGGCGTTGTCAGTGCATGGAGATCGGCGACGAAGAAGAGACACTTTGTGTCCACTTCGAACTGGTATTGAACAAAGCGACGGACTGCTCCGAGATAGTTGCCGAGGTGAAGACGGCCGCTCGCGCGGATGCCGGATAGAATGATTTTTTGCATTTTAATTTTTGAATTAGATTTGTTGGTAAAGAGCCGCCTCAAGAGAAGACGTGCTCGTAGGATAGGTTCGATGAGCACGTTGCGCATCGCCAAGTCCGATTGAGGGGGTTGAACTCCCCCGTAGTTTCGCCACACTGCGGGCAGGTGATGAGTGGCCGATGGCACCGTGGGCAACTTCTTCTGTGATGACCGCGCAAGAAGCGCTCACCAATCGCGCCGTCGGGTAGTCCCGCGGTACGGAAACCGCAAGGCTCACAGCGGAAGCGGTGGGCTGGAAGGTGTCTTTCGTTGCAGACGCCAAAACCCACAAGGCTTTTAATTGGTAAGTGAATTTGTAAGCACATAAATTGTCAGGGTTCGTTTTCGATGGCACGCTAGCACCACACCGCCCCAGTGTGAAGAGCGCCAAGAGAAGCCGCTCCGAGGTGGCTTTTCTTCGGTTTTTATTAGAAATTAGACAGGCGGCTGTTCCTCGGTGGGTCTCTCTGTTTCTGGGGCGGTCTGCTCGCCGCTCTTCGGCGGATTTTTAGAGAGGTGCTCGCCGATCTTCATCGTCTCGGTGACGAGCTTCTCGGACGCCGTGCGAATGGCCGGCAGGTCCTCCTTCTCGCGTACCTCGCGGGCGGCCTTGGCGGCCTCCTCGACGGAGGCGCGAATCTCGGCCGGCACCTTGTCGCCGTGCTCCTTGATAGCCTTCTCGGCGGCGTAGATGGCCTGCTCGGCGTGGTTCTTGGCCTCAACGAGCTCGCGCTTGGCCTTGTCGGACGCCTCGTTGGCGACGGCGTCGTCCTGCATCTTCTTGATGTCGGCTTCCGTGAGACCAGAGCGCGCCTCGATGCGGATGCTCTGCTCCTTGTTGGTGGCCTTGTCCTTGGCCTTCACCGCCAGAATGCCGTTGGCGTCCACGTCGAACGTCACCTCGATCTGCGGAATGCCGCGCGGCGCGGGCGGGATACCGTCGAGGATGAAGCGGCCGAGCGACTTGTTGTCTGACGACATCGCCCGTTCGCCCTGGAAGACGTGAATCTCCACCTGCGGCTGGCCGTCGGCGGCGGTCGAGAAGACCTGCGAGCGCGACGCCGGGATGGTGGTGTTGCGGTCGATGAGCTTCGTCGCCACGCCGCCCATCGTCTCGATGCCGAGCGAGAGCGGAATGACGTCGAGCAGGAGCACATCTTTCACGTCGCCCTGCAGGATGCCGCCCTGCACCGCGGCGCCGAGCGCCACCACCTCGTCGGGGTTGATGCTCTTGTTGGGCTCCTTGCCGCCGAAGAGCTTCTTCACCTCCTCGACAATTTTCGGCATGCGCGTCTGGCCGCCAACGAGAATTATTTCGTTGATTTCGGCCATCTTGAATGGCGAGGCCTCGAGCGCGCGCTTGGTGATTTCAATCGAGCGCGCCACGAACTCGTCGGCAATCTCCTCGAGCTTGGCGCGAGACAGCTTGCGGGTCAGGTGCGCCGGGACGCCGTCAGCCTGCGCAATGAACGGAATGTTGATTTCCGTTTCCTGGGCAGTGGAGAGCTCAATCTTCGCCTTCTCGCAGGCCTCGTCGAGGCGCTGCAGCGCGAGCGGATCCTTCGTGACATCGAGCCCGCTCTCCTTCTTGAACTCCTCCGCGATCCACTGAATGAGCTTGTAGTCGATGTCGCGGCCACCCATATGAGAGTCGCCGTCGGTCGACTTCACCTCGATGACGTCGCCGCCGACCTCGAGCACAGACACGTCAAATGTGCCGCCGCCGAAGTCGTACACCACAATCTTTTCGTCCTTCTTCTTGTTGAAGCCGTAGGCGAGCGCAGCCGCCGTGGGCTCGTTGATGATGCGCTTGACGTCGAGGCCGGCAATTTTGCCCGCGTCCTTCGTGGCCTGGCGCTGCTGGTCGTTGAAGTAGGCCGGCACCGTGATGACCGCCTCGGTGACGGGGTGGCCGAGCTTGGCCTCGGCGTCCTTCTTGAGCTTGCCGAGGATCATCGCGGAGATTTCCTCCGGCGAGTACTGCTTGTCGGCCATCTTCACCGAGACGCCGCCCGTGGCAGACTTTGAAATCTCGTATGGGACGGTCTTCTTGTCGCGCGCGATTGATTCCTCTTCGTAGCTGTGGCCGATGAAGCGCTTGATGCCGAAGACGGTGCCCTTCGGGTTGGTGACAGCCTGCCGCTTGGCCAGGAGGCCCACCAGGCGCTCGCCCGTCTTGCCCTGGGCGATGATTGAGGGAGTGGTGCGCGCCCCCTCGGCGTTCTCGAGGATGCGCGGCTCGCCGCCCTCCATCACCGCGACGGCGGAGTTTGTGGTGCCGAGGTCGATGCCAATGATTTTAGACATGGTTTCTGGCTAGGTTTTGTAATGGTGAAATCGGTGCCCTGAGCGTTTAGCAGTCTATAGCTCGCTAAACGCTTTTGGCGCTAGCGGAGATTTGGGGCGCGGGTTTTTTGGGTGGAGAGCAGGAGGTCGAGCGAGAACGGAGAGAAAACGGAAGCGGGTGCGGGGAAGCGGCGCGGCGCGGCGGGAATGGTCGCGGTGGCCGCGGGTGCGGCGAGGGCCAGCGGTTCGGCAATCTCTCCGAGCACAACCTCAACGCCACGCACGCGGGCACCGTCGAGGAGCTCGGTGAGCTCGGCGCGGGGAACGGTGCGGCGGCCGAGAACGCGCAGACCGTCCCCCTCTCGAATTGCGGCGACGATTTCGGCGCGAGAACCCCGCGCTGCCGCGAGAATCACCAGACGCTTAACCTCTGTAGAGAGAGAAATCATTGCTCGAGATGGAAAACCTTTACCGCCGCGGGCCGAATCACCTGGTCGCCCCTAGCGTACCCCTTCTGGACAACCGCCGCTAGCGTGCCGTCCTGGGACGCACTCTCTGCGGCGACATTCTCAATTGAGTGGTGGCGAGCAGCATCGAAGTGCTCGCCGGGCGCACCGAATGCTTCTACGCCAAATCGGGAGAGCGTGCCCAGCAGCTGCGAACGAATGAACTCGACGCCCTGCCGCCAGCCGGCATCAACTTTCTCCCACGCTTCCCTGTTCGCCATCGCCATATCAAATGCGTCGAGCGCCGGGAGAATTTCGTGCAGCACCGCCTCCTCGCCGAGGGTGGCGAACCGCCGCCGCTCCTCCTCGTGCCTTTTCCCCGCGTTGATGAGGTCAGCCTTGGCGCGCTGCCAGCCGGCGAGGTATTCAGCTTTCGAGGACTCGCACACAGAAAGCTTCTCGCGCAGCTTCGCGAGCTTCGTGGCCATTGCGGGGCCTTCGGCTGCCGGGTCATCTCCGGCTTCCAAATCGGGCGCGTCCTCGTAGACGATTTCCTCGTCTGCGCCTTTCTTTTTGTGATCGTCTTTAGCACTCATTGCTGCGAGATTGTACGGATTTTTGACTCTGCCGTCAAAAATGCCGCGCGCGCCGCCGTTGCGGGGCTTTTTGTATATATTGACACAAGGATGTTATGTGATATAATATAAACGTGAAGAACATTCCCATTGCTGTCATTTGTGTCGTCGCCACTCTCGCCGGTCTTGTCTCGTGCAATCGGCACATCGCCGAAAAGCACACCCTGTCCCACGTCAACATGAAGTGGGCCGGTGGTCCGCCCGAGCGACTCTCCAACCCCTACGTCGAGTTCCTCTTCGGGGACGGATGCAGGCAATACATCTCCCTTCCGGACGACGTATTCGAGGTCTCGTCACAGGGTCTCGTAAAGGTGGAGGGCGAGGCGGCGGTCGATCTCGGGTGCGCTACGCTCCCTGAGCGTTTCGAGGTTCGCGCCCGGTTCACCTACCAGGACGGGTACGTGGACAGGAGCGCCCCAGTTTCTTCATTGAAACTGATCGACGGTCCGCGTGGTCCCGAGGTCTACCTCGTCCGCACGCGGAGCGAGGACATGAGGAACGGCGGCTCGCAGGTCACGGCCACCCGAACGGTCTGGGACTACTCCGACGGATCGTCTCGGTACGGGTCTCCGACCCGGTGGCGGTAGTTTTGAGAGACGCAACGCGCGGCCACAGGGCCGCGCGTTTTTCTATTTGCCGTCCCACGAACGAAAACCACCTCGACCGTCCCCGACGTGCTGCGAATGCAGAGCGAGGGGCGGAGAGGCGGTTTGCAGCCGCGAACTCTGGTTTACCGCTTGCTCCACTGCGGCGCCTTGCGCGCCTTCTTGAGGCCGAACTTGCGGCGCTCCTTGGCGCGGGGGTCGCGCTTGAGGAAGCCCTTCTTCTTGAGGTCGGGGCGGAGCTCCGCCTTGAACTCCACCAGGGCGCGGGAGAGGCCGTGGCGGACGGCTTCGGCCTGGCCGTTGATGCCGCCGCCGACAATCTTGGCGGAAACGGCGAAGGCTTGGCCAACGCCTTCGGATTCGAGGAGCGCCTGCGTCACCGATTTCTGCAGCGCCGCGTTCTGGAAGTGAGCCTCGAGTGAGCGGCCGTTGATGACCCAGGAGGTTTCGGAGGCTGGGGTGATGCGGACGCGCGCCACTGCCGTCTTGCGGCGGCCGATTCCTTCAATGTATCGCGCGGTGGGAGCCATACGAAAATTTAGTCGGTAACCTTCAGGCGCTTGATAATCTGGGCACGAAGGCGATTGCGAGGGAGCATTCCCAAGACCATCCGGCGGAAGGCGGCGTCCCAGCCCTTGCGCGCAATCTGAGCGCCCATCGTCTCGCTGGTGAGCCCGCCCGGGTGGCCCGAGTAGCGGGTGACCGGCGCCTTCTCCTTCTTCGCCGAGATGCGCACCTTCGAGGCGTTCACAATTTCAACAGGCTCGCTCGATTTCGCGTTCTTGGCGAAGCCGACAGAGCGTTTGCCGAGCAGAAAACTGGCGGCCTCGGACGCCACGCGGCCCATCGTTCGGTTCTGCGCGTCTACGGTCATCATAAAAGTTTAGACAAACTCAATCTGCGCCATCAGCGCCGAGTCGCTCGTGCGCTTCGGGAGCTTGGTGATGCGGGTGTAGCCGCCGGCGCGCTTCGCGAATCGCGGGGCGATGTCGGCGACGAGCTTCTTGGCGGCACTCTCCCCCACCTTCGAGACGATGCTCCGGTGGGCGGCGAGCGTTCCCTTGCGGGCGGTCGTCACCAGCTTCTCGATGGTCGGGCGGAGCTCCTTGGCCTTAGCCTCGGTCGTGGTAATTCGGCCGTCGCGCACCAGGCCAACGCAGAGCGCGCGCAAAAGCGCCCGACGCTGATCGGTGCCGCGGTTGAAGGACCGGCGCTTGCTGCTGTGTCGCATCGTTAGCCGGGTACCCTAACAGCTCAGCTGCCGCCTGTGAAGCCCGGGCGCGGGCCTCAGGCGCGGAGCGAGACGCCGCGGGCGACGAGCGCCTCCTTGATCTCGGTCGCGCCCTTCGGCCCCAGGCCCTCTATCTCGAGGATGTCGGCCTCGCGCTTCCGGGCGAGCCCGCCGACCGTACGGATGCCGGCGGCGACGAGCGCGTTCTCCGTGCGGGCCGAGAGGCCGAGCGCCTCGACGCGCGTCTTCAGCGCGTCGCTGTCACCCCTCTCCTCGCCCGGCGCGGCCTCCCCCTGCGGCACCTCGAGCTCCTCGCGGAAGCCGACGACGGCCTTGAGCTGCTGGATCATCGTCTCGATGGCCCGCTCGAGCGCCGCCCTCGGAGTGATGGTGCCGTCGGTCTCGATCGAGACGCGGAGGCGGTTGAAGTCGGTGCGGTCGCCGACGCGCATGTTCTCGGTCTCGTACGAGACGCGGCGAATCGGCGTGAAGATGGCGTCGAGAGAAATTTCGCCGACCTCGACGCGGTCCTTGTGCACCTCCTCCTTCGGCACGTAGCCGAGGCCGAGCTCGACGGTGAGCTCCATATCAATCTCGGCGTCCTTCTCCGCGAGCGTCAGGATCACGAGCTCGGGGTTCTTGATTTCGACCTGGCCGGGGCACTCGAGGTCGGCGGCGGTCAGGGTCTTCTGGCCCCGGTGCTTCAGCCGCAGCGTCTGCGGCTCGCCGGTCACGAGCGCCGCCCGCAGGCGCTGGACGTTCAGGAGAACTGCCACTACGTCCTCCTTGACGCCGGGCAGGGTCGAGAACTCGTGGGAGACGCCCACGATCTTCACGCGCGTCACGGCCGCCCCGGGGAGCGACGAGAGGATGATGCGGCGCAGGGAGTTGCCGAGGGTGTGGCCGTACCCTGGGTAGAGGCCGTCAATTTCGTACACGCCGCGGACGTCGTCCTCTCTGACGACGCGCGGCTTCGACGGGAGGGCGATGCTGAAGTCGAGCGACATACCCAGTGTTTTTTCTCTCGTAAAACGGAACTTGCTAAATGCTCGCAGAACAATACCTCCTCGGCGCTACTTTCGGAAGTGCTGGGCGACCGCGTCGAAGTCTAGCTCGGTCGAGCCGCGCACCAGCGCCGGCAGCGCCGCGACCTCCGCCGAGAGCGCCGCGAGGTCTACCTTCAGCCACTCCGGCACCGCCGGCCCGCCCTCGCGCTTCTCCGCCGCTCGCTCGGTCGCGGCCCGGAAGGCGTCGGAAGCCCGGCTGCCCTCGCGGGCCGCGACGACGTCGCCCACCGAGACCGCGAGCGACGGCACGGTGACCCGGCGGCCGGCAACCGTCAGGTGGCCGTGACTAGACATCTGGCGCGCCGCCTGGCGGGTCGGCGCGAAGCCGGCGCGCAGCGCCACCGAGTCGAGCCGACGCTCGAGGCGCTGGAAGATGAGGGCCGCCGCGTCGCCGCCCTTCGTCGCGATCGCCTCGTTGGCGTAGTTCTTCAGCTGCCTAGCCGTGACGCCGTAGGTGAAGCGCACCTTCTGGAGCTCGCGGAGCTCTTTCGCGTAGGGCGAGGGGCCGCGGCCACGGCGCCGGGTCATCGCCTTCGCCTCCGCCTTGGCGGCAAACTTCGCGTTCTGGGTTTTCTCGAAGACGGCGGCGCCGAGGCGGCGGGCAATCTTGTAGCGGGGTCCGATGCGCATAAAGGAAAATTAAACGCGGCGCGGCTTGCGGCGCTTCGGGCCGTTGTGCGGCACCGGCGTCCGATCGACAATCGAACGAATCTGCACCCCGCGCGAGACGAAGCCGCGAATGGCCGACTCGCGTCCGGCGCCGATGCCCTTCACCACCACGTCGACCGCCTTGACGCCGAGCGCCTCCGCCTTCTCGGCGAGAATCTCCGCCGCCTTGGCGGCGGCGAACGGCGTGCCCTTCTTGGCGCCGGTGAACCCGAGCGCGCCGGAGGAGGTGTGGGCGATCGCGTTGCCTCGGGTGTCCGCGAGCATCACCTTCGTGTTGTTGAAGGAGGCGAGCACGTAGAGCGTACCCTGGTCCAGACGCCGCTTGGCCGCCTTTGTCTTCGGCGCCTCCGCCAGCGCGGCGTCAGGCTTCTTCTCGGTTTCGGCTACGCGCTTCTTTCCCATATGGATGAAATGAAAATCTGGCTACTTCTTCTCCTCGACGCGCTTGCCCGAGCCCATCGTCTTCCTGACGTTGCCGCGGACGGTGCGGGAGTTGGTCTTCGTTCGCTGGCCGCGGACCGGCAGCCGGCGGGCGTGGCGGCTGCCGCGGTAGCTGCCGATGTCCTTCAGCCGCTTGACGTTGCCGCCAATCTCGCGCCGCAGGTCGCCCTCAATCTTGAACGCCTCGATCACCTCGCGGACCTTGGACTCCTCGGCTGCCGAGAGATCCTTCGGCTTCTTGCCCCAGTCGACGCCGAGCTTCTCGCAGACGGACTTGGCGCGCGAGCGGCCGACGCCAAAAACGGCGGTGAGCGCGACCTCGAGCCGCTTGCCGTCTGGGATGGTGACGCCCTGGATACGCATCGGTCTTTGGGGGTCGCTTACGCTAGCACGCGGCTAAAAAACGGTCAAACTACGCGGCCCCGCGGGCTAGCCCTGGCGAGCCTTTCGGCGCGGGTTCTTCTTGTTGATTCGGTAGAGGCGGCCGCGGCGGCGCACCAAGATGTCGCCGGCCTGCTCCTTCCTGATAGCTGACTTTACCTTCATAAAGCTTGGTTCTTTTAGTCTTGAAATTTATACTCCGCCCTCGTCTTGTCCGCCCTCAGCCCTCGCCCTACAGGCGTCGGACGATGCGGGCGCGGCCGCCGTAGGGGTCGGGGATGATCTCGACGCGGTCACCGATCAGGACACGGATGCGGTGCAGGCGCATCTTGCCGCCGAGGTAGGCCAGGACCTGCTCCGTCCCGCCCTCCGGCAGCACCCGGAAGAGGGTGTTCGGGAGCGCCTCGACCACCTGGCCAACGACGGTCAGCGGCCGGCTGTCTGCCTCCTCCCCGCCCTCGGCGGGCACCTGCGGCTCAGGCGCCGCCACCGGCCCCTCGACCGGCTCAGGGCGAGCGGCCTCTTGGGCAGGGTTTACCTCGAGCGCGTCGAGAGGGTTCGGGTCAGGCGTATCCACGGGCTGGCCGACGAAATCTAGCAGGCGAAGCGGGCGCGGTCAATTGTCGGCGCCCGAGGCCGAGACGGTGACCCTGATCTTCCCGACGGAGTCGGGGAAGCTGCTCCGCCAGAACGGCCGAACCACCGGGGTGAAGCTCTCGGCGCCGGGGAACTGGGCGGCGATCTGCGAGACCTCGGTGAGCGGCCGGCCGAGGAGCGCCTCGGCGACCTCGACCGGGTCGACGGTCCAGGTGACCTTCGCCGTGCCGGAGAGGGCGAGCGCGGTCGGGGTGTCGGCGCCCTCGGGCATGCCGCGGACGGCGGCGAAGTCGTCGACCCTGCCGCCGGTGCCGCGGACGTAGGTCGGCATCGCCGCCTCCGCAATCTCCTCGGCCAAATCCTGACGCCTCACGGCCACCGCCCGGGCCGCGGCCTCGACGGTCACGGTCACCTTGCCGGCGTCCTCCGCCGGCTCGCGGCTGGTGGAGTGAACCGCGAAGGTGCCGGGCACGACGAAGGCAACGTACTCGGCGCCCGTGGAAGACGCGGCGGCGGCGGCGAGCTTGCCCTGGAGCGCCTGCGTCAGCCGATCGACGGCCGCGGCCTCCTCCTTCGGGTCGGGCACCTTCTGGATGCCGTCGAAGCCGCCCTGCATCGGAGCCTCCGAGCTGGCGTAGAAACCGTCGTACTGCGGCTGGCCCTTGAAACCCGGCACCGTGAACCGCGCGATGGGTCCGACGTTGTACTGCTCGCCTGGCTGGTCGGCGGCGACCTTGGCCGTGACCTTCCCCGGCGTGGTCGTGCCGTCGGCGCCCTTCTTCTGGCCGGGCACGACGGTCGGCTGGTCGATGCGGAAGACGAGACCCGTCGGCGTCTCGAAGCGGGTGTTCTTGACGAGCGGCTGGTCGGCGGAGGAGTAGGCGTTGTAGATGGTGATGACGCCGGTGGCCTTGGTCTTCACCGCCGCCTCGCCGGTGGCCGCGAGCGTCTGCGAGGCTGAATCGGAAACGTCGGCCGAGCGGAAGGCGATCGAGCCGGTGGCAATCGTCCCGCCCTCGGGCGAGAGCCCGAGCTTGAGCGCGAGCGACTTCTCGGCGTGCTTCTCGACGACGGTGACGACGGCGCTGTGCCAGGTCGCGACGAGGAACACGGCGGCGGCGACCACGACGATCGCCAGAATTTTCAGCAGGCGGCGGTAGCGGCCGGGGCGGCGCGGGGCACGGTAGCTCTCGTCTTCGCTCATTTGGTAGTAGCTCTTTGGCGGGTAGGTGGCGGAATCGGTCGCGGCGCCAATCGGTTCCCCCGGCGGCGGCGCGGGGCGCTGGGCGGGCTTCGCCGCTCGCACCCCGTCCATCGCCGGCCGCGCGGCCGGCTCCCCCGCCTCTCTCCGGCGGTGGGGTGGAATCGGGATGTCTCGAATGGAGCGCCGAGGTGCCTCGGAGTCGCCCTCGAATCCGTTGCCGGTAGGCTGGTCGTCGGTGGGCATTGCCTGGGGCATTATCGTCTCTTCGGGCGAAAAATCAACCGCGGTGGCTCGCGTGCCTGTGGACGGCGAGCGCGGAGCAGATAGTCGTTGGATGAGCGGCCGGGTCGGCGGCAATCTGCGGCAGGAGCGCGCGCTGGGAAATTTGGAGCGGCTCGGCGCCCGGGAAGGCGGCGATCGCCAGGGCGCGAGCGGCAGCCTCGTGCTCGCTGGCGGCGGAGACGGCGACGCGCGAGGGCCCCTGCCCCGGCGCCACCTGCGCGAGAGATTTTGCCACCGATTCTGCCCAGGCCTTCGCCGCCTCGGCTACCGATTTCGCGACGCCCTCCTCGCAGTCGGAGGCGCCAGACTCCGAGTGCGTGCGCAGCGCCGAGGCCGCCATCGGCAGCTCCATTTTGCAGCGGCTGGCAATTGCCCGGACCGCCTGCGAGATTCCCACGGGCGCCGAGCCGACCGCGGCGAGGTCGTCGCCCTCGAGCCGCGCCGCTTCGATGAGCTCGCCGCCGACGTCGAGAACCAGCGTGGTTGCGGGCGACGGGTAGAGCGCGCGGGCGGCCTCGTAGACGGCGCGGGACTGGGAGGCGAAAGAGATACGCAGCGCCGGGAAGGTTTCGTGGAGAGCGTCGATGATTGCCGCCCTAATCGGTGCCGCCACGGCGGCCAGGAGGACGGTGATCTCGAACTCGCGGGCACGCTGCCCGACGGGATCGTCCACCGGGTAGCCGTTGGCGCTGGCGTGGACGACTGCTCGCTCGACGAGGCTGCCGCGGTGGCGGGAGGCGAAGTCGTTCCTGCCGATGATGCGCTCGAGGGAGTCGCGGGAGAAGGAGAAAGGCTTCGCGCGCGAGACGCAGAGCCTTTTGACAGCGGCGTCGAGCCAGGGCGCGCCGACGAAGGCGACCGCGCGGGAGATTTTTGCGGGCAGGCTCGCCTGGGCGGCGGCGACGAGGCCCTCGTCCTTCACGCGGGCGAGGACGCTCCGAAGCTTCAGCCCGAGCGTCTCGAGCAGCTGCTCGGGGGTCGGCGTCTCACCGAAGGCGGTCTCCGACTCGGCGGCGAAGCGCAGCGTCGGCGTCTTGCCGGAGATATCCAGCAGCGCGGCGCCGGCGCGGGAGCCGTCGAAGTTGACGATGAGCGTGAGCTGCGGGGTGCGACGGAAAAAGGACACGGCAGGGGAATTCTACATCAGCCAGAGCGTCTTCTACCCCAGCACCGCCTTGATGCGGCGCACGCCAGCGGCGACCGCCTCCTCCTTCTGAATTTTGAAGTGGCCTAGCTCGCCGGTGTTCTTCACGTGCGGGCCGCCGCAGAACTCTTTCGAGTATGCGGTCTCGAGCGAGTTGCCGATGAAGTAGACGGAAACTGACTCAGGGTACTTCTCGCCGAAGAAGTGGAGCGCGCCGGAAGCCTCAGCCTCCGCCTTGGGCAGCACGGCCTGATTCATCGGCAGCTTCGCCGCAATTTTCTCGTTCACGATAGCCTCCACCTGTGCCTTCTCCTCGTCGGTCATTTTCTGCGGGTGCGCGAAGTCGAAGCGCAGACGCTCCGACGTGATGTTGCTCCCCTTCTGCTGCACGTGCTCGCCCAGCACGTCGCGCAGCGCCTGGTGCAGGAGGTGCGTGGCGGTGTGGTAGCGAACGGACACCTCGCCCGTGTCCCCCAGCCCGCCCTTGAACTTCGCGTCAGCACCCGCACGGGACTTCTCTTCGTGTTCAGTGAGCAAGGCGCTAACCCGAGTCTGGATGTCTGGGAGCATTTTGATACCTCGCTCGCTCAAAATTTCATAAGTCATCTCGGGCGGGAATCCGTAGCTCTGGTAGAGATCAAAGACAAGTTGAGCCGAAGCTACTTCTCGCTCGACAGTCTCTCCTGTATCTAGATTACGCGCGAGAATTTTTTCAAGGCGAAGGAGGCCGAGGCTCAGGGTCTTTCTAAATTTAGTCTCCTCCTCGGAAATGGTGGCGATGATTTTCTCGCGACCCGCCGCCACGTTCGGGTACACCCCGCGGTACGTTTCCACCACCGCGTCGGCAATCTTCGCCAGCGAGTCGGTGGGGCAGCCGAGCGAATCGGCGTAGCGCACCGCCCGCCGCAGCAGCCGCCGCAGCACGTACCCCTGGTCGCCGTTCCCCGGCGTCACCCCGTCCGCAACCAGCATCGTTGCGGCGCGCGTGTGGTCAGCCACGACCCTTCGTGGTTTTATGAGGTCCGACCTCAAAGCACCATCTCGTTGAAAATTTGCAATGGCGGCGTTAATGAGGGCGAAGACATCGGTGTCGTAGATGTTGTCTTTGCCCTGGAGGACCGCGCAGAGGCGCTCGAAGCCGGCGCCGGTATCCACGTTTTTCTTGGCGAGGGGGCCGACAATCGTGCCGTCCTTTTTCTCGTACTCCATAAAGACGTCGTTCCAAATCTCGACTACTTTCTGCGACTCGTCGGCGGCCGCAAATTCATCGGGCGAGAGATCGCCGAGGCCCTCTGGGGTTATGTCGTAGAACATCTCCGAGCAAGGGCCGGTGGGTCCCGTCCAGGTGTCGGCGCCTTTCACTGCGGGCCACCAATTGGCGTCGGCGCCGCGGAAGTAGACTCGGTTTTTTGGCAGGCCAACGGCTTCCCATACCTCTGCCGCTTCGTCGTCGCGCGGAGCGTTGTGGTCGCCGGCGAAGACGGTCACGTAGAGACGTGCTGGGTCGAGTCCAAACCCTTCCTCTTTAGAGGTGAGCAGCTCGTAGCTCCACTTAATCGCGTCCTCCTTGAAGTAGCTGCCCAGCGACCAGTTGCCGAGCATCTCGAAGAAGGTCGCGTGCGTGGCGTCGCCGACGTCGTCGATGTCGGTGGTGCGCAGACACTTCTGGACATTGGCGAGCTTGTCACCCTGCGGGTGCGGCCGGCCCATCAGGTATGGCACTAGCGGCTGCATCCCCGCGGTGTTGAAGAGCACGGTGGGGTCGTTCTCGGGCACGAGCGGCGCGGAGGGAATAATGGCGTGCCCCCGCTTCTCGAAGAAGGAAAGGAATCGCCTGCGAACCTCGGAGGAGTTCATGGAGCCTAAAGATATAGGTTTTTGGGGAAATGGGCGATATTGACAAAATTTTTCAATCAGGGTAGTACATTGGACATATGAGTCCATTCCCATTCATGCCAAACGAAGACCCGTTCAACCTGTCGAGCGATCTTCGCTCGCTCGCCGAGGAGATAGGGAGCAACGCAAGCCCGGCACCAGACAACCGATTCTGGCGCTTCGCGAAGAGACACCCTATCTTGGGTTTCTCGCTGCTCATCGTGGGTCTCAACTCACCCAAACTTCTCATGCTGGCGTTCGTTGTCGCCTTCTGGCGATGAGGCATAGCTGCGTTTCGTCATTCCACGCCGCCCGGCACTTCCGGGCAGCTTTTCTATTTCACGATGCGTTTGGCGGTCGGCGTGGGCTTTGGTGCGGGTGGGTGTATTTCTCTATCAACGGTGAACATCTGCGTTACTTCCGCAATTTCTTCTAGTACATCAGACGCACGCTCTTTTCCTCCAAGAATGGCAGCGATTTCGTCGCGGCGTTCACTAGCAGCGCGAGTATCGACGAGATTTGCATCAACGAGTTTCTTCTTTTCGCGCGGTACGAGCGTCGTGAGGCAGGTGATTGGGAAAACGCCGTGGAGGCTCATCCGGTCGTAGAGATTTTCACCGCGCGGCGTGTCCCAGGAGAGCAATTCAATACCAACGCAACCGGCGTAAGTGATAGCGGTTTCGGTGAACTTCGTGTTGGTTGCGATAACACCACGAGAAATTGAACGATCTTTTCCGCCGATTGCGTGCGGGTGACTTTGCAAATCTTCAACACGCGCTTTTACATACAGCACCACCTTTGTATCTGTTTTATACGAGAGGTCGTTGTGAAACTTCGCCTCGACCGAGAGCGTCTCGTCGTTCTTCCAGGCCACCACATCAACCTCGTGGCTGACGCAGGAGCCGTAGAGCGTGGCGCCAACGAGGGTGCGGTAGCCGTCGGCCTCGTAGAGCCGCGACAGGAAACGCTCAAACGGAAAACCGGTGGGGCCGAGCTCGAGCAGCGAACGTCGTAGACCGTACCGAGAAGCCACCGGCCTAGAGCGCTTAGCCAGTATTTTCCAAGCCGCGCGGTGGACGCGCTCCGTCGAGTCACCGGGGCGAATCGTCCGGGAAACCGACTGCACAATTTCCTCCGCAATTTCTGGTGCCGCCCTCGCCTGCACCAGCGAGGCCATCAGCTTCCTGGGGTCGAAGACCTCCTGCGACCCATCAGCTTTTCTAACCAGAGGCCCGTGATTCACGGTCGGCATTCTACCCCGCCCGAATCGCTCCCCGCGCACCTGCGGCT